>JAFUGT010000139.1 GCA_017469275.1 Lachnospiraceae bacterium
ATAAGTATAAACCCGACACTTTTATTTTTCCGGAAACAGATGAAGAACATTCAGAAAATGTTCTCTCTAAGCCTTTCCGAGACAGGGTACTCGAACTTACTGAGAGTGGATATCCGTTGATATTTAACGCTTTGGATTTTATGAACCGTCCATTTGGTTTTATCTGTTTCTATTTTAGAAATTATTTTATATCCAACTACTCTAATTCCATGAATGTAACTAACGCCATAAGCATCGGTTTCGGTGGATATATCAATATGCGATATCAAAGAAGTCTTCTTAATAAGATGGATGAGATGTACCGTCATGATTCACTTACCGGTTTGTATAATAGAATTGGATTCCAAAATGTATTCAAGAAATTATGCAAAAATCCGGAATATAACAATCACACTATCACTGTTATCATGTCCGATCTCGATGGTCTGAAATATATAAATGATACCTTTGGCCATGCAGAAGGCGATAATGCCATATCAACAGTTGCCAAGGCTTTAGACAATGCCACCCCCGATTCAGCACTTTGCGTACGTTTCGGAGGCGACGAGTTATTTGCAGTTATATTCGGAGAATGTGATACAGATAATATTACTGATACTATCACAGAATATCTCAAAGATTATAATGAAACTTCGGGCAAGCCCTACATCGTGTCAACAAGTTGTGGCAGTATGACAACCATATTGGATGATAATTTCAGTATCACTCAGGCTTTGAAAGAGGCTGATGATAAGATGTATATTATTAAGAAGAACCGTATGGGTAAAAGAGGTTAATTTAATTAAAAATTTATGTCAAGAAAATCTTTAAAAATATTTTTTGAGTATTCTCCTACTCCTCCGTTATCATCTCCACCGGATTAAGCCTTCTTGTCTTTAATCCGAACAGTCCTGCAGTAATGATTGCAACCACAAGGATTCCAACAGCTGTCACGATATCCCATACAGCTGAAATACCAAATGCAACCTGCTTGATTCCGAATATGGAGAAACTGGCGATACACACTTTACTTCCTGCCCACTGTGCAAGTGCCACACCGATTAGTGTTCCTGCAATTATTCCCGGAACATTGGATATCATAATCTGAGTGATGATCTGCCCGGATGTCATTCCGAGTGCATTACTGATTCCGTAAGCCCTCCACTCTCTTACAATCTTTGCCCGTATTATCAACGCTTCAACAAATATCACCACAAGAATTGTTATTATAGTTATTATTAAACATAATAATTTCATTGCCATATTGATGGTGGTTAGTGTTCCGCCAAGATTTTTCTCTACATCCATAACGCTTTCCGTCTTTATCTTTCCATCCTTTTCAAGCTTCTCAACCTGAGAATTCAGAGCTTCAAACGTCACTCCCTCCTTGGCGGTTATCAAATACTGAATTGTGGGCAAAGCAGTAACAAGTTTCTTAGCCCCGTCAAATGTAATGCTTATACCACGCCCCATTCTCTCCATCCTTTGATCTATACCGGTTATTATATAATCTTCTGATTTGTCAGCGACAGTAATCGTCAATACATCTCCAACACCAACCTCAAAATCATCGGCTACACCGGTTGTTATCATTATCTCATTATCATGCTTAGCATAGCGGCCTTCGATCAAAACCGTATTTTGTCTCTTATTCATGTCTCTAATTATATAGGTGTATACATTCTGTGTTTTGTCCCCCCGCGATACGGAAGGTTCAAACCCTGTCTGCGCAAGAATGCTTGCAACTCCATCCATTTTCTCAAGTTCATCCTCTATGCTCTCATCGCCAAATACTGCGATTGTTCCATCCTCAAATCCCATTATCTTCATAAGATTATCCGGATTTGTACCGAAATTCTCCATCATTCCGAATCCCAAAAGAGTTGAAATGGTAAGTACCATAATAATAAATGTAAGTATAAGATTCTTTCCTACTTCGCCAAATGTCTCCTTAAGCGACAATACATATGGAATAGGAAGAGGAGTCTTTTCAAAGGCGAAATGATTTTTCTTGAAATTATGTGCATTTATCCCACCGCGAAGTGCATCCAATACCGTAATCTTCTTATATACTCTGCTTACGAGCACTGTTACCGCAAATATTATCAGTGAAAGTATTATTACAGTGGCAAAACCTGCTATATAATTGGTCGGCTGATTCCATGTAATTCCCAGTATAGAACTTACAATGTCACCGAACTGTCTGCTTGTGAAAAATGCTGTTGCAACTCCAAGTATTGCACCGATAAATGCTATCATTACAATCTGTACCGATAATGCCGCCCGAAGTTCCTTAATTGTGTAGCCGGAAGCCTCAAGTATCCCCGTGTTCTTCATGTTGCGCTGAATAAAATTCTTGATACTGAAGGAAATGATGATAATTGCAATAACAAGTATCAGCACTGCAAAAGTAAGGATAACCGCCATAGCTATCATAGGTACGAATTGAGCCCCGCCACGCATCATCTGCCAATTCACTGCAAGAAAACTTAAGTATGATTTCTCCGGATTCTTCTCGTTGTACGGAGTAATGTAATTCTTATAGCTTTCCGTAATCTCCTGTTCAAGCTGTGAAGTAGTATAGTATTCTTTCTCCTCATCATTTACACTGTATATATATTCAAGGACATTACTAACAGAAGGTTTTAATTCACTTTCATCTATGCGGCCTTTATATACAAGCGAATCTATCACTTTATCAGGTTGTTCGCTAAGAAGCTTATCAGTCATCTTCTGCGATATATACACATAATACACCGTTATGTTCATAGACGAAGCAAAATACGGATCTTCACTGTAGCCAGCCACATTAAAATCATATATTTTATTATTCATTTTCATCTGAAGCGTATCGCCAATCGCAAAGCTCCCCTTAAGAAAAAATGGTATATAAATGTCATCATCCGAAAGTTTTGAATCTTCAACATCCAACACCTTCATCATCTTCTTATCCTGCTCGAAACTCTCCGTAA
The DNA here is from genome assembly GCA_017469275.1 of Lachnospiraceae bacterium. Lineage (GTDB taxonomy): Bacteria > Bacillota > Clostridia > Lachnospirales > Lachnospiraceae > CAG-590. The sequence continues at coordinate 2,952 of JAFUGT010000139.1, forward strand.
AGAACTGATATTCCTTCCAATCAGAGTCCGACTTATTTCTGTATTCAGCATATATCTGTGTACATGGAGTCGCCTCATAATCAACGATATGCTCATTTTCTTTGAAAGCCTTTTCGGCACATTCCTTTTCCACATCACTGTTTCCTATAAAAAGAAGCTGATGTGCGCCTCTAATCTTTTCAAATCTGTCATCCATAACCTTACCCATTCCGCCAAGTGTAGACGCACAGTTAAAAATCAGAAAGGCGGAGATAAATGTAAGTATAAAAAAAGTTATCATATCGCCCTTTTGTTTTTTCATATTGTTCTTTGCTATAAAATATAATTTATACATTAAGACACCTCATTTCTTAAAAAACCATACATTTATAAATATTATGTCTACCATACAAAACATCGTCTTTTCTTCATAATATTGCATTATTGAGAATCCAGCATCGTATCATTATGTAAACCTTCAGCCTTACCAGCCCATATCCTGCAAGAAATCTTTGAGTTTCTTATGTCTTTCAATTGCCTGCTTCCGGTTTGGGTTTGCCTCATCCTTGTAATCTCCCTGATAAGTACCAAGATCAACTTCATCCGATATAACTCCGTCGGCAAGATAAATGATTCTATTACCTCTCTCTGCCGCCTTTACCGTATGCGTTACCATCACAATACTTTGCCCTTCACTGTTAAGCTCCGAAAGTATATTCAAAACATTCTCGGTATTTTGTGAGTTCAGCGCTCCTGTAGGCTCATCGGCAAACAGGATTTCCGGATCATTTATTACACCTCTTACAACTGCGACTCTCTGCTGACCACCACCGGATAACTGTGTAGGGAACTTGTTATAATCCTGCTCCGTAATCTCCACCTTATTAAGAAGCCCCTTTGCCTTTGTTGCTAACGCTTTTCTATCCTTAGTCTTTAACAAACCACTCACCATAACATTATCCAGGGCACTCATGGTATCATTTAAGTAATTCTGCTGGAATACGAAGCCGCAATGATCTCTGCGGAACTTAGCCAGTTTGTCGTTCGAAAACTTTGAAATGTCTGTATCACCATACACAACACTTCCAAGTGTCGGACGGTCCATGCCGGATAACGCATATAGCAGCGTACTCTTACCGGAACCGGAATTACCCATTATAACTGTGAAATCACCCTTGTATATAGAAAGATTGAGATTTTTAAGAACGTGTTGTTGTACTGATTCGTTTGAGAATGTTTTAGATAAATCTTTTACTTTTAATATTGTTTCTGACATATTTGTCACCCTTTCTTTTTGTATTCATTTCTATTATCACAACTTTACAGTTACGATACCGTTAAAGATAGGCGTTCAATCGTGCAAGCACTTTATGGAGCTTACCTTAACTAATATCTTCTGTTGATAGTGACATCTTACAACAAAAAAATAGAGAAGTCTTAATCTGATTCTTCTCTATTTCTTAACTGATTCTTAATTGTCAAATAGCATTTATTGCAGGATTACTGTCACAAATATCTCCCCTCATACTCCTCAACAGGTATCGGTTTACTGTAATAATATCCCTGAATAACGTCACATCCAAGTTCTCTTAACCTGTCAACCTGTGACTTCTTCTCAGCCCCCTCAGCAAGGCATGTGAAATTAAGTTCCTTTGCGAGAGATATAATATGCCTTATAACCGCGATATCCTTATCACTGTCATTAAATGTACCAATTTTATCTACAAAACTCTTGTCAATTTTTAACGTATCCAATGGCATTTCAGTAAGAAGTGAAAATGACGAATAGCCTGTTCCGAAGTCATCCATCGATATCTTAAAGCCCTTTTCTCTTAAAGAGTTAAGTACCTGTATCATTTGTGACATATTATCGTATGATGCACTTTCCGTAAGTTCAAAGTCTATAAGTGCATGGTCAACACCGTATGAATCGACTATCTCTGTCAAATGGTCGATAAGCTTAACATCATAAAGACGGCTGCGCGACAGGTTAACCGATATCGGATACAATGGTTTTCCTTCCTTCTTCCACTCCAAAAATGCATTACATACCTTATTCAAAACAATGTCATCTATCTTTCCAATCGAACCATCCTTCTCAAAAAAAGGAATGAATTTAACCGGAGACAAAAATTCCTTATTCTTGTAATTCCATCTGATCAATGCTTCCGCACCTTTAATTTTTTCCTTATGTATATCAAACTTCGGCTGCAAATAAACCACAAACTCATCATTTTCTATTGCAGTGTCAACATATGCCTTTATATAATTGCTCCATAAGACATCATCATGCATTTTGTCTGTATAAATGATTATCTCAGTTTTGTTATTATTGGTTCCCAAACTCTGGGCAAGCTTACCTGCATCTGCCACACGATTCCCCAAAAGCAAAGCGCGTTGCATAGGAACAACACCACACCTGTAATGAATCTTATAATTATCGTCCTCTTCCAAATGCGACAACCCATCAAAAAAATCTTCAAGTGTTGCAATCATTTCTTCTTCAGGCATATCCTTTATCATCATTGCAAAATTATCATTGTGACACCTTGCACTACTAAGAACATAGTCAGCCTCATTCATGGCCTTCACTACATTAGTCAAAACTTTATTACCTGCTATATGACCATATACCTCATTGATAATTCGAAACGCCTTCACATCAAAATGCACAAAAGCATAGTCAGTAATTCCTGCGTCCATAGGCATTTCAAGGTATGGCACTAAATGATTCCAATTATAATGCTTTGTTATCGGATCAAACATAGCCATCTTATAAAGCATTTCTTTATCGAGATTATCTATATCTCCACCAATAACAGGAACGGCGCCATCTCTGCATACTTCACCTTCATATAAAATACGAACTTTCTTACCGCTTGTAAATACACCTATAACCTCCGGATCATTTTTTATATATAAATCTGTATATATTCTGTGCGCATCATTATCATGCGCCATCTGCTCGAAGATCCTGTTAATAGAATCAAGGCCAAGATCTGTTTCATTATCTATCTCAATCGAGTAGAAGAACTGTTCCTTAAGCACTATAGTCTTAAGATTACCGGGGTACTCTATTCTCTCATCATCAATTCTATATTCTATGCCTATAACCGGACTATCAAGTTCTTTCACATAAAATACTCCCGGATAATCGTAAGTGCCGAACTTATTAATATACTTTCCTACTTCACCGATTTCCTCACCCCTATAAAAAGAAGCAATTTCTTCGTCTGTAGCAACAGTATAATATAGCAGTCTTTCAGGCTTAAATAATTGATTTAATTTGTTAATAAACATATTCTCAGTCGCTCCTATCTGTTATTATACTTTCTTCAAATACAACTCAATAACAAAACCATCATTTTCATTACCGGCAGATTTGTGATTATAACATTCAAAACCTCCCATCTGTTTTTCCATGAAATATTTTGCAAGATATAGTCCGAGTCCTGACCCCTGCTTTCCGGATGAATTTTGACCGCGGTAAAATTTCTCTGTCACACTATATATCTCATCATCCGAAATACCTTTACCATAATCACGAACGGTAATACACAAATATTGGTCATTCCTATATATCCGATCAGTAGCTCTTCCCGAAAAGTCTCTTTGACCCGGGTATTTTTCATTCTCTGTAGAATCGATAATCTTATATGACACCACTATATCAGTTCCGGCATATTTTGAAGAATTACCGATAACATTTCCGATAACCTGCTCCATTCTGAGTCTGTCCATATATACAAGACATTCGGGCAATTTATTATCTATTATGATATTTCCATAAGAAGAAAGTTCCCTGAAAAAACTATCAATAATCACTGACTCTGTTTCTTCGGGGGTTACCACCAATTCTTCAAGTTCCTCCAGTGTTGCCTGAAACATATTATTAATAAGCTCATTTATGGTATCTGACTTCTTGGAAATAAAACCTATTTTTTCAAGTTTTCCTTTAATCTTTATTATTTCCTTATCAGCACTATCGGTATCGATTTTACGTTGCTGTTCTCCTGTTAAACATTCATGCGTCATCTCACCGATACCATGTCGTAATTCATTCAATCGCATTTGTTCCTGCATTTCAAGAACTTCACAGGTTGCCTTGATTGTCGCAACAGGTGTTTTGATATCATGAGACAACTGAGCAACAAGCTCCTTTTTACTCTTTTCCGCTTCAGCTTCACGTATTCTCGAAGCGGCAAGTTCCTCGCGCATAATGTCAAAACTTTCGGTAAATGCGCCAAACATATTCTCCTTATGAATAGGAAGCGCAACATCAAGATTGCCTTTGGCAATTTCTGTTGTAAAATGTTGCAACTCGTGAAATGGTCTGATATATCTACTGTAGATCACAAGGATGAGTAAGTATCCCACAGTCAGTAATCCCATCCAAATATATATATTAATCCGTCTCACACTTTCCTTTGCCGAATAAAATGTATTCCTCTCAGCAGCAAAACATATTTTCCCTATTACGTATGACTTATCATTTTGAATTGCATCAACCTTTTTTTCTTCGTCATCATTTCCGGATAAAATACTGTCATCTTCTATCGAAAAATCCATCACCAGACCATAATCTTCATAATACTTATAAAGCTTTTCTACATAATCAGCATCATCATTAAGAATAATATCGCAGTTATATTTATTTTCAATATCGCCAATCGCCATCCCGGCATTATAAGCATCTTTAATCTGCCAGGTCAGATCATTGTAATATACCAAATCGCGTTTCGTAAAATCATTCCTGCCAAAAGAACCGAGCATTAACTTTAATAAAATAAGCATAGCAATGGTGTATATTACTGCAATCCATCTGATTTTCATAATTATACCTACCACATTAGTTCATCATTCGTTCAAACTTCCATAATATATCCGGTTCCCCAGATAGTCTTTATTATCTTCGGTTCATTAGGGTTTTCCTCTAACTTCTCCCTTAATTTCCTTATATGAACATTGAGCGTACCATCTGAGAAAAATGAATCACCCCACACCTCATCAAACAAAGTCTCCTTTGTAACGATAGTATTTTTATGCTCATACAGGCAATTAAGCAATGAGTACTCCTTTGCCTTAAGAGAAATCTTGTTACCTTCATATATTACTGACATTGTAGCCGGTTCAAGTTTCAATATCTCTGAACCGGAAACCGATTTGCCAACCGTATCACTATCAGCCGACAAGCCTTCCCCACTCATAACACCATTTTCTGAATTTCTGCCCAAACTCTGCTTAACGTTTTCAATCTCTGCCCGCTTCTCTTTCTCCATATTCTCAATCCTCTTAAGATTGACCTTTACCTTTGCAAGCAACACAGACAGATTATACGGTTTCTTCACATAATCGTCACCGCCTATTGAAAGAGCAATAAGAACATCTTCATCACTCTGTCTTGCGCTGATAAATAATATTGGAATCTGCCTGTTCTCCCGTATTGTACGACACACTTCAAAACCTGATCTGTCCCCAAGATTAATATCAAGAAGTACTAGGTCGACATCGTTTTTATCAATAAATGATAATGCAGCTTCTCCGTTATCCACATAAGCAGATATTACATCAAACATCTGAAAATATTCGCAAGTCATCTTGGCAAGTTCCACTTCATCATCAACTATCAGGCAGTTATAGTGTGCCATTTTTCTCCTCCTTATGTTTTACAATCCATTTTTCTAATGACCGATACTCATTAATCTTTAGCTTTCAACACTCCATTAGCAGAATTTCAACTCATGCAAATTCTTACTGTTCCATATTCTCAATAACATCCCTCATTGCCTTACAGGTTGCTTTCGCACACTCTTCAACTGTCATTTTATCAAATATATATTCATCTGCACCTGATTTGAATGCATCAATAATACTCTCGTTTTCCATACTCGGAATCATCAGATTCATTTCATCTATATTCTCGTTCATTTCGGAGACAGCCATATATTCATTGGTCTTGGAAAGTCCCTCTTCATTAAGTGCCTCTACTGCCGCATCACTTACCGGAACACCTTTTTCGGTTTGCTGTAGTTTTGCCATATCCGGATCATTTAACAGATAATTGAGCAGGATTGCCGCCTCCTCCGGATGCTCTGTACCGGCACTGATAGCCCACATTGTAGCAGGCTTTATATACCAGCCTGACAATTTAGCTCCGGTTAATTTTGGAAAACTGCCACGACTCACCTTAGCTCCGGTCTCTGCAAGTCCGTCACAATATATCTTTGTATCGCTAATCCAGCACATGGTTCCTACAATACCACCGGACATATAATTAGCTCTGTCAAATGTATCCACAGGACACAATACATGCTCATCAAGCATCTTTTTATAAAACTCCAGAATAAATGCTAAACCATCCTCATCAATTGCCAAAGTACCGTCTTTATTAAACACATTTTTCCCGTAGTTCTGTTCATAATAAGCTATCATCAGCAAAAACAATTGTTTCTTGCTTATACCTATCGCATACTTATTATCTTTGGCAGCTTCCCTTCCAAGCCTGTATAAATCATCCCAAGTCTTTGGCACCTCCAGTCCATACTTATCCAGCAAATCCTGATTGTAATAAAATGTGTGTGTATTCATTGCAATTGGAAGTGCATTTAACTTTCCATTCTTAATTCCGTATCCTTTTTCTTCATCCGTAAAATTATCAAGATCAATATAATCCGACAGTTCATTAAGATCATAAAACCCTGTTCCATCATGTGAGTATTCTTCCAGCCAAGCATAATTGATCTGCATCACGTCTGCCTCGGTATGAGACTCCATCCACACCTTGGTTCGCTTCTCATATCCGTTCCACTCGCCATAACGATACGACACCTCGATATCGGGATTCTTCTCCTGGAAAACATCAACACCTTCCATAGTATATGCATGTCTTGCATCATTTCCCCACCAGGACATCTGAATCTTTGTCTCGTTCTGCCTGTTGGTAACAACCTCGCCGGATTCACCTGCCCTGCTGATTCTTATTATTGCAATAACAGCCCCCACTGCCAATACAATCATCAAAAACAATACAAATATGCTTCTTCGTCTGTTTCCTCTCATACGTAACTCCTTATATCACATCAACCTTCTATCAATGTATATTGCGATTTTCCTGCCTGCTTTGATTTGTAGAGCGCCCCATCCGCTTTCTCATAGAGTTCCTTAAAAGTAATATCCGACTTATCAGTAACAAACACCCCTGCACTGATAGACACCCCACATTTATCTCTCTCAATAACAAATTCATCATGAAATTGTTCCAGCACATAATCCATCTGCTCTTTCGTAACATCCACAACTTCTGCCTTATCCACATCAATACATTCTGAATATAAGGCAAATTCATCGCCTCCGATTCGACCGATTATTGTCTCACTGTTATATATACTTCTTAGAAGATTTCCCACACGAATAATAACCTGATCTCCATGTGAATGACCTAACTTGTCATTTACCTGCTTGAAATTATCCATATCAAGCATTACATATACAATTATCCGGTTATCCATTGGCAATTGAAGCCGCATCTCAACAGTTTCCTGAAAAGTTCCCCTGTTCATAACTCCGGAAAGTTTGTCAATTTCAGCCTTCTCCTGCAAGGTTGTAACCATGCCATCCACAGGTCTTGAAAGTCTCGTAATAAGAAACAATCCAATAAATACAAAGAGAATTGCCATACCCATAGAAACTCTTAGAGTAAAACTCCTAAGTTTGAGATTTTCTTCAAGAATTATCTTGGTCGGAACAGAACATATAACTCTCCAATCATTACCGCAAACATTGGAATTAATTATATAATCTTCACTGATAATACTGCTGCTCATATCTGCGAATTTGGCATTCACTTTATTTGCCTCAAGTTCATTGGCAATTGCCTCCGGCAGCTTCTCTCCTATCTCTTCTGATGTCTCTGAAAACATTATCGTATTATCTGAATCCACCAGTCTGATATTCATCTCATCTAACTGCTCAGGATAAATGAATACCGAAGCCAGCTCCTTTGTATATGCGGAAGAAACTAAAATTGCATTTGGATTAAGTCGCTTTATATAATACATACGGTCAGTGTTACCATTTATTCCGAAACACCATCCATCATTTTTCTTGGGATTAACTATGTACTTAGCGAATGCGTCATACATACCACCCTCTGGGAACAAATCCTGTGTCCCATGGGATATCCATCCGACCTTGTGATCGTCAGCGTAAATGATTCCAAAGTCTGCGTAGTTCTCCATGAGACCTATATCGACAATTCTATCCTTGATGACTTCCTCACTCTTAACCTTGTCATACTCATCAATACTATCATCCGTAGCATCATATAGATAAAAGCTCTCGTCAGAAAACAGCAGAGTCGGTACTGTCTGCATACGGTCAAGATATGAATTAATATTAAGTTCTAACTGTCTGCTGTTGGCCGCTATAAGAGACGAAACCGTCTGTCTCATAGCCCTTCCGGATTTGTCGAGGATAATATAATCCAAAAATGCAGTTACTATCAAAATAATTGCAGCAAAGACTATGAGTATCTCTAACTGGAACTGTTTAAAACGTTCTCCCGACTTTTCCCTAATCTTTTCCCTCTTTGCCATGACATATATGTCCTTCCGTTATTGTACTATAACTCTTATTTTTATTAATTTTACCACAATCTATGAAAAAATCATAATACATTTTAAGTGTTTATCAAAATCCTTTCCTTTTCTTCGCCACCTCGATTAGTTCTTTGGACTCGTCGAAGGCTTTGGCAAGATATGCTTCCTGCCATTCCTTACCTTCTTTTTCTTTCTTCTTTATTTCCTTCCAGGCAGCATGTCGTTCTTCATCACTGGCAAAATCTACGCCTGCAAACACATGCGGATGCCGGCGCTCCATTTTATCACCGATAGTTCTCGCCACATCCTCGAAGGTGAAAAGCCCTTCCTCCTCTGCTATTGCTGCATGCATTACCACCTGAAACAACAGATCTCCCAGCTCTTCTTTCAGATTATCTGCATTTCCCGTCTCTTCTAATATATTAATTCCACATACCACCTCTGCCGCTTCTTCCACACAGGGAGCTTTGAGACTTGTATGAGTCTGCGCTCTGTCCCACGGGCATCCATCCGGTGAACGCAGCTTTTTAACTATACTTTGTAAACGTTCTAATTCATTCATAATACACACTCTCCATATATATTTTTTTAAAAACGTATTCGATACGCATATTACTAACCATATGTTCATTGCACAAAATCGCAAGATGTGATATTTTCATTCTATCACCTAACTATCACATTAATATGTAAGGAGACCACTATGGATTACATCAACCAACTCGACTCTAATATACTTGTGTTCATACAGGAACATATAAGAAATATATCTCTTTCAAAATTCTTTATCCCAATAACCCATACGGGGGATTGGGGACTGCTTGCCATACTGTTTACTATATTATTATTAATGACACCCAAATTAAGACGCATTGGCATCATGTGCGTTTTGGGGCTTCTTCTTGACGGATTAGTCGTTAATGTAATAATCAAACCAATTGTCGGACGCGTAAGACCATACGAGGCAATTGATAATTTTAATGCAATCGTGCCACATTTTTCCGACAAATCATTCCCCTCCGGTCACACTGCTGCAGCATTTGTAGTTGCAGTTATTATATTCAAAAACCTTCCGAAACGTTATGGGATATTTGCCCTTACGATGGCTTCACTCATCGGCATTTCACGTTTATATGTAGGCGTCCACTACCCTACTGATGTTATCTGTGCCGCTATCATCGGAACAGTTATTGGCTTATTATCCGTCAAAATATATAATGCTATAGAGTCACATCATTAATTATACCTTAATAATATCAAAAAACAACCATCCAAAATACAATGAAAACCTGACATATCCAATACAAATTAAAAATATCTGCATATTATTAATAAAAATCATGTAACAAATTTCCTTTTGTTGTGTCATGTTAATAGAAGGCCTTTAATAACATCAGGAATCGAGGTGAGATGATGAAAAATAACGAAAGTGAATTGGACGTGATATACAAAAAATATTATAAAGACGTTTTTTACTACTGCACTGCCATAACCGGAAACAGAGACCTGGCAGAGGAAATCACGCAAAACACCTTCTATAAAGCAGTCATCTCAATACGCAAATTCCGTGGTGATTGTGACATTCGTGCATGGCTTTGCCGCATCGCCAAAAATGACTATCTTAACCATCTGCGCAAACAAAAACATTTTAACTCCGGTCAAAATTATGAGGAACTTATGGAATCATTACCTGATGGGAAGCCATCTATTACAAACCGGATTGAGGATGCGGAAACCGCAGAGGAAATAAGAACACAATTAGCGCTTATGGAAGAACCCTACAAAGAAGTATTTACATTGCGGGTTATCCATGAAATGTCCTACCCGCAGATTGCAAAGCTTTTTGGCAAGACTGAAAGCTGGGCAAGAGTAACCTATTACAGAGCCAAGGCCAAAATCACAGAGAAATTAATCTAACGAAAGGAAGGTATCGATTATGGATAATAATTGTAATATAGTAAATGATCTTTTGCCGTTATACGTAGATAACATTTTATCGGAAGACAGCCGACAATTTGTCGAGAATCATTTATCCTCATGCGACAAATGCAAAATTCAACTTGAAAACTTAAAGACTGATGTCACTGTTTTACCGGAGGATAAAGATATTAAGCCCTTCAAAAAAATCAAAAGGAAACTCACTACAAGACTAATTCTAATCATCGTACTCGCAGCCGCTCTATTGGCAGGATGGGTATTTGTCTGGACTACCTGGATACCTGTAAAATATGTGGGCGACCGGTTCATAGCCGACATGAATGTGGTATTTATGGATGATGGTGTGTATCTCAAAAGGGACAACCTTTCTTCAAGAGGTGACATTTTAATATATGATGATAATGACGGCATCATTCGCTTATACATCGCTGAAAGCGTTCCCGATCATTTCCGTATGGGATGGTATGAAAGAACCTGTTATACAAAAATAAACAATGATAATATGAAATCCGAAGATGTGAAGCAGGTCATCTATACAGATAAGAATGGTAATACTTTATATACTTTGTGGGAGAAAGAATGACTTCTTTTCTCAAAGAAGACTCTCCTTAATAACGGCGAAATCACAAAACTATTGTCAGATAAAGGATGGTATGAAAAATGGGATTTGGAATGAAGGATTACTCTATAGATAACAGGGATGGACATCCCTTAAGAAATTCTTTACTCATTTTGCTTGGAATTTCGCTACTGCTCGTGGCACTGATAATCTTTTTCAGAGAATTTGTACTGGTAGACGGTAGCAGCCTTAACGCCTATTCCAAGAAAAACTGGAAACAAATCAATGTAGAGGCCAATAACCTGACACTGATTTCACAAAACGGTACCATTTATAATTCCATTGTATCTGATGATATGATATACGATATGGACGGGCCGGGCTGGAGACAAGATATTATCATCAACCAGCCCGGAGAATTTACCATATATTCGGATATCACCTGGGATAAAGATACTTTATCCTCTTCATTGCTAACAGGTTATATCATCATGTCAGAATCCGGCAATGTAAAATATGCCTGGTATGGTCCGGATCTTCACACTGAGAAAAAAATAACTCTTGACGAAGGCTCTTATATATTACAAAGATGCTATATAGGTAATGATAATGACCTGAAAAACTTCTGTAATAAATGTAATCTTCCTTATCAGAATGTACAATACCAATTTCCCACGGACACCAAATGGAAGCTGACTGACAGCTATGGTATCAGAATTAACTGATAACGATATAAATTCATCTTATTTTCTATTGAGAATTTCTCCTGTTTTTGTTATGATATTGATAGATTTTTTCATTAACGGCAGACCACGAACTGCCTTCCGGGACACCTATGGAACCAATGAAAAAAGCATTACAGCTAATCAAATTTACAGGAGGAAGACTTATGGGAAAGTTAAATGCTGCGGCAGTGGCAAAAATTGACGAAATCTGTGCCCGTTATAAGGACGAGAAAACACCACTTATGATGATACTAAGTGACATCCAGAATGAGTACGGATACATTCCGCTTGAAGTACAGGAAATCGTATCAAAACATACCGGTATCTCAGTAGCGGAAATCTATGGGGTTGTTACATTCTATTCTTTCTTTTCCCTTACACCAAAAGGAAAGTATGTTATCGGATGCTGTCTTGGTACAGCCTGCTATGTAAAGGGTGCACAGCAGGTAATCGACAGATTTTCCGAGCTTCTTCACATCAAACCGGGTGAAACCACCGATGACGGAATGTTTACATTAGATGCACTCCGCTGTATCGGTGCCTGCGGAATTGCTCCCGCTGTTTCCATTAATGGTAAAGTATATCCCAAAATGACAGTTTCACAAGTCAACGAAGTCATTGCAAGTTACCTCATTAACGAGGAGAAGGAGGTGACCGCATGAAGATAGATTCAGTTGAAAAATTAGAGGAACGCACCGCCACCTGTATTAGTTATTTTGATGACAAAATAGCAGGTAATGATGGAAAGCGACATATCGTTATATGCGGTGGAACAGGATGTCTCTCCAACAATTCCATGGAGATCAAGAAGAAATTTGAGAAAAAACTTGAGGAAAAGGACGTTGCCTACAGAACGACTGTTAACATTGTAGGCTGCTTCGGCTTCTGCTCACAGGGACCATTTGTCAAGATTTATCCGGAAGATACTCTTTACCGTCTTGTTTCCATTGATGACGTAACAGAGATTGTCGATTCTGATATAGTAAATGATACCATAGTTGAACGTCTCTTATATGTGGAGCCGTCAACCGGTAAACAGGTATCTAAGCAGGATGATATCAATTTCTACAAAAAGCAACACCGAATAGCTCTTCACGGATGCGGTGAGATCAATCCTGAAGATATTAACGAAGCATTGGGAATGGGAGCTTTCAAAGGATTAAAGAACGCTCTTACCAAATCCCCTCAGGAGGTTATAGATGAGGTTTTAGCATCCGGTATTAGAGGACGTGGTGGCGCAGGCTTCCCATCGGGAAGAAAATGGCAGTTCGCTCATGATGTGGAGAGTGACGAAAAATATGTAGTATGTAACGGTGATGAGGGTGATCCCGGTGCATTCATGGACAGAAGTATTTTAGAGGGTAATCCTCTTGCAGTTATAGAAGGTATGATGATCGCAGGCTATGCCATAGGTGCAAAGAACGGATATTTCTATGTACGTGCCGAATATCCTATTGCGGTCAATCGATTAAGAACCGCCATCAAACAGGCTGAGGATATGGGGCTTCTTGGTGATAATATCCTTGGAACCGACTTCTCTTTCCGTTGCCACTTAAGACTTGGAGCCGGAGCCTTTGTATGCGGTGAGGAAACAGCTTTGCTTAACTCCATAGAAGGTAAGCGCGGTAATCCGAGGCCAAGACCACCGTTCCCTGCAGTCAAAGGTCTTTGGGGAAAGCCTACCATAATTAACAATGTTGAAACCCTTGCATGTATCCCTTATATATTGCGCGAGGGAGCATCTGAATTCTCCAAGGTAGGAACGGAGAAATCCAAAGGAACCAAGGTATTTGCCTTAGGTGGTAAAGTTAATAATGTCGGTCTGGTGGAAGTACCTATGGGTACAACACTCAGAGAACTTATATATGATATCGGTGGAGGAATACCTGACGGCAAGAAATTCAAGGCTATCCAGACCGGAGGACCTTCGGGCGGATGTCTTACAGAAGAATTTCTGGATGAACCTATTGATTTTGATAATCTTGTTTCAAAGGGCTCCATGATGGGTTCCGGTGGTGCCATAGTTATGGATGAGGACAACTGTATGGTAGATGTAGCTAAGTTCTACATGGAATTTATCTGTGATGAATCCTGTGGTAAATGTTCACCCTGCCGTATAGGTACTAAGCGTATGCTTGAAATCCTGACACGTATTACTGAGGGAACAGGTACTATGCAGGATCTTGAGGATTTGGAAGAATTAAGTGCCACAGTAAAAACCAATTCCCTTTGTGCATTAGGACAGACTGCCGCTAATCCTGTCACTTCAACGCTGACTCATTTCCGTGACGAATATATAGCTCATATTGTGGATAAGAAATGTCCTGCGCATGTATGTAAGAATCTCATGGAATACCACATTGATCCTGACAAATGTATCGGATGCGGTATGTGTGCCAAGGGATGTCCTACAGATTGTATCAAACGCACTGATTATATTCCTGAGGGACATAAACTTGCATCATTTGAAATCGATACTACAAAATGTGTTAAATGCGGTTCCTGCATGAGTCAATGCCGCCTCAAAGCAATATCAAAGAGATAAGGGGGAATTTTAACTATGGCTAAAATCAATATCAAAATAGAAGGTATCTCCTACCAGGTGGAGGAGGGTTTAACCATATTAGAAGCCGCAAAGGAATGCGGATATGAAATCCCATCTCTTTGCACATTTAATCATGGAGAGTGCAACGCAGGTTCTTGTCGTGTATGTCTCGTAGAAGCAACCGGCGCTCGTGGATTAGTTGCAAGCTGTGTATATCCCATTTCTGATGGCATGGAAGTTACCATTTCTTCTCCTAAGGCTGTTGAAGCCAGAAGAAACAGTGTTGAACTGCTGCTCTCAGACCACAACCAGAACTGTCAGCAGTGTGACAAGAATGGTAAATGCGAGCTTCTTCGAGTAGCTTCCATAACCGGTTCAAGGGAATTGAAATTCTCAGGTGCGCATTCCGAAGCCCACATAGATACCTTAGCTCCGGGTCTTGTCAGAGATACCTCAAAATGTATCCTCTGCGGAAGATGTATAGCAAGATGCGAGAATGCTCAGGGAATAGGAATATTAGGATTCGAAAACCGCGGCTTCGACACTTTTCTTTCTCCGGCAGGCGACAGGAGTTTTGCCGATTCACCTTGTATCCAGTGTGGTCAGTGTGTGAATGTTTGCCCGACAGGTGCTCTAATGGAGCATTCAGAGATAGATAAAGTAGATGAAGCATTCAAAGCCGGCAAACATGTAATCGTTCAGGCCGCCCCTGCTGTGCGTGCCGCTCTGGGTGAAGAATTCGATTATCCAATCGGTACTCCTGTCACAGGTAAAATGATAGCCGCTTTAAGAAGACTTGGTTTTGAAAAAGTATATGATGTTAACTTCGGAGCTGACCTGACAATAATGGAGGAGGGAACCGAGTTACTCGGACGAATCAACAATAACGGAGTACTTCCTATGATTACTTCATGTTCACCGGGCTGGGTTAATTATGCAGAATATAACTACGGCGATCTTCTGCCTCATTTATCCTCCTGCAAATCACCACATCAGATGCAGGGTGCAATTATCAAATCTTATTGGGCTGAGCAGAAAGGAATAGATCCTAAAGACATATTCGTTGTATCAGTTATGCCTTGTATTGCTAAGAAATTTGAAAAGGAACGCGATCAGGAAAAAGTTAATGGTATTCCTGATGTAGATGCCGTAATCACCACAAGAGAATTAGCACGTATGATCAAACGTGCAGGTATAGTATTCAATCGTCTTCCGGACGAGGAATGGGATCAGGACATTATGGGAGACTATTCCGGTGCCGGGGTCATATTCGGAGTTACCGGCGGTGTAATGGAGGCTGCCCTTCGTACCGTATACTACAAACTTACAGGCGAAGAGAAAGACGAGATAACATTTACCGAAGTAAGAGGCCATGATGCTGGAATACGCGAGGCTTCAATTAACATAGCCGGAAAGAAAATAAATGTTGCCATAGCCTCCGGAATGCGTTCAGCTAAAATTCTCTTAGACGACATCCGTGACGGCAAGTCGAAATACCATTTCATAGAAATCATGGGATGCCCCGGTGGATGTATCAACGGTGGCGGACAGCCATATGTAAGAAGCTGTTTCCTTCCTAATGAGGAGCCGGACATCATGGAAACCTACAAGGAAAAACGTGCACAGGCTCTTTATAAAGAGGACGAGGGACGTCCTATAAGACAATCCCACAACAATCCTCAGATTATCGAGCTTTACGATAAATTCCTCGAAGAACCCAATTCTCACAAAGCTCACGAACTGCTTCATACAACTTATGCTGCAAGAGAAGGTTTCAATGAAATCTAAGTAAACAATCGAGCATATAACCAACAAAATTTCCTATTATAAAAACCGGACTGTTTTATATAGAAATATAAAACAGTCCGGTTATATATTATTATATACTGCACTATTACATCTGTGTGTTCAAATAGATATTCTTATCTTACTCAACATCACTATTCATCATATCCAAAAAACTTAACCACATTCCCCTCAATATTCTTGCTGGAATAAACACATGCATCGGCATCGGTATACAACTCTTCAAAAGATTTATTACTTACATTTTCAAAGAGTACTCCACCTGCACTGATTGATATCGGACTGCCCTTCATTTCAGGAATTTTAATCTTTTCAACCTGAGAAAAGAATCTTTCTATAATGCTTCTGGCTAATTCTATATCGCTGACACCTGTTGCCGCCACGGCAAATTCATCCCCACCGAGTCTGAAAACAATATCACCTTTTCTGAAAGTTCTATTGAGTCTCTTAGCTACTTCTATTAACACTTTATCACCTACATTATGCCCGTAAGTATCATTGATATTCTTGAAATTGTCCATATCAAATATACAGAACATTCCACATTCTCCACTGCTTACAAGTTCAGCAGCAAGTTTCTCTCCATGTCCGCGGTTATATACATTAGTCATAATGTCAATTTCTGATAAATGCTTAAATTCTTCCTTCTCTTTGGCAGTGGCCACAACCGTATCAATATTCTTGAAGCCGGCAATGACCTTGTCATTACTGTTCTCTCCCGTAAGCTTTGTATATGTGAATTGATAAAAATGGACTTCGCCGTTATCAACAGCCCGATAACTATATACATATTCCATACTGTCTTTAAGCATATCCTTAACTTTATCAAGATCCATAGCTTCAATCATCGCTGCTTTATCTTCCTCGAATACACGATCTTTGATATATTTGCGGCAAAACGGCTCATAGGGATAATATTTCTTCGTCTTATCGCCGAATCCTTCCGTTACATAACCAT
This sequence comes from Lachnospiraceae bacterium, assembly GCA_017469275.1. Classification (GTDB taxonomy): domain Bacteria; phylum Bacillota; class Clostridia; order Lachnospirales; family Lachnospiraceae; genus CAG-590. The sequence continues at coordinate 20,059 of JAFUGT010000139.1, forward strand.
CTAATTTCACAATACTTGCTCTTTTGTTAGGAACATCCACCATAAATATATTGAGATAATCTCTGCTCAAGGCTTCAACTATCTCATACTGTTCTTTCAATTCAGCCTGACTTAATTCCTGCTCGGTAATATCTGTTGATACTCCTATAAACGATATAGGCGATCCGTCCTCACGTCGTTTGACTCTCCCGGCACTGTGAAACCACATAAGAGTTCCATCCTTTGAAAGTATACGATATTTTGAATCAAATAACGTCTTACCCGAATAATCTTTAACCGTATCCCAGTATTCCTTAACCACTCTATCCCTGTCATCTTCATGAACAAGTTTTATAAAGGAATCCAACTCATTTGGAAAATCATTCTCATCGTTATATCCCATCTTTTTCCTATATCTATCGCTCCATATACAGGAAATGATTTCTCCATTCTCATCAAAATCCATTGACCAGTTCCTAACTCCGAGGATATCATAAACTATTTGAATTATTTCTTTTTCTTCCATCATTTCCTCCGAACATCTTCTTAATTATCATTCTATTCTTAATAGAATAATCTGTTCTCATAATATAATTCTGTAAAAAAATACAAGCAAAAAATATCCAATTAGTTTATTATATCACTAAATATACCTATACTCAAACATATTTTTACATAAAACACCATTTTTAGTTATAATACGTCAATATTCCCGTAACGTTCCTTTCAAAAGTCGTATCTTACAACCTCGCAATTTTTCACACCAAATGAAGAAAATTCCTCACTATCCATGTCCCTGAAATAAGATTCAACCATCCTTGCTATTCCATTATGCGCGACCAGTATATATGTTTTACTATTAGATTCATCTTTAATGTCATCCAACAGATTATATATTCTCTGGGCTAAATGAAGCATAGACTCTCCGCCTTCATAACGGCTTGCACAGTGTTTTTTGGCTTCATGAAATTCTGCACCGTTTCTTGCCGTTGACTCATATTTACCAAAATTCTGCTCAATAAGTCTAGGTTCTACCCTTAGCGGAATCCCTGTTATTTCAGATATATGCTTAGCTGTATCCAACGCTCTGACTAAAGGTGAAGATAATATCTCATCTGCATGAATTCCCATTTCCAATATTTTATTACCCGTCTCAATTGCCTGTTGATGTCCCAATTCCGTCAGTTCTATATCTGTTGCGCCACATATTTTATTTTCAACATTCCAAACTGTCTGTCCATGTCTTACAAAGTAAAAGTGTCCCATACGATACCTCCTATCGCCATCTCTTATAGATTTTTTGAATCTAACCCTATTAGTTCGATACTTTTCAATTTAGCACCTTCCTATTTATTATTTCAACGAATTCTCATCTTTACTCTCTGTGTCAATCGAATCATTTTTCCTTTCATATGCATTTGGATTTATAAACTTATATATAGTTCCAATAACAACATAATCCAGTACACAAAGAAATGCCAGCCATTTGCATGGTGATATTAGACCTGCTATTAAAAAATGAATACCGCCAAGAAAAGGAACTCCTGATACATTATGTTCTGTATTCTTTTTTCCAAATAGCACAGATATCCCCATTATAAGATAAAACAAACCTATAGCAGCCAAAATTGCCGGTAATATCCATGATTGTAACTTGAACCACATATTCATCCTCCTCAAGATAATGTAATATGTCTATGTAAGTTATGCCATATTTTTCGGCTATATCCTATGCACAGGATAAACTCTCCGGTAGTCCATGACTACCTTAAATGAACAGTTTTTATTGGAATTTCATTTCCACGGTCTTTCTTTACCTATCCAGCCCTTTTCATTCCAATACTTATAGTCGGTATATTCGGGATTCTGTTTACCAAGATCTGTCTGAAGCATCCTTACGGCATAGAATTTTGCTTTTACTATTAGGCTTGTATGACCGGGTTCATTATAATTAATGGCACGCATTTTTCCTGCCACATTATTCAGCTTCTTTTTGATCGACACTTTTTTCTTATCATCAATTTTGTCCCAGTCAATTTCCGACATCAGTTTAAAACTTACCACCTTGATTGAAGAAATGCCCCACCATGAAAGACTATCCTTTATATCCTTTGCTGCGGACTTTCCGCCTGCTCCGAGGCATTGTGTGATTATTACGGCACGCTTTCCGAACATCTCCTTTGCCGGACGATGTGGCATCCATCGATATCCAAAATGATCCAGCATCGCTTTCATCGCTCCTGTAGTGTGGAAAACATAAGCAGGTGAAGTAAAGACCAGCAGATCAGCTTCAAGTAAGGACTTCTCGATCTTCTGAACTTTTTCCGCATCCTTACAGAGATTCTGATTTCCTCTGAAACACGTAGTACACCCCGTACAGAATCCCGGTCCGTCCCCAGGAAGATAGTATTCTGTGATTTCTGCATTATCCCTAAATGACTCTAAGAAAAATTCTTTCATTCTGTATGTCACACCATGTTTTTCAGTTCCGTTAATTACTGTGATTTTCATTTGATCTTCCTCCGAGATTTCTTCTTATTATTCTGAATGATTTCTTCATCTCTTGCGTATAGCCTGTTAAACTGACGGATATGTGCTTCCAGTGTTTTAAGTGCCTCTGCCTCACGTTCCGGATCACGGTCACATATGGTCAGCAACATATAAATTGGAGCGTAAAAATGCAATGTCATAATCTCCACATTCTCTGTCTGCAAAACACCTGCAGAGACCATCAGCCCTAAAAGCATTCCCTGATAGGAAAGCGGATCATCCACATACTGTTTCATATATGCATCCGCAAGTTTCTTATCATGAAACTGCTCAATGGTAAGCATCTTACGAAACCGCCTTGTGTAGTCGTCATGCAAGAAATAAAGGAACAAATTATTACCAAGAGCAATAAGCTGCTCTTCTGATATATTCTTATAAATCTCAGCATCTATAGCAGCATCCGCTCCGTTAATCTGTAATGTGCCTGCCTCCTCCAAAAATCGTCTGTTCATCTCTTCAATAATCGCATCGAAGATAGCCTGCTTGTTTTTATAATGCTTGTAAAGGGATGGAGCCTTAATACCTACTCTCTCTGCAATTTCCGCAACAAAAACATTTGCATATCCCTTTTCAGAAAACAGAGTCAACGCTTCATCCAGTATCCTGTGTTTTGTATCCATTTCATTCCTCTTCATACTTTTTTAATTAGTTATTTTCCCACCTTAATAGCTAATTCAAATTAGCCTTATTATAAGCTAATTCAAATTAGCTGTCAAGATTAAAAATAAAAAAGCGCCTTAATCCCGACAATGTTTGCAATCTGTTCCACACTTGTTCCATCATATCCATTCTCTGTAATAAATATAGTAATATCTTTCTTATTACGTTTATTCCATATGAACTCATTAAATATGCCGGCAGCCAAATCTATTATGATTCAAACTGCCGGCATACCGGGGAAAATAAAACGTAAAGTTAACTGAATGTCATTATTATATTACAAAAATTAATTATTAGCCAAACTATTATGTTACTCTGTGATATCCTCATATCTGACATTTTTCAAATAAACAGTAGATGTAAAACCATGATTACCCATATTGAATTCCAATCTGCCATTATTATCATCTTTTTCATCAGATGTGAACTCATAAGTGTATGTCTTCCAATCTGTAGTTATCTCCTGAGTTGTATCCTGAAGATATCTAATCCACCCTGCCGTTGGTGCTGAAACACATACAACTATATCTCTCGCCTCATCAGTTTTCGCATCAAAAGTCACTCTGTATGTGTGTCCCTTGATAACCGGCAATTCAGGTTGTACAAGTTGAACAGAATACTCTTCTGTTCCATCGTTCTCTGAAGTTATCGTCATAGTATTGTCAGCAATTGTTGCTTCTCCCTTACCATCATTAAAAAGAAGAAACTTCCAGTTAACATCATCTGTAAGATCTTCTGCCTCCGCAAAATCACCGTTATAAATATAATTACCGTCTTCTAATGGTTCTCTGTAATCTACTTCAGGTTTTGAAACGTTGGTATCATAAGAATCTTTCTGATAAACACGTACATAATCAATCTCAAACTCGGCTTTATCAAAGTCAGTTGTTTCATCCGGATTACCCGGCCAATCTCCACCAACCGCCAGATTCATCTGTACGAAAAATGGTTGATCAAAAGGAGCCGGATACGGCTTATCTTCTTCTCCCTCCACTGCGGTAAACCAATCATTAACTGTAAGAACCAACTGGTTATCCGTGTAGAACCGCATTTCTCCCGGCTCCCACTCCACAGAGTATTCATGATAATCCTCCGAGAAGCTTCCGTTATCCAATACTATTGTGCCCTGCTGTTCTGCATGGGGCTCTCCATAATGTATAGTAGAATAGGATGTCTTGGTATCATTACCAAGCACCTCCATAATATCGATTTCACCGCACTTTGGCCACTGACCATAATGCTGTTCATCCTTCGGCATCATCCATATAGCCGGCCACAAGCCCTGTCCTTCCGGAGTCTTGGCACCAACAACAACCTTGCCGTAAGTAAAGTCTTTCTTATTCTGACATGTAACTTTACCCGATGTATAATAAGGCTTTCCATCTTTCTCAGACTTAATAGCCTTCAACACAAGCTTACCATCTCTTACAAATACATTATCTGTAGA
>JAFUGT010000140.1 GCA_017469275.1 Lachnospiraceae bacterium
ATAAAAGGGCATTTGAGTTACAGAGCATTCTTGAAGGCGGGGCAAAACATATATCCTGTGAGATTGTTGAGGGCGAATATAACGGCATAGGTCCTAACGAGTCCGCTCTGAAGTGGATGGAGTGGCAGGCAAACCAGCTTGCGCCGAGAATTCTGATGCCAGCAAAAACTACCAAGTGGCTTTTTAATAAGTACCTTGCCGAGGAACATACATCAAACCCACATCGGAGGTATGCTGAGACCCTTCAAGAAACAGTAGGCAGAGTTGCTAACTATTTTCAGGTATCTCTTCTTGCGGCAAAACTCCGTCTGTTCGAACTTGGTTTTAAGGAAGTAGAGGGTGTCTTTGTATATTGCGATGGGATGATGCTACCGCCATATGCTTTTCATAAGGATGTGCTTGATAAGAACCACAGCTTTGTTGTCGATGAGGAGAATTTACTCCGAGCTTTGGTAACAAATAATAGGTTAATGGAGTTATACTGCAAGGGAGCCATAGTCTACGCAAACAGTATGCTCTGCTTTAATGACCCTAAGTATATTACGCTGAACGAAAACAGCCAGTACATACTTACCGATTATGCATTGGAACATGCAGACGAATGCTGCTTTATCTTCAAAAGGAAATACAGTGCAAGTGATAAGTACCCGGATACTTACTATAGAAGATGTTTCCTATGCCGTGAGATTGATTTAGAAGATTTCATTCCTGTTGAGTATGACAATAATCATAAAATCAATCAGACAAAAGAAGAAATGCAGGCAGAGATCGATGCCATCATGAATATGGTCAATGAGGAAGTGGAGAATGTCCATAAAAAGATGAGGAGTGGATTTGCCGGGGCGTTAGATTTCTTTATGACAGAAAAGGGCGTGTCCGAATATCAAATGTCGGAAAGAACAGGAATCAGTACTGTAAGCATTAGTGGTTATCGGAACACAGATGACCCTACAATGGAAAAGGGAACTGTGCTTGCTCTTATTAAGGGATTGTGCCTGTTGCCACATGAGGCTATATATCTACTGGATGCTGCTGATATTAAGCTTACGAATATGACACCATCAAATATATTCGTAAGGCTCTTGATAACAGACCATATGGATGATACATGGGAACAGTGGGTAGAAAAACTCATCATGTCTGGCATTGCCCGAGACTGGATTCCGGCTAAAAACAATGTTGTGAAGGAAGTTAAGGCAAGAAATAAAGAAGAAAATGAAAAAAGTTTATAAAAAGCATTAAGTCCCACTTAATGCTCATTACACAAGATAAATAAAGGACTTTTGTGATTATCTGCTTTGACAGATGACCGCAAAGGTCCTTTTTTCGTGCCTTAACTTAAAGTCCCACTTAATATGTAGGATTCAGGATTTATGGCATATTAGGGTTGTTCAAAAAATATTTAAGCCAAATGGCGGCCGACATTGGGCGAGGATACATAGTTCAGAAGATTTACCTTTGATGGTAGACACCTCAGTAACTATGAAATCTCGTCTTGTTGTCGTGCCAACAGTCGGGTTGTCCTCGCCTAAGTCGGGGAAAGGACGACCTATGACAAAGAACGAAAATGTAGTAGAAGATGTAGTTGAAACTGTAGACCCGGCAAAGCTTGATTATGAGAATCCGATATTCGAGAGACTCGAAGAGGATATTAACAATCCGTGGGTTCTTGAGGATCAGATTAAATTCTACAAGAAGGCGGGAGTGCCGATAGCTCATTTCGCATTCCCGGGACAGAAGAGCAGACATTATTATGCTGTGTTCGAAGGTTCATCCAAGGCTCATGCAGATGGCATGAACAAGATGAACAACCGGGATGCCAAGAAGAAAGAGCGTGACGAGGCAGCCATCAGAGAACATGAGACCGACTCTTATGAGGTAATGCTCGAGAACGGATATGATGCTCCGAAGGAAGATGACTCCCCGGATGAAATCGTAGCCTACAAGGTTGTGATGGATGCTCTGAACAAAGAGTATAATGCTCTTACAGAATCCAGAAACATTTAACAGATAAGTATGCTGACGCATATAAAGTGCCGAGTGCATATATGTATGCTTACAGTATTGTATTAGAATGTTCCATTGATTATTTATATGGTAAGACCGAGATCATGTCGACCAATCTCGAAGTCAGAGATATTTGTGAAAAGACAGGTTTATCCGAGCCTGCGGTAAATAACCTGTGTTCAGTCCATCAAAATAATAATGAAGATATGTCCATCACGAGATGGTGGTCAGATCTTTTATCTGAAGAGTCTTTCTTCATATATCCTGTGGGATGGATGGAGTATGCCAACAGACTTGTTCAACTGTATGATATAAAAAAGAAGGCGGATGCAATCGAAAAGGCTACCGATGAATCGGAGATGGATGAAATCTATAAACTGTTAAACAGTGGCAAAGCTGATACCTTAAATAAAATATACCGAGAGAAAAGAGATGCGTCTTTTGGTGCGTATCTGAATATGATTTCTTCTATTGAAGAACATTTGAAGACGAAAGCCGATCAGTGGGCAGCAGAACAGCACCCTGATTATGATATGATGTACTACAAAAGCGAAATAAACAAAATAAAGATAATCGAAAGCGCACTTAAAGAATAAGAAGTTTTCTTACACACGGCCTTGAGGGTTCTCCTCAAGGTCTCTTTTTTATTTCTGAAAAAAAAATCCCGCCCAAAACAGAAAAAGGTGTCCGTGGGAAGGTGGAGGGATAGATGTCCCTATCACTTTTGAAAGGAGCGGACAGGATGCTCGAATACAGAAACCCGGAAGGCTATGCGGACCCGGTGCCGTATTACGCACTTGCCGACAGAGGCAAGAAGTTCATGCCCATCGTGTATATCTGCTCTCCGTACAGCGGGGATGTGGCAGGTAACACCGAGAAGGCAAAACGCTACAGCAGATATGCGGTCGACCAAGGTGCAATCCCGATAGCACCACATTTACTTCTTCCTCAGTTTATGGATGAGGAGACGGAGAGAGACCTTGCGATGTTCATGGATAGTGCGAATCTTTCC
>JAFUGT010000141.1 GCA_017469275.1 Lachnospiraceae bacterium
AACCGGCTGTGGCTGTGGATCCGGCTGCGGCTGTGGATCAGGCTGCGGCTGTGGATCCGGCTGCGGTTGCGGATCCGGCTGTGGCTGTGGTGCCTCAGTATTCTCTTCTGTTTTCTTAAACTGAGCGGTTACTGTATGATTCTTCGATACAGATTCAAAACCGCATTCAGATAAAGCGCCTTTCGGCTCACCGTCAACCCAGACAGTTTCAATAACATACCCCGGCGACGGATAGATATGAATAACACAGGACTCCCCTTCACTTATTCCGGCTGACGCATCTATAGTTCCGCCTTCACCAAGCACCTTTGTAATGATTGTAAAATCACCTGAAATTGCAGGATGAAGAGGACAAGTAGATGTGAATATACTCTGATCATAAGTGAAATCTGCATCAACAATCTCTTTATTTGTATCATTATCACCGCCGGACAGAATTGTATATTCTGTAACATCCGGACACGCATTTGTTGCACGAAGATGAGACTCGTTACAGATCTTTATACTTGTCTCATGACCGCCTTTACATCTCTTATTAGGAACATTTTCAACTGCACACCAGTCTGTGGATGTAGGACATCCTGAAGATGGAAGAAGACCGGAAAAACGACATACGGTTACTTTGGTAAGGCCTTCCGGCTGTGCCCAATCAAGAGAATTATCATGGTTACCTTCATACTCGGCTATTCCATCCATAATATCACGCCACATATACTTATGAAGCTGAGTATCGGCATAAACCTGTGAATCGATACCATACCATACAGATGCTGTATAATACGGAGTCATACCACAGAACCAAAGGTCATAGCAGTTTGATGTTGTACCGGTCTTTCCTGCGGCAACACCCCCTGTCTTAAGTCTTGCTTTTGTTCCGGTACCTTTAGTAATAACATCCTTCATAGCTTCAAGAAGCTGCCATGCGGTTGTTTCCTTACAGATGGAATGAGTAGTTGCAAGTCTTGAAGGGTTGGTATTATCTATTATAAGTTTACCGTCATGATCATAAACCTGAGAATAATACACAGGCTTAATATATGTACCCATATTTGCAATTGCAGCATATGCCGCAGTTATTTCAAGGTTAGTTACACCCCAGGTAAGACCTCCGAGTGCAGTAGCCTGCTGAATATCAGAATATACACCGCCGTTTACGGGATTGACATACTTATCTACAAGGGTGGTAAAGCCCATTCTTTCAAGATATCGGAATGCGACATCCGGACCTACAGCAGTAATAGCCTGAACGGCTATGATATTCATAGACTGCTCTACACCCTTACGTATAGAAGCCCATCCTCTGTATCCGCCATACCAGTTCTTTACAGGTTTTCCTTTTCCGTTATCAAATCTGTAAGGCTTATCCTCAAACATATTGCAGAGTCCGCCCATAGTATCAATAAACGGAAGAAACGCTGCAAGTACCTTGAAACATGAACCCGGCTGTCTCATTGCATCCGTAGCTCTGTTAAATCCAAGGTTTTCAGTCTTTTCACCACGTCCTCCGGTAATAGCCTTGATATATCCGGTATGCTGATCTATTACGGTTATGGATGTCTGTGGCTGAATAGCAAACTTTATCTCTTCGCTTACAAACGTACCGCCGTTTTCGTCAAGAAGAGTTTCTTTATATCTGTCAGCAGCTTCTCTTGCAAGATCTTCCGACGGATAGATATTGTTGTATTTTGAATTTCCTGTCTGCTGCTTATAATATGATACAAGAGTGTTCTGGTCATAATAATGAGGAGTAACACCATCCGGATCCATAAGTGTAAGCTTATAGTTAAGAGCATAAGTAACTTTAGACGGATAGTACTGAGGATCGTTGGCAACTCTGTCACAAACTTCCTGAATACCGAAATCCTGTACACTGTAAATCGAATATCCGCCTGTATACATCTCATTGAACGCTTCGGACCTTGACATATTAAACATTTCCATAAGGTCTTTTACGAAAGCATTCATCATTGCATCTTTGTAATATGAATTGTACTGGAAGTTCTCATCATTAACCTTTTTTACTTCACGTACTCTTGCATATACATCATCATTACGTGCAATATTATATTCCGAGTCGGTAATGTAACCGAGCTCTTTCATCTTATTAAGTACGTCTATACGACGATTTGCATTTGAATCCGGGAAAATGACCGGATCATACTGATACGGATTCTGAGTAATACCGGCGATCATCGCAATCTCAGAAAGCGTAAGCTCATTCATGGTCTTGTCGAAATATCTTTCGGATGCTGCTTCTATTCCGTTTACACCCTGTCCGAGATAAATAGTATTAAGATAATACTCCATTATCTGTTCCTTGGTGTACTTCTTTTCAAGCTGAATAGCAAGCTGCTGCTCCCAAACCTTACGTTTGATTCGATCAAGCTTCGTTACTTCTCCCATACCAACGTTGAATACCTGGTTTTTGATGAGCTGCTGAGTTATGGTCGAAGCACCCTCCTTCATGTTACCCTGAATAATATCACGATACAGAGCTCTGAAGATACCTCTTACATCTATACCGTTATGATCCCAGAATCTTTCGTCCTCTATAGATACAAATGCATCTACAAAGGTTTTAGGAATATCCTGATAATATACGTATATTCTGTTTGAATTGATCGTAGAAAGAGAATCTATCTCTTTACCGTTCTGATCATAAATTATGGTCTTGAAGCCCTTCGGTTTTATATCAATGGAGCTTACATCCGGAGCGTCATCCAGAATACCCTTCATCATACCAAAGCCAGCGCCTGCCATAATGATTATACCGAGAACGATAGCACTCAGAGCAATCTTAAAGCCGTACACAAGTGCACGTCTGAAATATCTCTGTTCCTTCGAGACAAGTCTGTCTCTTCTCTTTTTTACGGAATACTTATCTAAGTCCAAAACTTTGTGCCTCCACT
>JAFUGT010000142.1 GCA_017469275.1 Lachnospiraceae bacterium
TATGAGTAGTAAGTGGTGTATGGTATATAGTTTATATTTGTATGACATTTGGGAGAAAATTAGAGTTTCTTAGTATCCCTTAGATTACATAGCGGATGACGGACAATGATGTCCGTCAGTCTCAATGGAGACAGGAGGTCGACTTTGAGACGTGCCGCGGACGCATATATACATTTGAGGGATACTTAGAAACTCTTTTTTCGGACAAACAGTCATACAAATAAAACTTTATACCATATACCACACTGACACACACAGATAAGCCAAAGCGGTAAGCGTCAATAACCTATAAGAGTTTCGACCACTACTTACTAAGGCAAACATTAATTTCTCGGCATAAGGAGGCGAGATAGTTATGAATAATGTTATATTGGTAAATATCATCGCAACTTTAATATTGGTGGCAATTGTTGGTGGAGCCTGTTATTACATCTATAAGGAAAAGAAAAAAGGCACCAGGTGTATCGGATGTCCCATGGCGGGAGATTGTGCAAAGGCTAAAGCCGGAGCATGTGAAGCTTTAAAGCATAAGAATTAAGAGGTGGATTCTATGAACGGCCAAGACATAATTATTATATTGATACTGGTTATAATTCTTATACCTGCAATTAAAAGTACCATAACACATATGAAGGGAGAAGGAGCGTGCTGTGGCGGTCCTAAAGAGAAGCCGGTCAAGAAGAAAATAGCCGGGAAACCAAAGACAAAACTAATTGTTCATATAGAAGGTATGCATTGTGACAACTGTAAGAACAGAGTAGAGAAACATCTCGATGAGCTGGATGGTGTTATAGCCAAAGTGAAACTCTCAAAAAATCTGGCAGAAGTATTCCTGTATGAGGATGTGGATCAATCTGTTATTAAAGATACAATTGAAAAATTGGATTTTCAGGTTACAGGAATAGAGACAGCTTAGTTTGACTGTTATTATTCCTGTAATTTAAAAGGAATATCCTCTTCATGTTCACGCAGATAGTCTAAAAGAGTATTTTTGAATACTTCGACTATCTGTTTTTTCTTTCTGGAATCATCAACCATTGCAATATATCTAATGGGTAACTTTTCTTTGAGATTGATGTGATAAATAATATTTTCTTTGATTGCCAGTTCAGCTTCGTGGGGATGCATGCATGCTATACCGAGATTTCCTTTTGTGTAGCCCAATATCTGCCCTGTGCTGGTGGCTTGTATCGTTGGATTAAATTCAAGCCCGTGTTCAGCAAGAAAATTACGATAATACTTATAGGTTTCACTATCACGCCAAAGACTTATTAAGGGATAGTTGATCAGTTCTTTTAAAGATATGCTGTTTTCTGACAATTCTTTATAAGCTTTTCCGGCAATAATTGTATCACGATATGAGTGGATAACAGTTTTGTTCAAATACTTATCTTCTTTTTTATCCTTCGGATTGCTTGTGATAAAGGCAGTATCAATTAGACCTTCATCAATATCCGAAATAAGTGATGCAGATGTATCGGTAATTATCTTAAATTCTATTCCTGAATGAGCTTCCTTAAAAAATGAGATGCTCGGTAATAATATATATTGAAGTATGGAAGGGGTGAGATCTATAGAAAAACCAATTGTAAGAATTCCGCTTTTCATCTCATTGGCTGCCCTTACAAGCTCTTCTCCCATATCAAAATGTTTGCAGGCAGCTTCTACGTGCTTGAACAGTTCCTGCCCCGCATCGGTAAGAATAACACCCTTATGTGAACGATAGAAAAGTTTGCAGTTAAGTTCGGCTTCAAGATTGGTTATTGAACGTGAAATGTTGGGCTGGCTGTTTGAGAGAACGGCTGCCGCCTTGTTAAAACTGTTATATTTTGCAACATAATAGAAAATCTTATAGTATTCATAAGAAACAGACATATTGTGTATCCCCCCCGATAAACAACTTATTTAACACTAATGATATCATTTATAATAATATATTTGATTTTTTTATTCAATAAAATATAAGGTCTTTAGTTATACAATTATGACATAATGCTTATGCTATATTTATTTATGCTTGGATTGCTAAGCAGAATTATCATCGCGAAACAGTTATAGGGATAAAATGACTGTATAGGTAAATTATTATACTTAATAGAGGATTATATATTGAAATTAACTGCAAAACTGATAAAATTAGTATTGTTAATAAAATATTGAATCAGGTGAGAAAATATGGATTTTCAGGTGGGACAGACAATCAAATTGAAAAAACAGCACCCCTGTGGGACAAATGCATGGGAGATTATTCGTGTGGGAGCAGATTTCAGACTTAAATGTACGGGCTGCGAGCATCAGGTAATGCTTCCGAGAAAGACTGTAGAAAAAAGTTTTAAGGGTTTTGTGGAATAGTTATGTAAAATAATTAATAAAGTGTTTGACTTATGGCATCGATACGTGGTATAATCTGTCTCTGTGGTGCATAAACACACAATTTCCTTGTTCTCCCGTATGAGAGGGAGGGCCAGAGACCATAAGGAGGTGCATAAGACATGAACAAGTATGAATTAGCGTTAGTTGTCAGTGCAAAAATCGAAGACGACGCTAGAACAGCCGCTGTAGAGAAAGCTCAGGAATATATCACAAGATTTGGCGGAACTGTTACTAACGTTGAGGATGCTGGTAAGAAGCGTTTAGCTTACGAGATCCAGAAGATGAAAGAAGGATTCTATTATTTCATCCAGTTCGATGCGGAATCTGATGTTCCTGCACAGTTAGAAGCGAAAGTTCGTATTATGGAGCCGGTTATCAGATACCTATGCGTTAGACAAGACGCATAACGAATAGGAGGAATTCCATATGAACAAAGTAATATTAATGGGACGCTTAACAAGAGATCCTGAGGTTAGATATTCCCAGGGTGAGAATAATTTGGCGATTGCCAGATATACATTAGCAGTTGATCGTAGATTTCAGAGAAATGGAGATCAGACAGCAGACTTTATTTCCTGCGTAGCATTTGGTAAGGCAGCAGAATTTGCTGAGAAGTGGTTTAAGCAGGGAATCAAGATTGCGATATCAGGAAGAATTCAGACAGGAAGCTATACCAATAAAGATGGTGCAAAGGTATATACAACTGAAGTTGTTGTGGAAGAGCAGGAGTTTGCAGAGAGTAAGAATGCAGCTTCGGCAGGTGGTTCGGCACCTATGCAGAACGCACCGCATCCTACACCTAGTGCGGCAAGTGGTGATGGCTTTATGACTATTCCTGATGGAGTAGAGGATCAGCTCCCATTTGAATAAGATAGGAGGATTTATAAAATGGCAGATGCAAAACCAAACAAGCCTGAACGTAGTGAAGCTCCAATTAAGAGAAGAACTATCCGCAGAAGAAAAAAAGTATGCGTGTTCTGTGCTGATGAGAATAATTTGATTGATTACAAAGATGTTAACAAGTTAAAGAAGTATGTTTCTGAGAGAGGCAAGATTCTTCCCAGAAGAATTACAGGTAACTGTGCTAAGCATCAGAGAGCTTTAACTGTTGCAATCAAGAGAGCTCGTCATATCGCATTAGTTCCATATGTAGTAGACTAATTAGTATAATTGATTACTACTTTTATATAGTAAGGATGGCTGTCACTGTATTATATACAGTGGCAGCTAAAAAAAACAAATATAATATATAAGCTTCCTTGGCTCAGTTGGTAGAGCAACGCATTCGTAATGCGTAGGTCGCCGGTTCAAGTCCGGCAGGGAGCTTGTGATAAAGCGGCCGAACTTATAATAATAAGAAGTTCGGCTGTTTCAATTTCAGCGGTTGCTTTAGGTGTGATAAATATGTTGTTAAGTTTATGGCTTTTTGATAATATGAAGAGAGTAATCAATCCAATTGCATTGATAATTTTTGGTGGTATAATACATATATATTGAATCTTTGAGCTTGATTATGTTGTGGGGCCGGAGGTAAGTACAGGGGGTGTTTCGATGTCAAAATATACTAAGCAGGATATAATGAAGATGGTGGAAGAGGAAGGGGTTGAATTCATCCGCCTTCAGTTTACCGATATATTCGGAGCAATGAAAAATGTTGCTATCACAGCCAGTCAGTTAGAAAAAGCATTGGATAATAAATGTATGTTTGACGGTTCTTCCATAGAAGGATTTGTAAGAATAGACGAGTCGGATATGTACCTGTATCCGGATCTTAATACATTTACCATATTCCCCTGGCGTCCGCAAAGTGCCAAAGTGGCAAGAATGATATGTGAAGTATATAGACCTAACGGTACTCCCTTTGAGGGGGATCCCAGATATGTACTGCGCAAGGTCCTGGAGGAAGCGGCCGATATGGGATACCGCTTTGATGTGGGACCGGAATGTGAGTTTTTCCTGTTCCATACGGATGATGATGGAAGACCGACAACAAAGACACATGAGAAGGCAGGCTATTTTGACATCTCTCCGTTAGATCTTGGAGAAAATGTTAGAAGAGATATTATACTCAATCTTGAGGAGATGGGTTTTGAGATAGAATCCTCACATCATGAGGTTGCACCCGCACAGCATGAGATAGACATCAAGTATACCAACGCACTAAAGGCTGCGGACAATCTGGTGACATTTAAACTGGTGGCAAAGGCAGTGGCAAAGAAGCATAATATGTTTGCCAGTTTCATGCCTAAGCCGGTATACGGTGTGAGCGGTTCGGGAATGCACATTAATATGTCGATTTCAAAGGATGGCAGGAATATATTCAATGACTACAATGCTCCGGGTGGAGTGAGTAAGGAAGGATATCATTTTATAGCAGGACTATTAGAGCATGCCAAAGCCATGACACTTATCACAAATCCACTGGTCAATTCCTATAAAAGACTTGTGCCGGGGCTTGAAGCACCCATGCATATCTGTTGGTCAGAGGGTAACAGAAGTCCGATGATAAGAATTCCTTCCGTAAGAGGGGAGCATATGAGGGTGGAGCTTAGAACGCCTGATCCGTCAGCGAATCCCTATCTGTTGCTTGCAGTGTGTCTGGCAGCGGGACTTGACGGAATGAAGCGGGAACTGGAGGTTCCTGCTCCGGTGGATTGCAATATGTATGAGCTTAGCAAGAAAGAGCTTCTTGAACGTGGTATTGATGTGATACCATCTAATCTCAGCAAGGCGTGCCATTATTTTGAGGATGATGAGTTTGTGAAAAATGTGCTGGGTGAGCATGTTCATTCCAAGTATCTGGCGGCAAAGCGGGATGAGTGGAACCGGTTCAGAGAGCAGGTTACCCAGTGGGAGATTGATGAGTATCTTTATAAAATATGAAACAGGAATTTGCAAAACCCTAATTTACGCTTTCTCTTTTGTGCATATTATGCAGTTCCAACACAGACACGTTCTCACTCCGTTGCTCACGTAGCGGTACTAATGCACCAAAACACGGTGCATAAGTACCGACGGTCGCAAAGGGTCTGTTTATGGAATCTGCATAATATGCACAATAATATGAATAATACTTAGGAGTTTTGCAACCACTTGAAAGATTGAAAATAATAGGAGGATTTGGTGAAGTGAAGTTTACGAAGATGCAGGGAATAGGAAATGATTATGTGTATGTGAATTGCTTTGAGGAGAAGGTTGAGAATCCTTCAGAGCTTGCAGTAAAGATAAGTGACAGACACTTTGGTGTCGGTTCGGATGGACTTATTCTTATAAAGCCCTCTGAAGTGGCTGATTTCACTATGGAAATGTATAACGCGGACGGTTCACAGTCGGAGATGTGCGGTAACGGAATAAGATGTGTGGGAAAGTATGTGTATGATTACGGTCTGATTGATAAGGAAAGGATATCCGTTGAGACCCTGGCGGGAATAAAGTATCTGGATTTTGAAATTGAGGATGGGAAGGTTTCATTGATAACCGTGAATATGGGTTCTCCTGAACTAGCCCCTTCAAAAATTCCGGTTAATGTAAGTGCTTTCAATTTGAATGCTCCCAATATGGATAAGGGGAAAACCGGTTTATCTGATAAAGAGGAAGGCGCAGCAGACAAAAATCTCTCGGAGCTTGCCCGTATTGTAGATGAAACACTCAAAGTTGACGGTAGGGAATATAAGGTTACATGTGTTTCCATGGGGAATCCGCACTGTATCACATTTGTTGATGATACAGCAGCATTTCCCCTTGAGGAAGAGGGACCTAAATTTGAAAAACATGCGGCATTTCCTAATAGAGTAAATGCTGAATTTATACAGATAATAAGTCGCAATGAGGTCAACATGAGAGTCTGGGAAAGAGGTTCGGGGGAGACACTTGCCTGTGGTACCGGAGCCTGTGCATCAACTGTAGCCTGTATTTTGAACGGACTTACAGATGATGAGATAACACTTCATCTGCTGGGAGGAGACCTTAAGGTGAGATGGGACAGGGAAGAAAATCTTGTCTATATGACCGGACCTGCGAAGGTTTCATTTGATGGAGAGATAGATGTGGAAGCATTATAATTACAACTTGATTATTACGTAACAGTCTATTTTTTGTATTAATTGCTGAGTATAATAAAAATTTCTACAGAGCATAAAATTTTGTTGACAATTATAATAAAGTCTTATACTATATTATTGTTTCAAAGGCGAAACGTATATAAGTTGTAACAGTTATTAATGAATAATATAAGAATGGCGTAGGAAGCAAGGATGTTTCGAGATTTTACTCGAGATGTCCTTTTGCGCTTTTAAAGGAGGAAAATTATATGTTTAAAGTTAATGACAACTACTTGAAATTACCGGGAAGTTATCTGTTTTCGACTATTGCTAAGAAGGTCAAAGAGTACAAGGAGACAAATCCGGACAAGGATGTGATATCACTTGGTATCGGAGATGTGACGAGACCGCTGGCTCCGGCAATTATTGAAAGTCTGCACAAGGCTGTTGATGAAATGGCCGTGAAGGAGACATTTAAGGGCTATGCGCCGGACTTGGGTTATGAGTTCTTGCGAAGTGCAATAGTTAAAAATGATTTTGAGGCAAGAGGCGCTAAGATTTCGATTGATGAGATATTTGTCAGTGATGGTGCAAAGAGTGATTCAGGTAATATTCAGGAGATATTCTCCTCTGATAATAAGATTGCGGTATGCGATCCTGTGTATCCGGTGTATGTGGACACCAATGCCATGGCTGGAAGAACAGGTACATACAATAAAGAGACAGAACTTTGGACCAATGTGATATATATGCCCTGTAAGGCTGAGAATAATTTTGCACCGGAGTTTCCGGTGGAGACACCGGATATTATATATCTTTGTTTTCCCAATAACCCAACGGGAGCAACTATTCCGAAGACTGAACTTCAAAAGTGGGTTGACTATGCCAATGAGGTAAAGGCTGTTATCATCTATGATGCGGCTTATGAGGCATATATCAGTGAGGATAATGTGGCACACACAATATATGAGTGCGAGGGTGCAAGAACCTGTGCTATTGAGCTTAGAAGTTTCTCGAAAAATGCAGGTTTTACAGGAACCCGTCTCGGCTACACTGTGGTGCCCAAGGATCTTAAGGATGAGAATGGTACAATGTTGAATTCTCTATGGGCAAGACGTCACGGCACCAAATTCAATGGTGCTCCTTATATTATACAACGTGCAGGTGAAGCGGTATATTCAGAAGAGGGAAAGAGGCAGACAAGAGAACAGATTGCCTACTATATGAACAACGCGAAAATCATCAAGGAGAGACTTGCAAAGGCGGGCTATTCTGTATCCGGAGGAGTAAATGCTCCTTATATCTGGCTTGCAACTCCGGAGGGAATGAGTTCCTGGGATTTCTTCGATTATCTGCTTACGAACGCCAATGTAGTGGGAACACCGGGTTCGGGCTTCGGACCTAGTGGTGAGGGCTACTTCCGTCTGACAGCATTCGGGACCTATGAGAATACTGTGGAAGCCCTTAAGAGAATCGAAAAAATGTAATGAATTTATACTTGCACATTTATTATGCCGGTGGTAAAATTTAAAAGATTATAGGCACAACAACAAATGGATAATACAGATGTTGCGAAACAGCCGGGAAAGGAAGTTTTTAAGATGAGTAAGAACATCGACTGGTCAAATCTTGGATTTGGCTACATTGAAACAGACAAGAGATTTGTATCTAATTACAAAGATGGCAAGTGGGATGACGGTGCACTTATTGATGATCCGATGATTACCATGAGTGAATGTGCCTGCGTGTTACAGTATGCGCAGACTGTATTTGAAGGCTTGAAGGCATATACAACAGAAGATGGACATGTTGTATGTTTCCGTCCTGATCTGAATGCTGCAAGACTTGTGGATTCATGTAAGAGACTTGAGATGCCAACCTTCCCAGAGGATAGATTTGTGGATGCGGTTGTGAAGACTGTGGAGGCAAACATTGATTATGTTCCGCCTTACGGCTCAGGAGCAACTTTATATATAAGGCCTTATATGTTTGGTATTAATTCGGTTATCGGAGTTAAGCCGGCAGAGGAGTATCAGTTCAGAATTTTCACTACTCCTGTTGGACCATACTTCAAGGGCGGTGCTAAGCCTATCACTATCAGAGTTTCTGATGTGGACAGAGCAGCTCCTCACGGAACAGGTGATATCAAGGCAGGTCTTAACTATGCCATGAGCTTACACGCTATTGTAGATGCACACAATCAGGGTTATGATGAGAATATGTATCTTGATGCTGCTACACGTACAAAGGTTGAAGAGACCGGCGGAGCAAACTTCATGTTCATAAGTGCAGACGGCAAGAAGTTCATCACACCGAAGTCTAACAGTATCCTTCCTTCAATTACACGTCGTTCATTGATGGTAGTTGCAGAGAAGTATCTGGGATTAGAGGTAGAGCATAGAGTAGTTTACTTTGATGAGTTGAAGGATTTCTCAGAGTGTGGACTTTGTGGAACTGCAGCAGTTATCTCACCTGTTGGCAAGGTGGTTGACCACGGCAAAGAGATTTGCTTCCCTAGCGGAATGGATGATATGGGTCCTGTTACAAAGAAGCTTTATGATACACTTACCGGAATTCAGATGGGTCGTATCGAAGCACCTGAGGGCTGGATCAAGACGATTAAGTAATATATACTATTAACAAATGATTTTAAAATAAGAGCTATGCCTGTTGTTCATGGGCATAGCTTTTTATCTACAGTAATGTTGCAAATAAATGAACGATCAGAGCCGCAAACCATGCAATCGCGCATTGCCACAGCACCACTGCCACAGCCCATTTGCCGCCAAGTTCTCTCCTTATGGCTGCAATTGCTGCGACACATGGAGTGTACAACAGTGAGAACACCAATAGGGAGGCAGCGGTAGCGGTTGAAATTGCAATGGCAACATTTTTACCAAAGAGTATCTTGAGTGTTGAAACCACACTTTCTTTAGCCATAAAACCTGTAATAAGAGAAGTGCATATTCTCCAGTCCCCTAGCCCTATTGGTTTAAGAATCGGAGAAAGCAGTCCTGAAATCACTGCCAGAATACTGTCTTTTGAATCGGTCACAAGGTTAAAATGCAGGTCGAAGCTTTGTAAGACCCATACAATCACTGTTGCAATCAATATAATTGAAAAAGCTTTCTGAATAAAATCTTTTGCCTTTTCCCATAGCAAATGAGCTACATTCTTAATGCCCGGCATTCTGTAGTCGGGAAGCTCCATTACAAAGGGGACGGCCTCTCCCTTGAATATGGTATTTTTAAATCCCAGTGCCACAAGTATTGATATGATTATTCCCAAAAGATAAAGACCTATCATGATAAGAGCGCCTTTTCCAGGGAAAAATGCATTTACAAAGAATGCATATATCGGAAGTTTTGCGCTGCAACTCATAAATGGTGTGAGCAGAATAGTCATCTTTCTGTCTCTGACGCTGGGGAGGGTTCTTGTTGACATGACTGCGGGTACTGTACAGCCAAAGCCTATAAGCATGGGAACTATGCTTCTTCCGGACAGACCGATTTTCCTTAAGAGTTTATCCATGACAAAGGCAACTCTTGCGATGTAGCCGCTGTCCTCCATAAGAGAGAGAAAGAAGAACAGTATAACAATGATAGGCATAAAACTTAACACGCTTCCTACACCTGAAATTATTCCGTTGATAAACAGACTTCTTAGGGTTTCATTTACTCCCACATTAGTCATAAAGCTGTCAAGATTGGCAGAGACTATATTAATTCCCTTCTCAAGAAGCTCCTGAAGCGCAGCTCCGATTACATTGAAGGTTAACCAGAACACGATGGCCATTATTCCGATAAATGCGGGTATGGCAGTATATTTTCCCGTAAGTATCCGGTCGATTTTTTCGCTTCTTATTCCTTCCGCACTCTCGCGGGGTTTTCTGACAGTCTGACTGCATACCTTGTGAATATAGGAAAAACGCATATCTGCTATGGCGGCACTGCGGTCAAGTTTTCTTTCCGTTTCCATTTGCAGAACAATGTGCTCTATCATTTGAATCTCGTTTTCATCAAGGGAAAGTTTTTCTATTATCATTTTGTCGTCTTCTATAACTTTGCTTGCGGCAAAACGGACAGGCAGACCATTACGCCTCGCGTGGTCTTCGGTCAGGTGGATTATTCCATGCAGGCATCTGTGAACAGCACCACCGTTATCATTTTCGTCGCAGAAATCCTGACGCAACGGTTTTTCGCGGTAATACGCAACATGGAGTGCATGCTCTACCAATTCGTGTACACCTTCATTCTTAGCTGCGGATATAGGGATGACCGGAACGCCGAGAAGTGCTTCTAAGCTGTTGATATCGATGGTTCCGCCGTTTTCTCTTACCTCGTCCATCATGTTAAGGGCAACCACCATTGGGATATTCATCTCAAGGAGTTGCATAGTGAGATAAAGGTTTCTTTCTATGTTGGTGGCATCCACGATATTGATAATTCCCTTAGGCTTCTCGTCGAGGACAAAGTTTCTTGATACTATCTCCTCACTGCTGTAGGGAGACATGGAATAAATCCCCGGAAGGTCTGTTACCAAGGTGTTGGGATGTCCCTTGATAGCACCGTCTTTTCGATCGACGGTTACTCCCGGAAAGTTGCCGACATGCTGATTGGAGCCGGTCAACTGATTGAACAGGGTGGTTTTTCCACTGTTCTGGTTGCCCACTAAGGCGAAGGTAAGAAGTGTTCCTTCAGGTAAGGGATCACCGCTTCCTTTCGGATGGTATTTTCCGTCTTCACCAAATCCGGGATGTTCGTGGGATTTTTTGGTGGGTGTTTTTTTAGAACTGCTATCGTCTGATTGTTGTTTTTCCTTTATGGTATTATCGGTGTCATTATCCGTGTGCTTTTCAGGCGCAGGTTTAATCTCTATCTGTTCAGCCTCTGCAAGTCTTAAGGTCAATTTGTATCCATGTATATTAAGTTCCATGGGATCCCCCATGGGGGCATATTTTGTAAGTGTGATTTCGGTGCCGGGAATTACACCCATATCAAGAAAATGCTGCCTTAAGGCACCTTCACCGCCTACGGATGTTATTATGGCACTTTTACCCAAATCCAAATCTTTAAGAGTCATATTAGCTTTCTCCTATTTGATAAATTTTATCATTTGCAATTGTTGATAAGGTTACTATTCACAGTACTCCACATATACAAGCCACAAATCATCTGCTTACGCATATGCCGCAACTTCGTTGCTATATTTGTAGCTGTATGTGGAGTTCCTGCTTCGCAGTTTCGATATAAGTTAGGATATGTGTTTATCCATGCAAGCATGTTAAAGCACATATCCTAACTTATATCTACTGTGAATAGTAACTTAATAAGCATACTACATTTTTGTTATCTTAACAAGTTCTTGCAACTTTTTACAAGATGTGGGAAAATAAAAAGGACATTATTATTAATTTGTGAGTTGGGTTACAGATGTGATTAAGGATGTACTTGTGTACTTTGCAAGATGAAGGAAATAAGGGGTGAAGTTTATGGATTACTACAATGTTAAGGTTACAAAGGGTAATGGAAATCAGAAAGAAAACATTGGGAGGCTTAAGGAAGAGCTTGAAACCGCTGATGCCGTGGTGATAGGAGCGGGTGCCGGACTTTCAACCTCTGCCGGGTTCATTTACACCGGCGAAAGATTTGATATGTACTTTGGAGATTTTGCGGAGAAATATGGCTTCAATGATATGTATGCAGGAGGATTTTATCCCTATAAGACATTGGAGGAAAAATGGGCCTATTGGAGCAGATACATATATATCAACCGCTATCTGAAACCGCCAATGCGTGTATATGACAAATTGTACGATATGATAGATGGCAGAAATAAAGGAGACAAGGCGAGTCAGCCGAAAAAGGATTATTTTGTCATAACAACCAATGTTGATCATCAGTTTCAAAAAGCGGGTTTTGTCAAGAGAAGAATGTTTTATACACAGGGTGATTTCGGACTTTGGCAATGCAGCAACCCCTGTCATAAGCGCACCTATGATAATAAGGACAAAGTGATAAAGATGCTTTTATCTCAAGGGTTTGAACCGGGCGAAGACGGTGAGTTGATTCCGCCGGTGAATGATAAGGGAGAAACGGATTTCTCAAAGTTATCCATGACGGTGCCCTCTCTACTTGTACCCTATTGTCCCGTATGTGGAGAACCCATGTCGATGAATCTGAGAGCAGACGACACCTTTGTCGAGGACGAGGGCTGGTATGAGGCAGCGGGAAGTTATGAGGAATTTTTGGATATTTATAAGGGACAGCATATTCTGTTTTTGGAGTTGGGTGTTGGCGGTAACACCCCGGCAATAATAAAGTATCCCTTCTGGAAGATGACAGATGAGAATCCAAATGCGGTATATGCCTGCATTAATTATGGTGAGGCAATGTGTCCGGAGGATATTGCTGATCGTGCAATATGTATTGATGGGGATATCGGTGAAGTGCTTGATAGAATGCAAGGAGAATAATACAATGAGAAAAATATGCGGTGCGGTATCATTTATTATGTTATCAATGTTGTTGGTCGGTTGTAGTAAAACAATTGACAGTTCACAGTATGAGACTCACAAGTTAGATGAGGTATCGGAGAAAGGTACGGAAAAGACTGACGAAACCGATGATGTGGATAATGCAAATGCGGATGAAGGTCAAGTTTCCGAAGAGGCCTCGAAAAGTTCCGATAATGAAAAGTCCGACATTCCTGTAGTGTATTTTACGGAGGATATATCATCGGAAGGACTGGTGGAGATATATGATGCTCTTAATTGGAAGCCTGAGGGGAAGGTTGCCGTCAAACTTTCCACGGGCGAACCACCCTCAAGCAATTATCTTAGGCCGGAGCTGATTAAAGATCTGGTAAGCAAGGTTAATGGCACAATCGTGGAATGTAATACAGCATATGGCGGTGATCGTGCCAGCACGCAGATGCATAAGCAGGTGGCTGAAGATCATGGATTTACTGCCATTGCACCCTTTGATCTGATGGATGAGGAGGGCGAAGTCGAGTGGCCGGTAACCGGCGGAAAGCACATCGAGAAAGCGATTGTGGGAAGTCATGCGGAAAACTATAATGACTGGATAATACTGTCACATTTTAAGGGACATGCTATGGCAGGTTTTGGTGGTGCGATCAAAAATGTTGCCATAGGGATGTCATCTCCAAGCGGTAAGGTCTACGTGCATACAGCAGGAGAGAGGACTTCCGGCAGTATCATGTACAGCGATCAGGATGCATGGGTTGAGACTTTGCCAGAGATGGTGACAGCGGTAAGAGATTATGTGGGGGCAGAACATATCATTTATATCAATGTAATGAATCGGTTGTCTGTGGATTGTGATTGCGATGGTCATCCTGCCGAACCGGATATTCACGATATCGGAATATTGGCTTCAACCGATCCGGTTGCGATAGATCAGGCATGTATTGATCTTGTATATCAGGCAGAAGGAAACAAATCGCTTGTGAAACGTATAGAGAAAAAGCACGGTATTAAGGCATTGGAGCATGGCGAAGAGATTGGGCTTGGAAGCAGACATTATCAACTTGTGAATATTGATTAATGAAATGATCGGGAGTATATGTTGAAAGAGCATGGATGAAATAATCAGGATTTTGCATAGGGAATTTGTATATGTGTGGTACTATTTTACCCTTCAGTTCAGGCAGATAGCCCTTTATTGGGTGCTGGGAATGGTGATAGGTTCTCTCATTTCAGTTTTCGCAAAGGATGGTATTCATGGACTGTTTGCGGGCATGCAGAAAAAGAAATGGGGAGTACTTGGGATAATACCGGCGTGCCTTCTTGGAATAGCGTCACCTCTTTGTATGTACGGAACTATTCCTGTTGCAGCCTCCTTTAGAAAACAGGGAATGAGGCAGGACTGGCTGGCAGCATTTATGATGGCGTCGATTCTGTTAAATCCGCAGTTGATAATATATAGTATGGCGCTTGGAAATGTGGCGCTTATTATAAGAATCGTGAGTTGCTTCTTTTGCGGTATTGTTGCAGGACTTTTGGTATATGTTTTTTATCAGGATAAGGAATTCTTCAATTTTGAAGGATTTTCAGAGAAGAAGAGCAGGGATACACATCCTAATCTGTTGTTAAGGTACCTGTTCAATTTTGGAAGAAATGTTAAAGCGACGGGACTATATTTTCTTATCGGGGTTCTGCTTTCGGCGCTTTTTATGCGTTATGTACCGGAGGATTTGATGGTGAATATCTTTGCCGGCAATGAGGCATGGGGGGTTCTTATGGCTGCAACCATAGGCGTACCGCTATATGCCTGCGGTGGTGGGACAATCCCGCTATTGCAGAGCTGGCTGATGGACGGAATGAGTCTCGGGTCGGCGGCAGCATTTATGATAACAGGACCTGCCACAAAGATAACCAATCTGGGGGCGCTGAAGATCGTGATGGGGTTAAAGAGGTTCTTTCTTTATATTTTCATGGTGATGGTATATTCTTTTGTGGTAGGATTACTTATAAATGTTTTTGCTTGAAAAATGAGAATTAATTGATAAAATTTAACTTGATGTTCATGAAAAACTGCCCTATAATAGCTGGGGTAGTTTTTTCGTGCATAAATATTCATTTAAGAAAAGGAAGCCTTAGACATGAAATACCTTGAACGTTTGCTTGAGCAGTATTCAAAAACACATGATATCGTAAGGGATTACGAGATTGGCGGGATTAAGGCTGATGCTTACGGTTACTATCGGAAGGTTAGCGAGAAATATGTCATCAACCCCAAAGCTAATCTGTGGAGTATCCAAGGCTTTGAGCACATTTTATTTTTTGAAAGAGATAAAGTGACGAGGCAGGATGTGGATGAAGTTAGAAGGCTTATGGAAGAGCACATGGCACCGGTACTTGTGTGCAAGGGCAATAAGTATCCGGAGAAGGATCATATGTATTCCTATCTTACGGCTGCATTTATATGCAGTGCTGTACCGGATGAGGATACGGTGAATGCCATAGAGAAGTTCAGGTATGAGAAGGATTACCTTTTCACCATAAGAGGACATGTGGAGGGACACATAATTCTCATGGATGTTACTAACGGAAAAGCATACTCAAATAAGGCGGCGAAACACCTTAAAAAGTTCTACGAGAACGAATACGAAAGTATAAGAAAGGGGATATGAAGGATGAACGCGGCTTTGGTACTTATTATCAGTATCGTAATATTGCTCTGCGGCTATATATTCTATGGTAAATGGTTGTCAGAGCAGTGGGGAGTTGATCCAAGTAAGACAACTCCGGCACATGAATTAGAGGACGGAATGGA
>JAFUGT010000143.1 GCA_017469275.1 Lachnospiraceae bacterium
CATATGAGGAAATTCTTAACTTCCTTTCTGCCATAATCAAATATATATGTTCCCCATCTCGGATTCTCACTTCTTCTGGAATCAACCGGCTCATAGAGAGGTTCACCGTCAAATCTCGCAAGCCCGTTCTCATTCATAGGGAACTGACTTGGTACCCAGTCACATATAACACCGATTCCCTTGCTATGCATATAGTCTACAAAATACATGAAATCTGTCGGCGTACCATAACGCGATGTAGGAGCGTAAAAACCAGATGTCTGATAACCGAAACTGGTATCGTTTTCATGCTCCATAACCGGCATAAGCTCTACATGAGTATAACCCATATCAGCCACATACTTAGCAAGTTCTTCCGCAATCTCTCTGTATGTAAAGAACTCCCTTCCATCTGAAGGACGCTTAAAGGAACCTAAATGTACCTCATATATATTCATCGGAACTTCTTTTCTGATATATTCAGACTTCTTGGAATTCTTATCTTCTAATGCATCTATCCCCATGGTCTTTGAAGAATTCCTGCTGACGGATGTATCAGAAGACTTGACAGCTCTCACGCATTCTGACGCTAACTTCTTCATGTATTCCGCATCTTTCCATTCATAAGAAAGATCAGCAATCATTGATGCATTACCCGGACGTAATTCGGCTGCATTTCCATAAGGGTCCGGTTTCATAAATGTACTTCCATCGCCTTTTTCGATCTCGTATTTGTATATCTCGCCCGCTTTAAGACCCGGAATAAACAATTCAAAAATACCGGAATATTCAATTCTTCTCATAACATGAAGACGACCATTCCACTTATTAAAATTACCTACTACGGAAACTCTTAACGCCCTTGGAGCCCATACCGCAAAGAGAACACCTTCTACTCCATCAAGAATACAAGGGTGTGCGCCCATTTTCTCATAAATCTCATAATGAATTCCATCACCGAATTTGCTTATGTCTATCGGGTCAATTACCGGATCAAAAGAGTAGGGATCGATAATCTCTTCCTTTGTTCCATCCGGATACTTAACTATAAAATAATAGTCAAAACTTTTCTTCTCAGGTATTTTTATTGTATAGAAACCCGGTATTCTGTCGCTTATCAGGTTAAATGTATCTTTGCTGTTCCTGCTAATAGCCGTAACGCTTTCCGCGCCGGGATAAAATGCATTGATATAAACTCCGTCTACAGACTCATGCATACCAAGTATATGATGCGGATTATCATGGCGTCCCTCTGCTAATGAAGAAGCCTCTGCCCAATTGATCGCGAATACTGATCTTTTGTTAATCATATTATTCTCCTGCTTTTGCTAATTATTCGCCTCTTAATTGCTTAACTACCCTCTTAATTGATTCGTTATATTCTTCCTCAGATGAATTCTCGAATACTATTAATTCTTTGATGTTATCAGGCTGATTGAAATTACAACTTGCTATATATTCATCCCAGTGTTCTAATTTCCATGTATCTCTGTCAGAATTACGCTTGATCATTCTCTCTTTGCATACTTCAACTCTTGTATTGACCCAGATAACAACCAATTCAGCGCCATGCTTTAACAGACGCGCTCTTAATGAATCGAGATACTCATCATCTCTTATTTCATCGGTAAATGGAGCATTAATAAGAACTGTATCATTATAATCCAACGCTTCCATTGCAAGATCTAATACGCAATAATACTCGTAATCACGGATTTCTCTCTGAAAGAAATCGGAGGAACGGTTATACTCTTCACCCGCCACCTTAAAAATCTGCTTAGATAACACAATAAGTGTGTCCTTGTCCAAATAAACACAGTTATTCAACGCCTTTGCGAGTTGCTTTGAAATAAAGGTTTTTCCACACGCCGGGGGTGATGTAACCAATATTAAATGTTTCATAAATAAATGAGCCTCCTTTATGCTATAACGAGCAAAACATCTTTTGTTCGTTTCTTTACAATACACGAACAAGATTATAGCATAATTATGGAGACTTGACAATAAAATACATATGAATTTCTTATATTTTATTAACATTCAATAAACAATTCTATACCCGATATAGCATATTGTTTATATATCAAGATAATTTTTCATATTTTTTAAGGCAGATTTTTCAAGTCTGGATACCTGTGCCTGAGATATAGCTATCTCATCTGCCACTTCAGTCTGGGTTTTGCCTTCAAAAAATCTCAGTTTAATAATGTTATATTCTCTCTCCGGCAACCTGTCCATAGCTTCTTTTAAAGATATATCCTCAACCCATGCCTCCTCTTTATTCTTCTTATCCTTGACCTGATCCATAATATACAGCGTGTCACCACCGTCCTGATATACAGGATCATACAGGGAAACCGGCGTTGCAATTGCATCTAATGCCATGACCACCATCTCTTTTTCCATTTCTATCTCATTTGCTATATCATCTATGGTAGCCTCCCTGTTTTCCTCTCTTAAAATACGTTCTTTTGCATATATAGCTTTATATGCTATATCTCTTAATGACCGTGAAACCCTTATTGCACTGTTGTCCCTTAAATATCTTCTGCATTCACCTATTATCATTGGTACAGCATAAGTAGAAAACTTAACATTTAAACTTCTATCAAAATTATCTATGGCCTTAATAAGTCCTATACATCCCACTTGAAACAGATCGTCGGAATTTTCGCTTACGTTCTGAAATCTTCTTATGACCGAAAGCACCAATCTAAGATTGCCCTCTATCAGTTTTTCTCTGGCACTCGAATCCCCCTGCTCTATCTTCTCAAATAATTTGTTCTTTTCATCATTAGTCAGAAGTGGTAATTTTGCGGTATTTACCCCGCATATAACAACTTTATTAAGCGCCATTTCAACACTTCCTCCTTAACCATATAAACTCTTATGGTTAAGGATTTACATTATTGAAACAATTTATTCTTAATATATTGCGGAAATCTTTTCCTTTTTATGACCCTATCCTCATCATCTCTTTTTTTAACCTCTTCATAATTTTCTTTTCAAGCCTTGAAATGTAGGACTGAGAAATGCCAAGCATATCCGCCACTTCCTTCTGCGTCAATTCCTCACCTTTTGGATTTTTGAGTCCAAATCTTAACTCAACTATAGTCTTTTCCCTATCAGATAAAATACCCATAGCTTTTTTAAGTAGGTCCTTATCTACTTCATCTTCAATATCCCTGTAAATCACATCTTCCTCTGTCCCTAATATATCTGACAGAAGTAATTCATTTCCGTCCCAATCCACATTTAACGGCTCATCAATCGATACCTCCATCTTGGTCTTCGCACTTCTCCTAAGATACATCAAAATCTCATTTTCAATACATCTTGATGCATAAGTAGCAAGCTTAATCTTTTTATCCATTTTGAAAGTATTAACCGCCTTGATCAAACCAATCGTTCCGATTGATATCAGGTCTTCAACCCCCACTCCTGTATTGTCAAACTTCTTAGCTATATATACGACCAATCTCAAGTTGTGCTCTATCAAAATACTTTTTGCTTCAGTACTGTCAATCTCTTCAAGTTTTTCCAACAATTCCCGTTCCTCTTCAGGTTCTAACGGGGCAGGTAAAATGTCTGCACCGCCTATATAATGAACCTCTGTTTTAGGAAGCAGAAACATACTTGCTACACTTTGCATAACGGTTAATCTGAATTTATCTCCACTTATAATATTCAAAATAATATCCTCCAAAAAACACTAGAAATCATCAGAGAAAATAAGTCCATTATATCCTTTTCCCTGAAATAATCTGCCATCTGCTATGGCAACCGGTTGTTTCAAATATAGTTTTTTACTTTCCGTCACCTCAACAGAATCAACTAAAATACATAGTATTTTGCCTGATACTTTTCCTACACTATGATATGAAATCTCATGGAAATGTATACCTTTATACGATTTAAGAAAAACCGGATCACTGTAATCAAGTTTTCCATTCTCATAATACTTTTCAATAAAGGAGCTCTCCTCTTTTGAAACAATTTCCCCTATCGTTTCCTTTGACAGTATTAAAACCGGTTTTCCATACACTGTATCCCATAACCGGTTCCCACTATCCATAAAGACATATTCTTCTATTTCTTTATCTTTATTATGAACATTTATCTTGTAGATATATTGCCCCCTTTCACGTTCTGACAGTAAATGCCCTATCAAAACATTAACTATACAGGCACATGAAAAAAATAATATCATCCACTTGTAAAATGTAATATGTATAATTCCGAAGCTTAACTTAATACACTGAATCGTCCCTCCCAGCAGAAACATTATGGTGGTGGACAGAAACCATTTTTTAATAAAACCCCCTGTTTTGCCAAGGGCAATAGCAACAGTTCCCATGCTTATTCCTACTGTTATAAAGATTCCCGATGTACCCATCAGTAATTTCGGAAAAAATATTAAGGGCAGAAACGCCAGTGCTCCGAACAGTGCTCCCAATCCTATTTTTACTATATCCACTTTTTGTCTGATGATCTTTCCCGTTATAAACAATACATAAAAATCAACAAGGAAATTAATTATAAAAATCAGATCGAAATAAACTGTAATTTGCAATTATAACCTCCTGCCTTTTCACAAAAAGTATAGTCCTATCAAAACTCAAATAAAGTCGAAAAAGAAAACTTTCATACGCAAAAAAAGAGACCAGATAAAACATCTGATCTCTTATCACTTCAACTTATAATATATAACAATTATCTTCTCTTAAGGAATTCCGGAATCTTAATGCTTCCGTCTGCTTCCTGACGAGGTGCCTGTGGTCTTGGGGTTGTCACCGGTGCAGCCTGCGAACCTGTATTAACCGCACTTCCCTGAGCTCCATTAAGGAATGAAGGCTTCGGTGCAGTTCTAGGCTGTGGTGTAGCTACGGGCTGACCACTGTATGTAGGTGCCGTCTGCTGTGCTCCGGCATTATATGCAGCTTGTCCTCCTACCCCGGCATTAGGACCTGCAGGACGATAATTATTCTGTCCCGGTATCTGTGCGGAAACTGTCTGTGTAGAAGCTGCCACCTGATTCTGTAACGGCTGTATAGTCTGCTGTGCAGGCTGCGTCACAGGTGTAACAGGAGTGCTATGTACCTGCGTAGGCTGTTGCTGAACAGGTTTTGTAAATGCAGGCATAGAAGACTGTGAGAAACTTCCGTATGCGTTCTTCTTAGCTGCTGCCTCTATTCCCGTAGCAATGATAGTAATACTTACTTCATCACCCATAGTCTCATTGTCAACTGTACCAAATATGATATTAACATCATCCCCAGCTGCTTCTGTAAGATAATTAACAGCATCATACGCCTCTATCATTCCGATATTGCCGGCAAAATTGATGATTATATCTGTTGCTCCGGATACTGTTGTCTCAAGAAGTGGTGACTCCATAGCCTGCTTGATAGCATCGACTGCTTTATCTTCTCCGCTTCCTCTACCGATACCTATATGAGCTATACCCTTATCTCTCATTACTGACTGGATATCAGCAAAGTCGAGATTGATTATTCCGGGACTCTGAATCAAATCTGTAACACCCTGAACACCCTGCTGTAAAACTTCATCAGCTTTCTTAAGCGCATCAGGAATCGTAGTTCTCTTATCACAAATCTGAAGAAGCTTATCATTAGGTACAACGATCAATGTGTCAACATTGCCTTTAAGCTTCTCGATACCTGCCATTGCGTTATTCATACGAGGCTTACCTTCGAAAGAAAATGGTTTTGTAACAACTCCAACTGTAAGTATTCCCAAATTCTTAGCAATCTCAGCAACGATAGGAGCAGCTCCGGTACCGGTTCCACCACCCATACCACAGGTTACGAATACCATATCTGCATCTTTAACGAGTTCTGTAATCTCTTCTCTGTTCTCTTCGATTGCTCCGGCACCAACCTCAGGTTTTGCTCCTGCGCCTAATCCCTTTGTTAACTTCTCTCCTATCTGGATTTTAGTTGGTGCTTTAGATGTTGCTAACACCTGCTTGTCCGTATTAATGGCTACAAGATCAACCCCATTAATATTCTCATCAATCATACGGTTAACTGCATTGTTACCGGCTCCACCTACACCGATAACAAGTATCTTAGCAGGTCCTTTTTCTTCCATTGTTTTTATTTCAAGCAAGGTATTTTCCTCCTTAATTAAAATTTTTCTATTATTATAGTACATACATACTAATATAATACTGTTTTTTGTTGAAAATATCAAGTATAAAACACTATTTTTTTGCCTTAAATGATGCGGTTCCTGTAGCCGGATCAAAATCCTTCATATCAAGTGTACCGCTTTTACCTGACAGCCCATCTAAAATCTGATTGAGATCTATCAACTGTTCCTCTATTTTACTGCCATCACCAAGCTCAATTCGTATATTATCATGGTATAGAATAAGCTCATCTTCGGATGTGAACTGAATTGAATCAATTACCAGTTTATATTTTGTTATAAGCTGCGTCAGTTTTAATATTAACTTGAATCTCTTCTTGTCCTTGATAGGTAGTTTTTCATGCAGCTCAATACTGTCAAAACTCATTCCCGTGACACAAGGTGCATCCGACAGCTTTTCAAGAGATATTTCAAGTACATATCCATCCTGATCAAAATAAACATAGCGATCCATGTATTCGATACAGCCCGCCATAGCTTTTTCATACACCGTAACAGTTATCTTGTGGGCGCTCTCACAATCAATTCCTATCTTTGCCACAAAAGGAATATCAGATATGGGATTGATTTTATTCTTCAACATAAGCAATATTGTATTGTCTATATACCCTTCATTTTGAACAAATTCTATAATCTGTTCCTTTGTATAATGTTTATTACCGGTCACTTCTATCTTGTCGATTTTAAAACATGTAAAGAGAATGATCAAGAATACCAGCAGCACCAGTAATGCTCCAACAGATACAATATGTGTCTTTTTCTTTTGAAACTGAATTACTTTGTTATTATCTGACATGATTCACCTAAATGTATGTTATTTCCGCCCCAACTTTTCTAAGGTCTTCAACTATGTTTTCATATCCCCGTTCAATATACGAGACATCATTTATAATTGTATTACCACCTGACATAAGTCCTGCCGTCACCATAGCCGCACCCTGTCTCAAATCTGTAGCATTTACTATATTACCGGTAAGATTATCTGTTCTTTCAATATATACCGTGTTACCGGCCACAAACAGCTTACCGTTAAGTTTTTTAAGTTCATCTACTACGGAAAAGCGATTTTCAAAAACTGTCTCCGTAACACTGCTGTCTCCACTCCCCTTTAATAGCACCGCTATCAAAACCGGAAGAAGATCTGTTGGAAATTTCGGATATATACCTGTTGCAAAAGCTCCTGCATTAACTCTTCCACAGGATTGTATATGAAGGTTGTGCTCTGACCTGATCACATTTAATCCTAATTTTGCGCATACCTGCAAAATATTCTTGATATAGTGAATATCATCTATTCCTGATAAAATGATATTCGATGGTATGGCACAGGCAATCAACAGATAAGTACCTGCAACTATTCTGTCAAATACATTGACATAATCTGCACAGTTCAAATATCCTGTTCCTTTTATAACAAGCACATCTGTACCTACTCCCTCTATCAGAATCCCCAGTGATTGCAGATAATTACATAACTCTATAATCTCAGGTTCTTTAGCCACACCGCGAAGGATCGTTCTGCCCTTCGCTCCGCAGGCTGCAAGAAGAAGATTCTCTGTTGCGCCAACACTTGGATATCTCAAACGGAAATCGCATCCCGTAAGATAAAATGATTTGCAGCAAAGCATATTGCCAGCTACGTCGACATCAACACCCATTTTGCAAAAACCTTCCAGATGTATATCAATGGGACGCATTCCAATTGTGCAGCCTCCCGGCATTCCAAGCTCTCCCCTGCCCCATTTGGCAAGCATCGCACCTAACATCAACACAGAAGACCTTAACCGGCAGGTCATATCATATGGCAGCGGTGCATAACAGGCTTTTGTTGTATCGATTGTAAGTACATGGTCCTCGTAACAGGTTTTTATATTAAGTATTTTCAGTAATTCGCACATAACATGCACATCCGATATATCCGGACAATTATATATCACCGAAATACCATTTGTTATAATTGAAGCTGCAATTATTGGCAGCACAGTGTTTTTGGAACCCTGAATCTTAATTGTTCCTTTTAGATATTCTGTTTTGCTAACGCTGATTGCCATAGAGTATGCCACATCCATTAAGTCCATATATACTATAATATGCTAACTTAAGGAAAAATGTGTCATTTATATCCCTATTATTCTTTTGGCATGTTAATCCTGCTTGCTACAGAAAGTACCAATCCCATCTCGACTAAGAGACACAAAAGTGCTGTTCCACCATAACTTATAAAGGGTAACGGAACTCCCGTAGGCGGAATCGAATTGGTAACAACGGCTATATTGACAAGCACTTGTACAGACAAGTGAGTAATAACACCTACAACTATTAAAGCACCATATAAATCCGGTGCACTCATTGCGATTATCACACAGCGCCATATCAAAAGTGCAAACAAGCCTATAACACAAACTGCGCCGAAAAGACCTAATTCTTCACAGACAACGGAAAATATCATATCATTGTGCGACTCAGGAATAAATCCCAGTTTTTGAATACTCTGCCCTAATCCCTTACCGAATATTCCACCTGAACCGATGGCGTATAACGCCTGCATGGTCTGATATCCATCTTCATATTTTTCAGGGTCAAGCCACACTTTGATACGCTGCATACGATAGCTTGCCACCACAAGGAATATACCCATCAAGCCCACGACTGCAAGCCCCAGAAGCACGAATTGTTTTATCTTCGGACTGGTCACAAATATTATCATAAAAATAATCGCAGCACATATAATCGCCGTACTTAGGTTCTCAACAGCAATAAGGGCAGTTGCAAACATAGGTAAAAATGCTACTCTTATCAGGATCTTGAAATCACCTATTCTGGCAGCTTTAATCGTGGCCATATGCGCCGTAAACAATATAATAGCAATCTTAGCCACTTCTGAAGGCTGGAATCTTATGGAACCTATCTCGATCCATCTGGAAGAACCATTGACCGCCTTACCCACTACAATAACCATAGCCAGTAAGATAATAGCTCCAACGATCATTAACATGGAGAGATTTTTCCAAAAATGATAATCTATTCTTGCGAATACAAGCATTACAGCGATTCCAACCGCACCGAATACACCCTGTCTCAGGAGATAATAATAAGGTGTTCCTGTCTTAAGGTCAGCAGTGTAGGAGCTGGTGCTGTATACCATCACCAGACCAAGCGCCACCAAAAACATAACCAGAAACAAAAATTGATAATCAAAGTATACCGGTTTATCAACAGTCTTTTTTTTACGTTTATTTCTAACAGGTGTAGGACGTCTTCTCGCCATAGCTCTTACTCCCTAAATTATTATATACATGTATCAAAAGATACCATTAATCAAATTTCATTAATATTACTTCTTCATCGCTCTGACATATTCTTTGAACATATCACCGCGCTGCTCATAGTTATCGAACATACCCCAGCTTGCACAGGCAGGTGATAAAAGCACCGCGTCACCGGGTTCGGCTTCCTCGGCACATACTTTAACGGCTTCGGAGAGGCTATCAACAAATACAATATCATTGAAGCCATACTTCTTAGCTGTATCTGCAATTATATTCGCGGTCTGTCCGAGAAGCACCAGCTTCTTAACCTTACCGTCGAAAGCCTTGATCCAGTCATCAAATGGAACTCCTTTATCATATCCTCCGCCGATAAGTACAGTCTTTCTGTTCATAGCCTGAATACCCTTGATTGCCGCATCCGGATTAGTTCCTTTGGAGTCATTATAATAAGTCACTCCATTTATCTCCTCCACAAACTCAATCCTGTGGGCTACTCCCTTGAAAGTCTTCAAAACAGAAACAATATTATCCATTGGGATTCCCATATAATAGGTTATTGCAATTCCCGCCATATAATTCTCGACATTATGAGAACCCAAAAGTATCAACTCTGAAATGTCAATAACCTTAGTCTCTTTTCCTTCAGTCTTTATGTATATCGCATCACCCTTCTGATAAACTCCTTCATCAAGCTCAGTGGTTCTGCTGAAATATATAACCTTGGCTTTAACTCTCGAATCATTAACCATATCACGAGTTATGGGATCATCATAATTCAACACCAGATAATCCTCCGCCGTCTGATTAATACATACATCAAGTTTAACGGATGCATAATTCTCCATGGTGTGATGTCTGTCTAAATGATCCGGTGTAATATTCAATACCGCACTCACACGAGGGTGAAACTCTTCGATGGTTTCGAGCTGGAAGGAGGACACCTCTAATGCGATATAAGAGTCATCATTAAGCTCTAATGCCACGTCAGTATAAGGAATACCAATATTACCGACCGTATAACTGTTATCGGTATAGTTTCTGAATATCTCTCCTACCAGTGAGGTTGTAGTCGTCTTTCCGTTAGTTCCTGTTATCGCCGCAAGATGTCCGGCACCACACTGGTATGCCAGTTCAACTTCTCCCCATATAGGGATGCCCTTTTCACTTACCTTAACAGCAATCTCCGATTCAATAGATATACCCGGACTTATTATCATTAAGTCTATATCAGAAAGAATAGTATCATTTATCTCTCCTAAGACAACCGCAACATTTTCTTTGGTCTCTAACTGTCCGAGAAGTTTGTCAACATCAACATCTTTCTTGCCATCGTAAAATACTATCTCTGCGCCCTTCTTTTGTAATAGACGGGCAGCGCAAACTCCACTCTTTCCTGCTCCCGCAATCAAAACTTTCTTATGAAAATCCATAACATCCTCCACGTAATTAATGAATTAAAATTATAACGCCAACAATCCTATCAGACAAAGAATAGTTGTCACTATCGCAAATATAGCTACCACTTTAGTCTCAGGCCATCCGGATAATTCAAAATGGTGATGTATCGGAGCCATCTTAAATACCCTTTTACCGGTCTTCTTGAAGTATAGCACCTGAATGATAACAGACACGACCTCCAAAAGATAAATGAAACCTACAATAACTATATATATCGGCAATCTGAGCATAACCGCTGTCGAAGCGATAAGCCCTCCAAGCGCCAAGGAACCTGTATCTCCCATGAAAACCTTAGCCGGATAAACATTGTATACCAAAAAACCCAACAGTGCTCCTACCGCAGCACATGTAACCGGCGATATTCCTGCATTGGTGCCTATTGCCACTACGGTAAAAAATGTTCCCGTAAGCACAGTTACAGATGACAATAACCCATCCAGACCGTCGGTGAAATTAGTTCCGTTGACGGTACCGATGACTACAAAAAACAGGAAGGGATAAAACAAAAATCCCATCTCCCAACTTCCGCCATTCGTAAACGGTATTATAACTGATGTTCCAATGTCAGTGTAATTTGCAAGATAATACGCGAACACCGCACATACAAGAAATTGCCCTATCATCTTCTGCCATGCACGAAGTCCCATAGAACGCTTCATAACAACTTTGATATAATCATCCAAGAAGCCTACCAGCCCGAAACCTAATGTGACAAAGAGAATGGGGACTATCTTCGGATAATTCCTTATATAGAATAGTGATGTAAGCACGATACTGCACAATATTATAAGTCCGCCCATGGTCGGAGTACCGGACTTCTTAAGATGCGATTCCGGTCCGTCGTCACGCACGAACTGACCAAACTTAAGTTTTTTCAAAAAAGGAATCATAATCGGACAAAGAATAACACTGATTCCAAAAGCTATACATATCGGCAACAACACTGTAAAATCAATTTTCATAATCATTCCTACCCTTTTGTAATATTTTCTTTATATAATAGTTTATCAACTTTATTAGTATAAGTCCTTTACGATATTTTATCAACAAAAAAATACTATATATTGTATATTTTTATAATTTTCACTACAATTTAATGTCAGTCACCCTCTTCTATATAGATGGTACTCATTGTCTCTTTGAGCTTTTCCTCTGAATAATCCGCCTTTATCCCAAGATAGGGAAGAATATTTTCATATATTTCAGAAAGCACAGGTGCAGCTATCGTTCCACCATAATATGTTCCCACCGGTTCATCAATCATTACTATACCCAGAATCTGCGGATTATTCGCAGGCGCAAAACCCATAAAAGAAGAAATATATTTCCTGTTACCTCTCGGCAGTTTTTCAGACGTTGCAGTCTTTCCGCCGATTCTGTAGCCCGGCACCTGCCCCTTAGAGCCACCACCCTCAGCAACCACAGCCTCCAGCAGTTCTCTCATGGTATCAGAGGTCTCTTTTTTGATAACACCCGGTTTTTCACTGTATTCAAACACATGTCTTTCTCCACTGTCTTTGCCCTCGTAATACATGGCAAAATGCGGGGTGACAAGTTTACCTCCATTGATAATGGCGCTGGCAGCCCTTAGAAGCTGCATCGGTGTAATTTGAAAGGATTGACCAAAACTCATTGTTGCCAATTCCACAGCGCCGACATTTTCTTTTTTATGCATTATGGAGTTCGCTTCACCGGGAAGATCAATTCCTGTCTTTTCAAAGAGTCCAAGCTTCTCATAATTTTCATACATCTTTGTGACACCTACCCTCGCACCCACATCTATAAATACGGGATTGCAGGAATTCATTATACCCTGTCTGAAAGTTTCGGTTCCATGCCCTGTAGTTCTTGCACATCTTATCTTTCTGTCTTCCACCACCCGAAATCCGGGACAGTTAAAGGTATCATTTACACTCACAACTCCTTCTTCTAAAGCTGCTGTGGCCGTCACTGTCTTAAATGTGGACCCCGGCTCATAGGTATCATTAATGCAGAAATTCCTCCACATCATATTGAGGGCATCCTGTTTTTCTTTATCAGTCATACCCTTACTATTAATTCCAATTAATTTGTATGGTTCATTGAGATCATATTCCGGTACATTGACCATCGCATATATCTCTCCGTTTTGCGGATTCATCAATATCACCGAGACACGCTTCGCCTGCTTTGCTTTATACACTTTACCCGCAGCCTGCTCAGCATATTTCTGAATATTGACATCTATTGAAATATAGAGATCATCACCGGGTATTGGTTCTATCCTTCCCTCAGCTTCATTTTTTATCTCTATACCATTAGCATCTGTAAGAGTCAGAATACTTCCGGGGGTTCCTGACAAAACATCTTCATACGAAACCTCCAGACCAACAATCCCCTGATTATCGGAGCCTGTAAAACCAAGCACTTTGCTCGCCAAAGACCCGTAGGGATAATACCTCTTGTAGTCCTCATCAATCATAACACCATCAAGACCTAATTCTCTTAACATATCTGCTGTTTCTTTATCCACATTACTTTTGATCTTTTCCCTGATGGTATTAGCTTCCACTTTCTTTCTGACAGTGTCTTCACTAAGATTAAGTATACTTGAAAGTGCAGCCACAACACTTTCCTCGTCCGTTATCTGGGAATGTATGACCGAAACCGAACATACAGGTTTATTACCTGCAATCTCCACACCGTTCCTGTCATATATCACTCCTCTTTTTGCTTTGATACTTCGCTCTCTTTGATGCAAAGCCTCAGCTTTTTCAAGATAATAGTCTGACTTCCATATCATCAGATATGACAGTCTTCCAATAAGAAATGTAAATGCCGTCATAAGCATGATGGCACAAACAAAAATCTTTTTTCTGGTAAATGTCTTTGGCATATTTCACTTCCAAAGTCATTATTTACTTTATTCTATTACAAAAGAGTTTCACTTATGAATATAAACAAGCAATAGGGCACAGCCTATCTCTCCCAAAAATAGACTATGCCTTTATATATCGATCTACTCTATTATTCTGTGTTTTCCGTCTGACCTTCGGCATTGCCGGAAGTTCCCCCGGCATCCTCACCGCCGGTATTTTCACCACCGGTTCCCCCGGTACCTGTTTCCGCATCTTGGTTTGTCTCACCATTTTCTTCGGAAGTACTTTGTCCTTCATCAGCCGGGATATCAAGATCCTCGGATAACTGTTCTGCCGGTGCTTCACCGTCAAATACAGGCGAGGCAACCTCATCTCCGATATCTTCTCCAACACTTACATTTTCCTCATCAGTCTGATAAATGTTCATATACGGAAGAAGTTCTTCAAATATCGTCTGAGCTATTATCGTTCCGAGTCCGGAACTCGCCTGATCTTCAACATGCGGTTCGTCAACGGTTACATATACGACAACCTGAGGATTTTCCACAGGTGCAAAGCCTATAAATGAAAGCAGATATTTGCCATTTCCACGGGGAAGCTTCTCCGCCGTACCGGTCTTACCACCGATTGTATAGCCTTCGACCTGAGCTTTTCTGGCTGTACCGTTACTGACAACCTCTTCAAGCGCATGTCTCATAAAAGCTGATGTCTCCGAAGAAATTGTTTTTCTAAGAATTGTAGGTTCAATGTTATTGATAACTCCGCCATTCTCATCAACAATCTGTTTTACAAGATGCGGTTCGTAATAGTTGCCGCCATTGATAACCGAGCAAAATGCTGTTCCGATCTGCATCATTGTTACCGTAAGTCCCTGTCCGAAGGACGATGTCGCCAACTCAACAGGATTTAATTTATCTTCTGAATATACGAGTCCGGAAGCCTCACCGGCAAGATCTACATTTGTTGTCTGTCCAAAGCCAAACTCATCCTGATATTTGGAAAATGTCTTTCTTCCTTCTGCCTGTGCTATCTGCATCAATGCTACGTTGCAGGACTGCATAAGAGACTGCTCAACGGAAACCTGACCATGTCCCTGATGATTATGACAGTGTATTGGCCAGTCAGCCACCTGCAATTGACCTCCGCAGAAGAAACTCTCATCACCGTTCAATACTCCGTCTTCCATAGCTCCTGCAATGGTAAATGTCTTATAAGTGGAACCGGGTTCAAAACCATCAGAGATTATGAAATTTCTCCACGCCTGATTGAGATGCTCCAACCTCTCTTCTTCAGAAAGATTCTTGATCTGCGTCTCAACGCTTCCGCCCTCATCATTTGCAGAGAATTGATATGCTATCGCACTGTCCTCGTAGGGTTCATTGAGATCAAATGTATTGGAATTAGCCATCGCTATAACTTCTGCCGTATTCGGATCCATGACAAGCGCAGAAACATTCTTCGCGCCGGTCTCCTTCATGAAAGCGGCTATCTTCTTCTCGACAATATTTTGAGCATTGGCATCAATTGTTGACACAATATTGTATCCGTTAATCGGCGGCTTTGTAGTTCTTTCCAAAGTCATATCAGAAGTAAGATATCCGTATTCCCTGCCGTTGGTACCATTTAATTCATCACTGTAATAACCTTCTATTCCACCCTGTCCAACATTACCGCTTACCGTAAAGCCAATAGCATGGCAGGCAAGTGAGCCATAGGGATAGTATCTCTCATATTCATCTTCGAACCAGACACCCTTCACATTCTTGGCATCGTCCTTGGCATGCTCCGCAACAAAATCCTGAAAATCCTTGATTTCGTCATAGGTCAGTTTCTTCAACATCTTTTTATAGAGCGACCCGCCATCCTTCAACGCCTCGTTGATATTTTCGTCCGTTAAATCAAAATATTTCTTCAAAGCAGCAACAGTATCAGCCTTCACCTCATCGCTTTGAAGAATATTTTTAGGTTCGATTATTAAGTTATACACTTTTTCGCTGGTTGCAAGCTGGGTTCCGTTACGGTCTAATATATCGCCCCTTCTATATGGAATCTCTATACTATCGTAACTTTGCTGTGCTAAAACTATTTTCTCATAGCGCTTACCATCCTTTTCATTGATATAAAGTATTCTTATCATCAATGCTACAAAAAGGACTGTAAATGCTACTACCACGAAAAACAGCTTAGCCTGCATCCTCGCAAGAAATTTCTTTCTTTTCTTCGCCATTTTGTCACCTGTTTATTATTCCGTAGGTACATCCTTGAACTGTTTTACGTAATCCGGATTGCTGGCCTCATAAGATAACACCTGACCGTTGCCCGGATAAACCATACCGAGATCATTAGTAGCTACGTCATATATTTTTGTCAGATCAACTGAGCTTTCTAACCTTTTGCTGGTTTCATTATTACTATCCGTAAGAGCATTCAAATTACTTTCTAACATAGATATCTGTCTTCTCTGTTCTGTAACATTTGCCTTAAGCGTCAACATGGAAATACATGATACAAAAAGAATAGCAGTTGCTGTCATTAATGCAATTGTATATCCCAAATCAAATGCTTTTGCTCTATTTGCGTTTTTCTGAATTCTCTGGTTAACTTTACGTTCTTTTTTTCTCTCCGGTTGTTCTTCTCTTACCGGTACTGTATTAAGCTTACGCGCTGCATTCCCCTCAATGTAGTAATACTCTCTATTTCTCTCGTCCACGCTTTTCATTCCCCTTTTCTAAATACACTTTTCATATGTATTTTTATTTTATCTATGTAAATACCAATTATATTTTCTCAAAAATTCTTAATTTTGCACTTTTGCTCCGCCTGTTTTCAAGTATCTCCTGTTCCGATGGCAGTATAGGTTTTCTTGTTACCACATGACCTTTTGAAACCTTACCGCACACACATTTAGGAAAGTCGGGAGGGCATGTACAAGGATTTTCATTGATGCGAAAACGCCTCTTTACAATCCGATCTTCTAAAGAATGGAACGTAATTATGCAAATTCGGCCCCCTGAATTTAACAGATCTATCATTTGGTCAATGGATTGTTCGAGGATGGTCAGCTCTCGGTTTAATTCAATCCTGATAGCCTGAAAGGTTCTCTTTGAAGGGTGCCCTCCTGCAGACCTAGCTCTAATTGGTATAGCAGCCTTAATTATTTCATTAAGTTCAAATGTTGTTTCAATCACCTTTACCTTTCTTGCATTGACTATATGTTTTGCTATATTTCTAGCGAATCTCTCTTCGCCATAATCTCTTATCACTCTTGTAAGTTCGTCCTCTGAATACTCATTTATTATATCCTTAGCAGTCAGCTCTTTACTCTGATCCATTCTCATATCCAAAGGTGCATCTTCTCTATATGAAAATCCTCTCTCCGGTGTATCTAATTGGTAGGAGGATACCCCCAAATCCAACACGATTCCATCCACGCCGCTGACGTTTAAATCCTGCAGGATCCGGGGGATTTTTTGATAATTGCTTCTTATAATATCGATTGGTATCTTATCTATATAAGGAGATAGCCGGATGCTTGCCGCAGATATCGCAGCTGCATCCTGATCTATCCCTATGAACCTTGCTTTATCTGACAGTCTCTCACATATATGAAATGCATGTCCGCCACCGCCTAACGTTCCGTCGACATATATTCCATCTTCTCTTATGTTAAGTCCGTCTATCGTCTCGTTAAGCAATACTGAAACATGGGAAAACTCCATCTGACCAGCCCTTTCTTCGTGAATCTCATATCAACATATGACTCATTGAGTGCTATATCAGATTACAATTCCCAAATCTTCAATACTCATCGCGAGTTCATCAAAGTTAATATCTTCAATATTGTTCTTCTCTTCCCATTTGTCTTTGCTCCAGATTTCCGCTCTTTCACCGACACCAACTATCACAACATCCTTTGTGATACCTGCGAAGTCTCTAAGGTTTGAAGGAAGAAGTACTCTTCCCTGGTTATCAACTTCACAATCAGTGGCTCCCGCCTGAAAAAAACGTTTGAACTTTCTGGCATTCTCATTGGTCATGGGAAGCTGTCTTAACTTGCCTTCAAATATATCCCATTCATCATTAGGATAAGCAAACAGACATCCATCTGTACCGCGTGTAACAACGAAAGACATTCCGAGCTGCTCTCTCAACTTGGAAGGAATGATCATTCTTCCTTTGGCGTCAACTGTGTGATTAAATTCGCCTTTTAATCCCTTTGACAAGAAAAGCACCTCCCTCTTATCCTTCGTCGCTTATGAGAAGTCTGTGGCAAATCCACCACTCTCCACCACTATCTACCACTTCTCACCACTTACATGCACTATTGTACCCCAACAGGTTACATAATGCAAGAACTGATTTACATAAAATGCATTGTTAAACTAGCTAATATTTTTTGGATTTTATTGTGCAACTTGCACATAAAAATCAAGATTTTTGCATCATTTTTTCACTTTAAAACACAAGATATTGTGTTTTCACCATCAGTATAAC
The DNA here is from genome assembly GCA_017469275.1 of Lachnospiraceae bacterium. Classification (GTDB taxonomy): domain Bacteria; phylum Bacillota; class Clostridia; order Lachnospirales; family Lachnospiraceae; genus CAG-590. The sequence continues at coordinate 18,233 of JAFUGT010000143.1, forward strand.
AGAATATATGGTATATTTATTCATTTTTTTGAATTTGTATACATTTTACGTAAACCATCACATTTTTTGCACTTTTACCTCTCCTCCACTCCTCCACCACTCTTTTCTGATAATCCCCACCTGCGCTCCACTTTTGAAAAAAAATACGTATAAAAAAGTCGCCTTACAGTTATTACTGTAAGACGACAGTTAATTCATCGTATACCTATTCCGTTATCAATATAGTTATCATAAACGGATATCCCGGAAACAATCCTACCCATGCAACTCTTATAACCTATGCATCATTTCTCCTGCTTCTGATATTTCATCCTGTTAAGAATGATATATATCGATGCTCCCACAACACATAATGCAGCCAACAACTGTGACACCTTGAAATTAGCAAACGGGAGCATAAGCGAGTCGGTTCTAAGTCCCTCGATCCATACTCTTCCAAGACCATATCCCCATATATATAATCCAAACATTTCACCGTCAAATCTCTTATGTCTGCGATACGAGAAAATTACTATCAGCAAAATCAGATTCCATACCGATTCATAGAGAAATGTGGGATGCATCTGAAGAAATTCTTTCCCGTCAAACAAGGTTACATTATCAATCATCTCCTGGGTGATTATCCCACTGTTGACCTTATTGACCAGATAATTCTTACCTCCAAACCAGTCAGCGGGTATCGCCATGGCAAACAGTGAATCAGTGTATGCACCAAATGCTTCACGATTGAAGAAGTTACCCCATCTTCCTATAATCTGTCCAACCAGTACGCCCATGGAAATGGTATCGAACATCAGCATTGTTTTTACCTTACGCACTTTCGAAAAAATTATTATGGTAATTATTCCGGCTATCACTCCACCGTAAATGGCAAGACCACCGCCTCTTATGTTTAACATACCCTTGATAGTCTGTCCTAAAGATTGTCCTTCCTTGATGTAGTCATCAAGGCTGAACAGCACATAGTATATTCTTGCGCCTAGTATTGCCGGCACCACAAGCCATAACATAAAATCAAGATATAATTCCGTATCCTGATTTGTTCTCTTTGCTTCACTTGCTATCATAAAATATGCCATTATGAAACCAAGTGCGATTATTATACCATAGAATCTTATCTCAAAATTACCGATCATGAAACCGTCTTTGACATTAGATAGGACAATTCCAAGATTGGGAAATCTTATTTCATACATAGAGCACCTCACAAGAAAATTGATAGTTAGGTAATTGCAAAACCCTTTTAATTCTTTTCAGATTGTATATATGGATTAAACCGATTCAGCAACAGACTTATACATTGAATTTGAAGAGAACCACATCTCCGTCCTCAACAACGTATTCCTTACCTTCGGAACGTACAAGTCCTTTCTCCTTCGCTGCCAACATCGAGCCATTCTCAATCAGATCCTTATAGTTGACAACTTCCGCACGAATGAAGCCTCTCTCAAAATCAGTATGGATTTTGCCGGCTGCCTGCGGAGCTTTCGTTCCCTTCCTGATAGTCCATGCTCTGGTCTCATCCTCTCCGGTTGTAAGAAATGATATTAGACCAAGCAGTGAATAACTTGCCTTGATAAGTTTATCAAGACCTGATTCAGCAAGACCCAGATCCTCTAAGAACATCTTCTTCTCATCATCATCGAGTTCCGATATCTCCTGTTCTATCTGAGCACAGACAGCGAACACCTCAGAGTTATATTCCTTTGCATAATCTTTAACCTTTGTCACATACTCATTTGACGCCCCATCATCAGCAAGATCATCTTCTGAAACATTTGCAGCAAATATAACTGGCTTTCTTGTCAACAGATTATATTCTTTAATCCATTTCTCCTCGTCCTCACCATCAACATCAAAGGTTATAGCCAGTTTACCGCTTTCAAGATGCTCTTTGATCTTCTTCATAAACTCGACTTCTTTGGCAATGTCTTTGTTGTTATTTGCCGCTCTCTGATTCTTGGTTATTCTCTTATCAAGTACTTCAATATCTGCAAATATAAGTTCAAAGTTGATAGTCTCAATATCTCTTAACGGATCTATGCTTCCATCTACATGAACCACATTGGAATCTTCAAAGCAGCGAACAACATGAACAATGGCATCCACTTCACGGATGTTGGCAAGAAACTGATTACCAAGACCTTCGCCCTTAGATGCACCTTTAACCAGACCTGCTATATCGACAAACTCTATAACCGCAGGAACCGTCTTTTTTGAATTATGCATCTTTGTGAGCACATCTACTCTCTCATCCGGTACTGCCACAACTCCCACATTGGGATCAATGGTACAGAACGGATAGTTGGCTGATTCCGCACCTGCCTTTGTCAAAGAGTTGAATAATGTACTTTTACCAACGTTGGGTAACCCCACGATTCCAAGTTTCATATCTATGTGTACCTCCTGTTAAAACCTTATAAAATCTTAGTATATCTATCCTCATAAAAGAAGCGACATACAGCAAAACATACTTTACCATACATCGCCTCAAAAGTCCATCATTTTACATACACTTTTCAACAGCCTTAGCACAAAGTTTATGCCACTGTTCCATTGTTATCACATCCGGAACAAGCATTTTTGCATAGATTTCAAAAGCAAGTTTTTTCAGCTTCTCGGCTATTTCCGTATCAAGAGAAATGTTTATCCTTTTTTGACACCATTTTCATCAAAAGTTTTCTTAAGAGCTCTTTCCACAAACACAATTGAAC
>JAFUGT010000144.1 GCA_017469275.1 Lachnospiraceae bacterium
TATAAAGATGCATACTCTAATCCACTTTTCTGCCCTACCAAATAAATAGGAGCAGTATTTACATTTGAATAACAATTATCCTGAGAACATGGATACAAATCCCCAACATATCCTCCAAAAGGAGCTATAATACAATATGAGCTACTATTTTCCTCCGGTAAACTATTATAATAATTTTGAATGGATTCTTTAATCTCATCAAAAGAAGAACTATAGCCTCCCAAGGCATAACTATTTGTAAGAACCATATTTGTTGTAAGCTTTGAACCGAATTGATATAGATTTAAATTCAGCACATACTCTTGCGTATTCTGAAGAAACTGTTCGATTTTGTTTTTGTCTAAATCATAAGCAAGATTCACAATACAATTACTTATCTTACTATTTGCGCAATCAATAGCCGTACAATCTACCGTCTTCCTATTTGCTTCATCCGGAACCACTTTTACATCGCCATAAATATATACATTTTCGATATAGGCTAATTCATCCATACTTCCTCCACTAGTGGAGAAAATTCTACCTACAACACTACCTTCATCATGTTTCGATGCATCAAGGACACAGTCTTTAACATTGATTTTTAAATTTTTTATAGTTCCTCTTAAACTGAATGGAAATAAGGCTGAATTAGGTGTCATATCATCATTTTTATATGTAATTGTATGGCCATTTCCTTCAAAGACACCTTTGAATCCACGTCCTTTTATATCGGAACCTTCTATTGTAAGATCAGTATCGAGACTTACCAAAGAACCAGAATAATCTCCTCCTTTTTTAAGAGTAGTTTTTTGAACAAAAGCACTGAAGTCACCTGTAGAAGTAATGTGGTAAACTCCGTTTTCATCTGGTTCAAATGTTTCTTCCGCCTTAACAGTATTATTAGGTAACAAAACGAAAAGAAACATCAGCATAATTGCAAAAAAAGCTGTTCTTTTTCTCACTTTATCACCTATTCTTTCTATAAAACTATATCTAATAATTAAGGAGTCATCGCACTAAAATAGTAATAAGGTTGACTCGCCCATTCAAGTTTGAATGGGCGAGAACGTCACTGTAACAACGCCTTAATATCTCGAAAATTAGGATAAAATGACTTAATTACCATGTGTCATTTGTGAAAGAATAAGCGTTATGCCATTTGCTTTGCTGAACCCATGTCCCTGAACTATTCTCAACCCAACTGTCCTGACCTAAATCTAATCCCATCATCATGGAGAAGTTAAGATCCACAGTAGCTCCATTGCTTAATACCGTACTGACACCATTATTGTTTGTATTGCCATTGATAACAGTCATCCATCCAGAGTAATCATTATAATCTGTCTCAGACAAATAACCGTCTTCATGTACTATATTATTAAAAGTATCATCTTGATAATATCCTAAACTCGTCTCTGTAGAATGTAAAGCGTTAAGATATCTATATGCGCTTGTACTTGAGCCTGACCAACTTGAAGCTGCTCCATCATCTCCAAAATATTTATTTGTTGAGCTATGTCCTGATACCTGAACAGCACTAAGATAATCGCCCCAGTCTGTCGTATACCACTTCAAAATACCTTGGGTATAATAGGTCGTTCCATCAACTGTACTGGACGAAACTGTTGTTCCGCCTGAAACAGCTTTTAATGCATCCATTGCTGTAGATCCCGCCGGTAATACTACGGTATCAGATACAAGAACTTGCCCATTTTTCAATGCTGTAGTTCTAATCTTTACTTGAACTGTAATAGTTTCCGTTGCAGATGCCGGTACATACATTGCAAATACCAGGACAAATGCCATAACCAAAGTCAATAACTTCTTACTAATCTTTTTCATGTGATTTCCTCCTCTCAAAAGATGTAAGATCAATTTTCATATTACTCTCTACCTATAGGCCTCTCAAGTCTGTAACAGCCTCCTCTGCTGTTACAGATTGTTTACAGGATGAGGAGCATCCTGCCGAAGTTACGTGTATCACAAGACTGCGCATGTCTCATCTGATACATTCTTATGCTAAACAGAATATCCTGTCGGAGTAATACATATATGTGGATATTCTGACAGAGCCGCTTTGTTCACTGGTGCTTTATGCAATTATCAAGGTACCTGCAAAAACTTTGGGGATTATGGAATATGAGAATATTCCAATGAAAGATATAACCCTGTGCTCCTTCCCAAAGCATAGTTCTTGCGATAAAGTATCCTGACTTTGCATCTTCCTTGGGCAGCGCCTTCTCAGATATTCCTATCCAATGGCTTGATAATCATCATTGCTACCTTCGTCCGCTTCACAGTAGGGGTAAGCCTGTTCCGGATTCTCACCGGATTCCAAATTATATGTAGATGAAGGATTATCTTCATCAAATTGTAAGAATTGATAGTCTGTACAAGTATAATAACACAGATGAGGACTCCATGACTTATCATAAAAAGGTCATTTTTCGTCTCATCCGTTCACGGGGATATAGAGATACAACTTATTACCTTTGTATCTTATGAATGCTCTTCCGGCCTTCTCTGTCTGATACTCATTATCTCTAGCCCATTTCTCAATGCCGTTCCTTACAAGCAGGGTGTAGACCTCTGACAGGGACTCATTGTCTGAATTCAGCAAGCTTTCAAAGATTGCATACTTCCCGGGCTTGATATGAATCACACGGAAGCCTTCGGGAATATCGGCAAGCTGGTCTATTACCGGGCCAAGAAAAAAGCTTCTTTCCTCAGTGTTATCGTTATTCCAAAAGGCAATCTTATCTCCCTCGTCCTTTGAACACTTATATATTGTTCCTCTCAGCTCATCATATTCATGCTGCATCCAGTAAGCGTTCAGATGGGGGATATCTGGTTCTTTTATCATCTCTCCCTTATCATACGTGTATAAGATTTTACCCAGCACCTTCAGTTCAGGTTCGTTATCATAAGTGAACCTCACCTCAGGGTTTGTTTCCGGATAATACTGGGTCAAATGGATCATGTTGACCGGAATATCATGATATGCCTCCGGCTCCACATGGAATTCTTCCATAAATTGCCTCTTAAAAGACCTCATGGTCTTAAAGCGGAAATGCCGGGCGATATGCTCTGTGTTATTTCCACTTTCCTCTCTGATCTGCTTTGCCGCCAGATAAAGCCTGCACTTCACGATGTATTCAGAGGGAGACATTTTGACATGTTTTTTAAATTCCCGGTGAAAATGCTGTTCGGAGTAATTAAAATGCTCTGCGATGCCTCTCAGGGACATATCTTCTGTAATGTGATCATGTATATAAGCAGTCCAGCTCCTGATGGTCTCCCTGTCTTCTGTATGATCCGGTTTGTCCTCGACAATCGGCAGATAAATACGGGTGTAATCCGGCCCAAATATCTCATAGGTATAAACCATCGTAGTAGATACCTTATGATTGAGTTCCCTCCATACAGTCATAACATATTTCACCAACA
>JAFUGT010000145.1 GCA_017469275.1 Lachnospiraceae bacterium
CTGGTATTATCTTTTTTGTAACTATTATCAATGTGTCTTCTGTCAAATTCCTCACGCTAAAGAGTAATCCGTTTCTATAAACACATGAAGAAAGAATCAGCATAAAGAAAAATGAGATGAAAATATTCTTAGCCAATATAATACTCATCAATAGTCTGAAGAAGATATTCTTCTCTACTTTTTTGTTGTTCCTGTTATACTTTTCAATATTGGAAATCATAAACCCTTCTTTTCATATTAACAATAGTATATTTATTCATTTCTTTATAATAATATGTAATGTCTTATAACCAACTACGAAAAAGAAAGCCGAAGCTGTAAGAGCTGAGCGTCCCTTATCTAATAAAGGTGTTTTGGGATTCATCATATTTACAATATTGTAATTAGTAAGAAAAATGTCTGCTTTGATTACTTCTGGAGTAGTATTGTTGAGGGCTCCATCTGTACCTTTTGCATTAGCTCTGTCATACAATATATCATGTATATAAGATCCATATTCACTTCTGTTCCTTGGTTTATATTGATAAGAATCATTACCACTATAATCTTTAGGATTGTTAGGCCCAGTATAACTTGTTCCAAAATAATTCTTATGAAGAGTTCGGGCATCAACAGAATTATCAGAAGTTCCAAATATTGTATAATCATTACCATAAAGGATATTTGTATTATCCTGTTTTTCTGTTCCTTTAGTTATATCCATATTTGTTATTTTCCTCATCGTTAATAAATGTAAATGTTTCTCCTCCCAATTCATAAGAAGAATTATTCTGAATATAATTGATACCAGAGTTTGCGCCATAAATACTTTCTATATCTTTCTGAGACTTTATATTTCGATCATAATAAAACTCCTTGATACCATCATATTCTCTTTGAACCCAATCACACCCATCTGGATCAACAGCATTCACAGGATTATTCCCACAATATGCATACGGACTGATGTTATAGTTCTTCTCTGCTAGTGGATCGATGGTTGTAAATCGCATACCATCCATGTGGCGGGCGCCGTAGTCATACCAGTCCTCACTGATCAGACGTTCGAACTCCTTGCCGTTGTACTTGTAGGTTTGGTAACTGCTACCAATGCTCTCACCAAAGAAACCGCCAAAGGGATAGTAGTGCGTCACCTGCTTTACCGTGCCCGAGGCATCCGCTACCACGCGGTTGTTACCCAGGTGGTCCTTCAGGTAATAGTGGTAGGTGGGTGTTGTTCCGCTGATGGATATATAGCCTCCGTCAACGAGTATCTTATTCAGATCCCCGTTATAGTAGATGAAGTTGTCACAATAGGTATAGCTGCCATCTGAGGATAACACATTGTAGGTGACACTACGCTTCTCTCCTGTTGCACTATACACGTAATCCATATACTTACCGTCTGAGAAAACCACTTTCGACGGCAAATTTAGTGAATTATATCGGATTGACGAAATGTTTTTATTTAAATCTTTCGTCATATTGCCTTTTTTGTCGTAAGTGTACTCATTTGTCTGGATGGCACCGTCCTTGAAGTTGAAGGCACCATTGTATGTCGGATCGCTAGCTGCATCCTCAATTTTGGTCACCTGATTACCGGTAAGGGTGAATGTCAGGTCGTCTATCAGCCCGTAGCTCCCGCCGTCCTGTAGTCCCCTGCGAGTGAGGGTCAGGAAATTACCGTTCTTGTCATAGGTATAACTGGTGCTGTACCTATTTGTATTTGTCTGCAGGCTACCCGTCTCGCCATAGCTAGCCGATACCAGACGGTTTAATTTGTCGTATGTAA
>JAFUGT010000146.1 GCA_017469275.1 Lachnospiraceae bacterium
AGGATGGCAAAGAAACGGTAGTTGAAAAGAAAGACAAGGATGATAAGACTACAGAAAAAGAAACAACCAAAAAGAATGATGACGGTTCAACGACTGTAATATCCGAGGAGTACAGTGACGGTCAGCCGACAGGGGACAAAACAGAGACAACAACCAGTCAGGATGGCAAAGAAACGGTAGTTGAAAAGAAGGACAAGGATGATAAGACTACAGAAAAAGAAACAACCCGAAAGAATGATGACGGTTCAACAACCGTAATATCCGAGGAATACAGTGACGGTCAGCCGACAGGAGACAAAACTGAGACAACAACAAAAGACGGAAAGATTACAGATAAGAAGACCACTAAGAAGAACCCGGACGGCTCAACGACCGTAACAGACGAGGATTTCGACGAAAACGGTAACAAGACAGGAAGTACTGAGACGACCTATGATACAAATGGTAATATTATTAAGACAGTCAAAAAAGATGCAGCAGGAAATGTGATACCGGATAAGAAGGAAGATGACGAAAAAGGAAGCGACCAAAAGGAAGATGACAAGAAAGCCGATGACAACAAGGGTAGTGACAATAAAGAAAATGATACCAAGATCGACGAAACTCTTGAAACTTCAAAGAAAACAACAGACGAGAAACTTGATATTGTTGCATCAGAACTGAAGAAAGTAGTGGATTCCCTGACCGGTATTTCTTCCGAGAAGAAAGAAGAAATAAAAAAACAGATTGATAAAACTATCGCGGATACTAAAACCGGTGTAGATTCATCAACAACTGCTGATGCTGTAGTGGAAGCATATCAGAAAGGACTTGTGGCAACAAAAGTAACTCTGAAAAATGCAATTAAGACTGATGTAGACAATCAGATTACAGCAGCAAAGAAGATAATCGATAATACTGATGGACTTACAAGTAATCAGAAAAAAACGATTAAGGCTTCGGTTGATGCAGATGTTAAGAAAGTCATCGACGACCTGGATTCAACGGTTGATAAGATTGTTGACAATGCAGCTAAAGGAACTTCGACCGCTACAACTCCAACTAAAGAAAATGTAGTACTTGTAAATGAAGTGATGAATAAAGCTGCAAATATTGCTAAAGAAGCTAAGACAGATGCAAAGGTCGAGGTTGCTTCTAATAAGTATGCTACTCCTGAGAAAGTCAAAAAGAATGAATTAAACATTAATAAGAAGATTAGTGTTGATCAGGTAGGCAGGAAGATTAATATCAAATGGGGCAAGGTTAAAAACGCAGACGGTTATCAGGTATTCGTACAATATTGTGGTAAGAAGTTCAGCAAGAAAGCTGCCAAGACTATTAAGAAGAATTCAATAACTAAATGTACTATAACAAAGATTAATGGTAAGAAGCTCAACCTTAAAAAGAACTACAAAATATATGTAATAGCATATAAGAACGTAAGTGGAAGGAAACTTAATTTATGTAAATCACTGACTGCCCATATAGTAGGTGTGAATAATAAGAGTCATACTAATGTAAAAGCTATAAGAATTACTAATCATACCATTATCGATGTTAAAAAAGGCAGTACACATACTATTAAGGCAAAGACTTTGTTGGTTAATAAGTCCAAGAAACAGCTATCTGATGCGCACGCTAAAGAGTTCAGATATGCATCTGCCGATCCTAAAATTGCGACCGTCGATTCAAAAGGCGTGATTAAGGGAATAAAAGAAGGAACAACGATAATATATGTATATGCCAGAAATGGATATGCAAAGGAGATTAAAGTAACAGTTGTTAAATGATAAAACATATTATTTGTGGCAGATGATATGAAATGTATAAGGATTCCCCGGTATCGACTCATGTGATACCGGGGAATTGTTAGTATGTGCTGTTCTATGTGATTCTTTGTCAAGTGGAAGAAGTCAGCATCCGCAGACGGCTATTATGTATATGCTCAGTACTGTGGCAAGAAGTAGAGCAAAACCTATGTTTATGTGACACTCTGTCACATCTCCTTGAATTAACCACGATAAAATGTTAAATTGGACAGTGCGTGGACATCATTAATATGTGCAGGCTGCTGATCATAAAAGCCTTAAAAATACTACAACAGAAATAACCTTTGATGGCAAGCCGTGGCACTTTATTGATTATGATGATAGTACAGTCACCCTGCTTTCAAAGGAATGTGTTGCTGCATCGCAGTATAACAGCAATGGTTCTCGCCTATTTCTCGCAGTTGTAAAACTCATGAGAATTTCGTTGATTTTGGACTGCATTTTTGCTATACTTTACTTGCAATATCAGGCTGGTGGTATGGTTATTTTCCTTGAAGCAAACAATGAGGATAAACTCCTCTCGTTTTATGGAAATAACAGGTTTCAGCCTTTTGACAGAAGGACTGCCGAGAAAAAAGACAAAGAACCTCATGAGTTGATTCAGCTTTTGAGGTTACTGTAGAGCAGTGCTGTTTCCGATGAGACACAGAAAAATCATCAAAGAATTCCGAAGAAATGGGTTGAATAACGCTCTAAAAAGCACTATTAGGAAGGATTTAAGTTGACTTACATAAAACATAATTTTAACAGACAGACAGAGCTGATTCTGCCCTTTTTTGCGTACTCTTAAGATCTATACACTCAATATGGAATGGGTTAAATGATAACCTGTTTTATATTGGATGTTTTTTATTTCCCCAAACCGGTTGGTCTTCGCCATCCAGTTAGTAATATAACCACTTCTTTCATGGAGAAAGTCATGGGAAATCAATATGACATGATTATCAACAGGTGATTCATGTTGGTTATATAGATATAACGACCATTTGTCACAACAGCAGGATAAATGGTACAGGTTAAAAGGAGGATTTATTAAATGAAACAAAAAAAGAAATTAGGGAGGAAGATACTGAGCGCTCTGCTCACATTGGTGATGATCATCGGGCTTGTGCCGGGGATGAGCTTGACGGCGAAGGCGGCTACGCTGTCTGGGAACGGCACAGAAAATGATCCGTACCTCATTACCAGTGCTGACGATTGGAATACATTGGCAGCAAGCGTTAACGAAGGAAACGACTATTCAGAAAAATATTTAAAATTGACGAATGATATTACCGTTTCCAAAATGATTGGAAGCAACAGTCATCCTTCGAGCAGTAATAAGCAATCTTTCTCGGGGACATTTGATGGAGGCGGGAATACCCTGAAGCTGAACATCAACGACAAAAATACACACGGAGCGGCTCCATTTTCCGCCACAAAAGATGCTACAATCAAAAATCTCAAAGTAAAGGGTAGCGTTGTTGGTGGTATTCACTCCGCTGGTCTGGTCGGAGTCCCGAACGGAACTCTTACGGTAGAGAACTGTACTGTCAGCGCAGCAGTAAGCGGCGATACCCATCATGGGGGTTTTGTAGGACACGCTTTTAATGCGACTGTCAAATTAAAATCATGTATCTTCGATGGCAGCCTTAAAGGCGGCACTCTTGGTGGTATGATTGGCTGGTCCGGGCAGTCCGCAAGCGAGAGGCCGACTATAAATATCAATAACTGTCTGTTTTCAGGCACTTATACAGATGCCAGTGCTTTTAATCCTGTCGGTTATACGGCAACTGATGACGACAGTGCCACAATTACTGATTTTTATACAACTAAAGCTGCATCAGGCACAGCAACAAAGTTAAAAATAAACGGAACTATTAACACCGCTGTCGCACTGGTGCAAAAGGACAGCGAATTTAAATGTTATAGCACTATTAACGATGCCGTGACTGGATGGAACGGTGCGGCTGACGGTGCGACACTTAAACTGCTCACGGACGTCACGACTACGAGCACCATTAATGTCACCGGCACAAAGACCCTTGACCTCAACGACCACGTCCTGACTGGCAATGTTACCAGCGGTAGTGTGATCGAGATCAGGAACAGTGCTACGCTGAACCTGGTCGACAGCGCGACAAACAAAACGACCCGATACTATACGCCTACAAGCAGCGGCCCCGCGACGATCAGCAGCACCGGAACCGATCAAAGCTTCACCGGAGGCTATATCACCGGCACGGCAAGCGGAACAACGAGTAATGATTATAATTCCGGCTACCAGGTCGGCGGCGGCGTGTATGTCGCAAAAGGCAGCACGTTCAACATGACCGGCGGCAACATATTTGGCGTCACCCATAATGGCAGCAAACCGGAAGGTGCAGGCGTGTTTGTCTGCGGTACATTCAACATGACCGGCGGTGAAATCGTAGGCAACTACAACAATAACAACGGCGGAGGAGTCGGCACCAGCGCAGGTAGCAATGTCTCGATCTCGGACGGCACCATTAGCCACAACAGAACCGGCTGGGGCGGCGGCATCACGGTGCGTGGTGCATTCCGCATGAGCAGCGGTACCATTAGCGGCAATACAGCTTCTTGCGGCGGCGGCGGTATTCATGTGGATAATGAGGGCAACGGTTCGCCCAGTGTTACGCTGACCGGCGGCAGCATTACCGGCAACACGTCTTCCCAAAACGGTGGCGGTATCAACTGCTATGGTGTCAGTACTTTCAATATCTCCGGCAGCCCGGTGATCAACGGCAACAAGCATGGAGATGCTGTTGAAAATGTGTATCTGCAAGACAAAAAAATGATCACTGTCAACGGCGCACTGACTTCCGACGCCTCCATCGGCGTGACGATGCAGACACCAGGCGTGTTCACCAATAGCACCGACGTGGCTTTCAACGATGCAAGCAAGTTCACCAGCGACAACGAGAGCTATGCAGTGAACAAAAATACCAATGGACAGCTGGAGCTTGTAACTCCGACAGATTACAAGCTTTATGTTGGCAACGTGCATGTAACCAGTGCGAAAACCTCTGGCGAAGGTTGGAGCTACGATGCCGATTCCAACACTTTGACGCTGAATGGCTACAGCTTTACCGGACTCGGAAAGGGAGGTCAGGGCGACCCAACAGCGATTCAGTACTTGGGGACTGATGGAACTTTCCATATTGTATTAACGGGAGAGAACACGGTAACGCAGAATCATGAAAACGGCGGTACCACATGGGGAATTTACAGCAAGGCTGATTGTACCATAGGAGGAACCGGAACGCTGAATGTTTCAACAGCGGATGGAGCAAATCGCGCTGCCGCGATCTATTCAGAAAAGAATTTGACAATCGCGGATTCTTGTACAATTAACGCAACTTCCGGAACGGTGACTGGAGCACAGCAAGGTTATGGTGTTGGCGGAGGAGCTAGCTCTATTCTTACTATCAGCGAAAATGCTACAGTCACATTGACCGGACCTAAGGGCGGTACAAACATGACCGTAATAAATGCTGCAAAAGGTATCGGCTGGACAGATACAGCAGGTAATCAGGGACAGGCAGTTATTTCCACGAGCACACAAGGGCAAAATCTTCTGAACTATAAAAAGGTTCAATTCCCGACTGACGCGCTTGTCGCGACTGTCACAATTGGTGATTCGGCAACCGATTACTTGGATTTTGACACAGCAGTTACCGACTGGAACAATGCAGCTGACGGTGCTATACTTACTCTGCTTGCGGATGCAAATACAACGGGTACGATCAGTGTCAACGGTACCAAGACACTCGATCTTAATGGATACGGTATCAAGGCTGATGCAAGCAGCAGCAAAAAGTATAGCGTAATCACCATCAAAAATAGTGCGAATCTTACGATCAAAGACAGTAGGAATACTGCGACAAAGCACTACTTCTCAGTGTCTAATGATCCTTCGGGACTTGCAACGGGTATCAGCGACACGGACAGCGGCAGCCAGCTATCATTTACCGGAGGTTATATCACCGGCGGTTATGGAGATGATAGTATCGGTGGTGGAGGCGTTCTGATTTCCGGCAACGGAACAAAACTTACTCTCGAAAATGGTACGATCATTGGAAATCAGGGTGTCGCCGGAGGTGGTGTTAAAGTAGACGGCTTGGGAAGTTTTGTTATGAACGGAGGAGCAATTTCCTACAATTATGCCAGTAAGGCAGGCGGTGGAGTACGTCTGTGGCAGTCTACAACTGTCTTGAACGGAGGAGCAATAACTAATAACTGTACACCGTCATCAGCATATGGCAGTGGAGTAGCTTTGGGCGGAGGAAATAACGATGCAAGCATTGCCGGTACAATAATTATCAAAGATAATAAAACCGGAGATAAAATAGATAATTATTATCTGGCAGCCGGTGAAACTGTGAAAGTTAGCGGTCAATTAACGAAAACGGCTGATGTGGGATTCTATACAGCCTCTACACCTTCCGATTCTGCCGATGTGAAAATTGCAACAGGTGCAACAAAGGATGATATACAGCATATCCATTCCGATAATGCGACCAACGCAGGTACCATTTTCTGCGACGGAACAAAGGACTGGATGTATTATAATAATACTTTATACGAGATTACCAATACACATCATACACATGAAGCCGGAACCATCTGGCTTACAGTAACGGCATCTATTAAGGCTAAGACTGTGACCTACAATGCAAATGGTGCAACAGGCGGAAGTGTACCTGCCGACAGCAAGAGCCCATACATTATCGGTGATACAGTAACCGTACTTGGTAACACCGGCAGCCTCACAAAAGACGGCTATACCTTTGACGGCTGGAATACCAAGGCGGACGGCAGCGGCACAACATATGCGGCGAATGCTGCATTTACCATCACAGAGGATACTACGCTCTATGCGCAGTGGATGAAGGACTATGCTTATCTTGATGCAGTCTGGAATGCGGCAACGAAGCAGGTGGATTATCCGGAGAAATCTATTGGAGCAGACAAGGTAACTGTGGTCAATGCAACAACTACCAAGTGGAACAGCGGCTGGTATGCAGTTACGGAAAATGTAACTATTTCGGGTCGTGTTACGGTCAATGGTGACGTAAAACTGATTCTTTGTAATGGAAAGACACTAACGGCTACGAATGGTATTTCGGTAGACAGCGGGAAGAAGTTCACCGTCTACGGTCAGACGAAAGACATAGACACGATGGGTGTATTAAACTCGAGGACCCAGTCCACAACAGGAGTGGCGGCAGCCGGTATCGGAGGAAGCGGAAAGGGAAAGACTTCCGGTGTCATCACCATCAACGGCGGAAAGGTCACTGCGTCCGGCTCCAGAGAAGCAGGCGGAGCAGGAATTGGAGGCGGCTTTAACGCATCGGGCGGTACCACTGTTATCAACGGCGGTGTAGTCACTGTCCCTGTGAGAAAATCCGTAGCAGGAATCGGCGGCGGAAGAGAGGGTTCCGGCGGTAATATTACCATTAATGGCGGAACTGTTAATGCAGGAGGTTATGCAGGAGCAGCAATCGGCGGAGCATATCATGGCTCTGCAGGTAACATTACGATCAATGGCGGTACGGTAACTGCGACTGACGGAACAAGAGGCGCGGCTATCGGATCGGGCGAGAAAAAGAACAGCAGTACCAACGCAGGTACCATCAGGATCAATGGCGGTAAAGTCATAGCCAAAAACACTGCGGGAAAAGGAAGCGGCGGTGCAGCCATCGGTGGCGGCTATAATGTTCCCGGAGGCACCATCATCATAACCGGCGGTGAGGTGACTGCGACCAGTGTATATGGAGCAGGAATCGGCGGCGGACCGGGTGCTAACGGTGGCAAGGTGACGATCTCAGGCGGAACAGTCACAGCTTACGGCAGCAGCGGCGGAGTAGGAATAGGCAAGGGTAATGGCGGAAAGAACCATGGAACACTGACCATTGCAAACGACCATGTGTGCCGTGCAGGAGATTCAGAAAGCACAGCGGGTGCATGCTTCAACTATCAGTCACACAGGAAAAAATGGGTGAAGATATGGCAGCATATCCACAGTGAAATCACATACGGTATTGAGGGAAATGTACTTACTGCTACATGTACAAATGATGTGGATAACTGTAATCTTGTTGACGGTAAGCTCACCCTCACCCTTACAGCGCCTAACAAACTGTATGATGCTAAGGTCTATGACAAGGCAAAAACAGCGTGGACCAGTGTCAACCACAATGAATGGGAAGAATTCAGTATCCTTACGGGAACCACATCAAAATCCGGAGGAAGTATAGAATATTATCAGGGAGAGACGAAGCTTGGCGGTGCGCCGACAGAAGAAGGCACTTATATAGCAAAGCTGCCTGTCGTTCTCAATTCTCAGAATGAATATCTTGAACAGGAGTTTATGATAATCAAACCGAAAGCTATTTTTGTAACGGTTCCGGAGACTAAGGAACTGACATATAACGATACTGAGCAGGAGCTTATCACTGCCGGAGTCGGAAGAGATGGAACAATTAAGTATAGTTTAGATGATCAAAACTATGGCGACGATATTCCTGTTGCGACCAATGCAGGAAATTATATGGTATGGGTTTATGTAGAGGGTGATGATCTGCACAATGATTCGCCGAAGGTTTCATTTGATGTAACTATCAAGAAGAAACCGGCACCAACCCTTACGGATGGACAGAAGCCTACGGCAAATACTGCTGTTCCTGAAGGAGATGATCCCGATAAGGAGACACCGCTCCTGAACCCTCCGACAGAGGCTGCGCCGGATGGTTACAAGATTGTCTACGCTATAGGCAAAGATGACACAAATGTACCGGAAACAGGATGGTCTGAGGACATTCCGGAAGGAAAGGACGGAACATATTACATCTGGTTCAAGGCGGTAAAGGACGATAATCACGAGGAAACGAAGCCGGAAAATATTAAAGTGGATCGAATAGATTACAGTGTGGCTTTGAGTCCGTCTACGCCGACGGTAGGAGAACCTGTTACTGTAACTGTCACACCTAAGAATGATTCGGTTATTTACGAATGGTATGCAGGTACTGATCCTGACAACTATACGCTGATTGAAGGTGAGACAGGCAATACCTATACTCCGACTGACGCCGACAAGGGTAAGACACTCAAGGTTGTGGCTAAGTTAGACGACAAAGTGATCGGTGAGGACAACACCGCATCACCGATATCGGAGACAGCTGCCGAGGAGGATAAAGAGATTATTGCAGGTGATGTCTATGGAAGCGATGGAACTACTAAGGCTGCCGGTGCAAAGATTATATTGAAGAGAGGCAATACGGTAGTTGCCACAACTGAAACTGATGCTGACGGAAAATACAGTTTCAGTGTTGAATCCGGTATCTATAATGTGGTGTCGGAGTACAATGGCGTTACCAAGACAGAGCTTGTGGAAATTACCACAAGTCAGGATTTTGACCTTACTATGCCGGAAAAGAATACCAATTCCGTGCTTAACATATCAGAGGGTACACCGGATATAATGGTAGGCGGATTAGATGTCGAAGCTGAAACGGTAAGAGCTGCACAGAACGGTGAGCCTGGCGCTGTTACAGTTACCATGACGGTGAATAAGAAGGAAGAGAGCGCAGAGACATCGGTGGACGTCAATGCCATTAAGGAAAAGGCTGACGGTAAAACGTTAGAATTCTTTGAAACTAAGATTGTGAAAGCTGTGGATGGTACAACTGACAGTGCTGTTACTGAAACAGCCAATGTTCTGGTAATTGTGGTTCCGTATGATTTCACAGGCAAGGAAAATGTTACCGTCTATCGTTCATACGACGAAACTACAGAGGCGCTCTCAGATAAGATGCCCGGTACTGACGGCACATTCCAGATAGACAACGAGGCGAAGACCATTACTATTTATACCAGCAGGTTAGCTACCTATGCAATCGGCTATAACGCTATCAACAAGGAATCTGTGGAAACATTTAACACAGAGAAGGAAGAACAGAAAACTGCAGCAGATAACCTTATTAAAGAAGATGACAGCGATGAAAGTAAGGATCTGGTTGAAGCTGCCAAGAAGGCTATTGATGAGCTTCCTTATGATTATGACAAGACTTTGGATAAGAACAAGGAAGCATTAGATGAAATTATTAACAAGCTTGAAAAAGATCTTGAAAAACAGAGGGTGCTCGAGAAGCTAACAGATACTCCGGCTGATGTCAAGATAGACCAGGGTGAGCCGGTGATAAATGTTGATACGGAAAATATTCCTGATGAATACGTGGAAACTGTAGAAGAGATAGCCAAGAATACTACAGCCGATATAGAGGATGCTGTAATCAAGCAGGTACAGGAGATCGTTAATAAATCTGATGATGTAGAAGACAGTGGCAAGAATATTGTCATCATTCCGTCACTTGAGATCAATGCAAAGGATTATGATCTGTCAGAGGATAATGCCAAGCTGACACTGGATATAGACGCTGTCTATAAGAGCTATGAAACTACTGATGATATCAACAATGCGTCAGATACCATGTCTGCGGTTGCATCGGGTAATGATAAGGTTAATGAGATTGGTTCCGGCGTGATCGACACCAAAGGTACTCCTGTTGATATCAGGATCGAATTACCGGAAGAATTTGCGCAGGCTGTAGGCGCAACAACGGAAAATACCAGTGATTCTCCTGAAACTGCTTTTGTAAAGCATACCAATAATGGAATCAACTACGAGTATGATGTGAAACTTTATTATGATGACGACGTGTATGTTGCTGAATTTGTGGATCCTAACGGTCTGGGTACATTCACATTAAGCGGCAGCAGTGAATCCGTTGTTTCCACTGGCGGCAATAATTACACTGATCTTCAGAGTGCCATAGACGATACGGAAGATGGAGCTGTTATTAAGCTTATTAAAGACAGTGATATATCAGCTGTTATCGATACGGAAAAGACTATTACGATAGATAAGGCTGATCATACCGGAACTGTGGATATAACGGTACCGCCGACATTGCTTCTTATCAAGACAGACAACGAAGATGGAACTACAACTTATAAAGCTGTCGCAAAATATACGGTATCATTTGATGCCAACGGCGGAACGGGAACTATGGCAGCGCAGGAGATTGGCGGAAAAGCTGCATTAAATGTCAACACATTTACAAGAGAAGGCTTTGCATTTGACGGCTGGAATACCAAGGCAGACGGAAAAGGAACTGCTTACGCGGATAAGGCGGATGTTACTCTGACTGCTGATATGACACTATATGCACAGTGGAAGGAAAATCCTAAGATTGATGACAAGAAAGAAGACAAGAGTACAGACGAGAAAAAGACCGATGAAACTGCAAAGAATACGACAGATACACCGGTTGAGCCTGCGGCTACAACAACAGTTGCCCAAAAGAATGAATTATCAATCAATGCAGGCTTTAAGGTAACACAGAAAGGCTCTAAGATCACAGTCAAATGGGGCAAGGTAAAAGGAGCAACAGGCTACGAGGTATATGTTGCTTACTGCGGTAAGAATTTCTCTAAGACACCTGCAAAGCGCACCACTACAAAGACTTCTGCAGTAGTGACCAAGATCGGCGGCAAGAAGATCAATCTTAAGAAGAATTTCAAGGTATATGTTGTAGCAGTCAAGAAGGATGGAAGCAAAACCACAAAGCTTGCCAAGACCATAACAGGACATATCGTTGGAAGAAAGAACACCAACTTTACAAACGTTAAGTCCATAAATCTTACCACCAAGACAATAAGTGTAGCGGTAGGAAAGACATCTAAGATTAAGGCAAAGACAGTGCTTGTAAACAAAAAGAAGAAGCAGCTTAGTGATGCTCATGCGTCACAGTTCAGATACGCAAGCACTGATGAATCAATCGCAACTGTTGATAAGAATGGTAATGTAAAGGGTGTTAGTGCCGGAACAACAACAGTATATGTATATGCAAGGAACGGATGTGCCAAGACAGTAAGCGTTACGGTCAAGTAATTACAATAATATAAGCATTGCAAAAATAGATTCTCCGATATTTGTTAATTAATGCAAATATCGGAGAATCATTTTTGTTCAACCGCGAGTTCATGTTGTGTGTGATTAGCACCCTCGTGTTCGGGTGCCATCTGCATGCTGCTTACCGCATTAAAAAAGGAAACTATTGTCTCTCTGCCGGGGTATTTGAGTAATTATTAAGCCAAAATGAAAGAAGTAAACTAAGTAACAACAAAACATGTTATCAACATGATACCGAAGTGGGAGAGATAAAACAGACGGTATTGTTTCCTTGTTTTTATATGAATTATGATTGTAAATCTGCTGTTATTAGGGTAGAATAGTAATCAAATTGGCATCAAATGAATTATGGAATATGCTTCTGTAAGAAGAGCTGTATCGTGGGGAAATACAAATAATAGAAATTATGCATATTGTTATATATAAGAAAATATTGTATATAATGTGGGAAAAGGGTGAATGTTACATATATGAATGGTTACGGCACAGAAATATTGAATGATTATATTAATAAAAACTTTATTACCTTGCTGATTCTCACAACAATCATAGTCTTGATTCTCACGAACAGAAAGAATAAGATAACCGGAACAGGTCTGATATGTTTTATGGTTCTTATAACATTTATCATATCAGTTGCAGAATATATTGAAATCTGGGCAGACGCCTATAACAAAGACTATCGTATTCTCTACTATAAGACAACTCTTATATATTGGCTGTATCCGTTGCTGACCATGCTTTTACTATATATTACAGAAGGGGTTAGACATAAGATTCTGATAGCTATTCCGTTAATTATTGATATGATCGTGACGGGGCTGGATATTTTCGGGCTGGGACTGGTATACTCTTTTAGAAAAGATCACAGCTATGTAGGAGGTACGTTTGTGTATCTTCCGTTTTGCGTTGAAACATTTTATACTTTGATGCTCGCAGTCTATTCCGTCCGTTTCTTAAAAAACAGAAAATGGGCTAAGGGAATAGTGGTATTTTTCATGGCCGGAATTGTTCTGCTGTCGCAACTGTTGAGTGTTACGGCAAATTATAACCTGTATATGCCTTCAGTTGCTGCATTGTTGATACTTACATACTATTTTTATATGTCGACGATTCAATACAATGAGATTCATGATGTACTGATCGAGAATGAAATCATGCTTGAGAGAAATAAAAGTAATCTCCTGTTGGCGCAGATAAGACCTCATTTTATTAATAATTCTCTGTCTGTCATTCGCAGTCTTTGTTTTGAAGATCCTGAGAATGCTGTTGAAATGATAGACCATCTTTCGGAATATCTTCGTGATAATATTAAGCAGATAGATGACGAGAGGCTGATTTCATTTGACAGTGAAATGGAATCTGTGGACAATTATCTGTATCTGGAGATGCAGCGTTTCCGTGGGAGAATTGAGGTGGAGAGGAATCTCCAATTCACAGATTTTGCCGTACCGCCGCTTTCTGTCCAAACTATTGTGGAGAATGCGGTACGACATGGTATCAGTATGACAGGTAATAAGGGTACAATATGGATATCCACAAACAGAGTTGAGGACGAGATAATTGTTGTCGTAGAAGATAACGGCATGGGATTTGATGTGAATGCTGTTGACTTTGACGGTGTTAATCATATAGGGGTAAAAAATGTTAAAGACAGGGTTGAAAAACTACTTAATGGTAATGTGGTAATTGAAAGTAAGATTGGAGAGGGGACCAGGGTAACGATTCATATACCGGTATCATGACGATATCGGGAAAATAATAATTGAGAGGTACGGCTATGAAATGTCTTGTTGCAGATGATGAAGAGCTTATATTAAAGGATATAAAAAGGACTGTGTTAAAGGTATTAGGTGACGATACTGAGATATACGAAGCGTCCAATTCCGATGAAGTTATAAACATTATAAATGATAATAATATTCCTATAGTATTCCTTGACGCTTGTGTAATAATAGGACTAAACCAGAGGAAGCCTTATAAATCAAGGGTTGCAGGTTTGAGTCCTATTATTCTTGACCGAAAAATTGGTACTCTTACTTTGCCGGACGATTATTTGTGTAGCGCTGCATAGATGATTGTAAATCTGCTAAAACATAACTTATCGTGGTTCATTCTGAACAACAGGTTATAGTAGATGGCAAATTGAATAATGATGTTAATACAGAAATTGATTCTGTGTGATTAGGGCATTTCCAAAGGTAAAACGGAAATGCCTTTTTCTTTGGAAAGGAGATATGTATGGACGTAAGATTTCAGGAAGATTTTACTGACAGTGTAGAGATATTCTTAGAACACAGTATATCTTATAACGGATTCAGTTATACATTCATTTATGGTAAGCACATAAACGGTGGTTTTATAGCAATTCCATATTGGAAAATATGTTGTGAAGCAAGCTCTTTTGCTACTGACACCGGATACAATGCAGACAAGCTGGCTCAGGCAGGCTTGGATAGAGGAGCAGCAAGAGCAATAGCGATTTATATTAAGGACGCAATGTTACTCAAAGAGGAAATAGAGGGAGTTAAGGAAGGAGAATTAGTAGGTTAATGAGATCATACAGCGGTAGAGCAGAACGCATATATTCATCTTCCGGCAGATTGGAGGTTATGAATGTTAAAGATCAGACTGCAAGGCACTACCAATGATATTAAGTGGTTTATCAAAATGCTTAAAAAAGATGATCGGTTTAAGATGAATACACCGTCAGAAATAATGGATATTTCAAGCAGTGCAAAGTACAAAAGGATATATACCGAAATATTCAGACTTGATGAACCTATGACAAAGTATGCTAAGGAAAAGCATAAAAAGGATATTAAAAACAGATATTTCGGAACCGGAACGGTATTCGGATATAAGAAGAAAAGTAATTAAATACAGCGGAAAGGCAGGTAGATGAATATGTGTAAAGTATATGTGACAGCTTCACAGAAAGGTGGAGTGGCAAAGACAACAACAGCAGGGAGCTTGGGTATCGGATTAGCAAAGAAAGGGTATAAGGTCTTACTTGTGGACGCAGACGCACAAGGTTCTTTAACTGCAAGTCTTGGATATAAGGAACCGGACAGCATGAATGATACATTAGCTGTGATTATGGAAAAGGAAATAGAAAATGAAAAATATGATCCAAGCACATTTGGAATATTACATCATGACGAAGGGGTTGACTTAGTTCCTTGCAATATTGAGTTGGCAGCATTAGAAGTAGCATTGATTCAAGTGCTGAGCAGGGAAACGGTATTGAAAAGATATATAGAAAAGGTCAGAAAAAATTATGACTATATAATTATTGATTCAGCTCCTAGTCTTGGTCTTGTAACGATAAATGTGTTGGTAGCAGCAGATAAGATTATCATTCCTGTTCAAGCAGCTTATCTTTCTATAAAAGGTCTTGAACAGCTTATTAAGACAATCGGCAGAGTCAGAGTAAGCCTTAATAATAATCTTGGGATTGACGGTATATTGATAACAATGCTTAATGACAGAACCATATATGCAAGGGAGATTGTGGAGTTGCTTAATAATGCTTATGGAAAAGCAATAAACATATATGATAGCAAGATACCTTTATCTGTTAAGGCTGTGGAAGCTACAACAAAAGGTGTCAGTATTTATAAGCACGCTCCCAAAGGTAAGGTTGCAGAAGCATATACAAGGTTTACTGAGGAGGTGATCGCAAATGCCTAGAAAAAGCAGTGTTTCAGATATTAAGCTGAGTAGTTTGGATAATCTCTTTGGCATGACGGATAGCGCAGATTCAGTAAGCGATGTTAAAGAAATAAGTATTGATGAATTATATGAGTTTAACGGACACCCATTCAAAGTCAGGGACGATGAAAAAATGCAGGAGCTTACGGACAGTATCAAAGAACATGGTGTTTTAGTTCCCGGTATTGCAAGATTACGTCCAAAGGGCGGATATGAGATCATAGCAGGACACAGCAGAAAGCAAGCCTGTATTAACGCAGGACTTACCACAATGCCAATGTTCATAAAGAATCTTTCAGATGATGAAGCGACAATAGTAATGGTTGATTCAAATATACAACGTGAGGATATACTACCTAGCGAAAAGGCAAAAGCATACAAGATGAAATATGATGCTATCAAACATCAGGGGGTTAAAGGTAACAGCTTGATTGTTGTGGGAGAGGAAGCCGGAGAGAGTGCTAAAACAGTACAAAGATATGTATGGCTTGCAAGGCTCAATGATGAATTGTTGGAAATGGTTGATACAAAGCAGATTTCCATAGTGCAGGGAATAGATATATCATTTCTGACAGATACAGAACAAAGCTGGATACTTAATGCCTTTGATAGATTTGGAGTAAATATAACAACCTCACAATCGGCAGAATTGAAAGCAAAAAGTCAGGCAGGAGAACTTGATGAAACAGTTGTATGGAGCATACTTGCGCCTGTTGTAGATAAGAAAAAGCCTAGAAAGGTAACATTTAAGGCTAAGAAACTGGACGAATATTTTGCGGACAGTTACAGTGAAGAACAGATAGAGGAAATAATAATAGGTCTGCTTGATAGGTGGAAGCAGGAAGAAAGGATATAACATCGGAAAGGAGAGCTTATGATTAACAATAGAATAGTTGTACCGGAATCGGCTTACATTCACGAGAATGAGCTAAATCAGTTTATTCATATACAAGTGCCGATGGAGTTGGTTGTGTCAGATTGCTTTTCCAATATTTCCGGTGACGCAAAGATTCTTTATGGACTGCTTCTGAACCGCACAGGTCTTTCAATCCGTAACGGTTGGAAAGACGATAATGAAAGAACATACATATATTATACGATTGAGGACGTTATGGCTGATCTTCACGTATCCCACAGTAAAGCTTCGAGATTATTCTCGGAGCTTTCTAATATTTTAGAGATAGGAAAAGATGATAATGGTAATTCTGTATGGTTCGGTTTGATTGAAAAGGTTAGGGTATTGAATAAGCCAAGTCGGATATATGTTCATAAGGCTACAGAGATTAAAGAGATATTGGATAGTATGTCAGAGGATACAAATACAACAGATGAAGTTGAAAATGAGCATAATAAAGTGCCGGAAACAACGGATTTACAGGTCGTCTCAAATATAGGACGACGGACGTCTCAAAAATGGGACGACGGACATCTCAAAAATGAGACGACGGACATCTCAGAAATAGGACGACGGACGTCTCAGATTTGGGACGAGAATAATAACTATAATATAAATAACAATAAGAACTATATTGAGGAGAGTAATAATCATTCCTATCTTTCGTCTTGTGACAGTGATTCGGAAAAAGCAGTTATGAATGATGATGTGATGGAAAGATTATCATTTACCAGAGATATGATTAAAGATAACATCGAGTATGATACCCTTATCAGTTATAAGTATATATCAAAGGAGCAGGTTGATGAACTAATTGAAATAATGGTTGAAGCCTGCGTATTGAGAGAAGAAGTTTATATACATGATATTAGAATACCTCATGCCTTGATACAGAGCAGGTTTGAGAAATATGATATGTTCACAATGCAGTATGTACTTGATTCACTCGCCAATAATACAACAAAGGTCAAGAACATTAAGAAGTATCTACTTGCGGTTCTTTATAACGCACCTATGACTATGGATAATCAGGTAAGGCTTCAGGTACAGCATGATATGAGTTCTAATTCATGGCATGATAGTGATTCATCATAAAGTAAAGTGAAAATAATTTTTGAAGCTAGGAGGTTTGTATGAATAGACAGCTTATAACAATATCGGCTATAAATAAAATTGAGGATATAGATTCACTTAAAGAGCTATTAGGTGTCGATGGTGATAAAGTTCAGCTTATTGTTTCTAGTGAAAAAGATGTTGATAATACCAATGATTTATATGAATTATATAAAGATCACAATAGAAGATTGAGAATGAACCTATATGTTGAGGGTGAAAAGGATCAAAGAATAGCTGAGTATTTAGCAATGAAAATACTTCCATTGATGGAAATGTTGGGAGAAGAGGGCATTAAACAAATGGACGAACTGCTTAGGGCATTTTATATTCTAAATGATTCAAGCAGGGATTATGGCATGGATATAATTAGATCTGCTGCACGTCATTTTTCAGATCCGGAAAGGACAGAGCAGGTTGAAAAATTAGATAGGTGGTAGATAATCAATAAATGAATAGTATCTTTTCAAACAATATATTCTGTGTTAATATTTATAAATCATATTCAACCTATAATGTTGATAATAGAGGAAGGTCAAAATGACGGATAATCAGATAGAAGCAAAATATAAGTCTATTTGTGACAAATTGGGGTTTGAACCATATCAGGTCAAAGAAGATGTTGGGGATCACGAAGACGATAATTGGGAAAATCCGTTTGCAATATTAAATTTTGATGAAATAGATTTCTTATATGATAATGGATTATTTAATAAGGGGTTATCAAAGAAATAAGATTCTAGTATAGTTAAATAAAATAATAAACAGCGTTAGGGCAGTTATGAGTGTTAAAGCTTGTAACTGCCCTTTTTTTGTTGTCTGAATGGAGGTAATAAATGAGATACCAAGGTGGAAAAACAATGATCGCTGAACCACTAGCAAAAATAATATCTATGAATAATGGAAGTGTAGACAATATTTTTGTAAGCTTATTTTGCGGTAGTTGTGTTGTGGAAAGTAAGGTGATGGGATATAGAAAAAAGATATTAAATGATAAACATGAATATCTTATTTATTTACTAAATGGCATTAAGAATGGCTATATTCCACCTGAGCATATATCCAAAGAAGAATATGATTACATTAAACAACATAAAGAAGAAAACAAAATGTTAGCAGGATTTGTTGGTTTTGGTTGTAGTTTTGGTGGAAAATGGTTTGGTGGTTATGCTAAAGGCGGTATTGATAGAAATTATGCATTAGAAAGTAAGATTTCATTGTTAAAAGATATGAGTACACTAATGGATGCTGAGTTTATCTGTAGTGATTATATAGATGTAGAACTACCAAGCAATAGTGTAATATATGCTGATCCACCTTATAACAATACTACCGGATATGGAAAAGTAAAATTTAATAGTGTTGAGTTTTGGAAATATGCAAGAGAGGTTAGTGAGAAACATATCATGTATATTTCTGAACAAAATGCACCTGAGGATTTTATTTCTATATGGGAGAAAAAAGTTACAAGAACATTGGATTCTAATAAAGATAATTATTTCAAAGCAAGTGAAAAGTTATACATACATGAAAGTAATATTAGAAAAATAAAACTATTAAATAATTGAATAATAAACAGCGGTGGGGCAGTTATGAGTGTTAAAGCTTGTAACTGCCCTTTTTTTGTTGTTTGGAAAGGAGAGAAAACAGTGGTTGATAGAAAATTGTCAAACATTGAAGTGTTAAGAAAAATGTCAACATCAGAATATACATCATTTTTATCGGAATTACAAAATGGTGATTCTGCAATAACAGACGAGTTTTGCAGTCATATATGCCTATACCGGAATGATTACTGCATGGGTGGAGGTGGCTGCATATACCATGAGAGAGATTTGGATATTCTTTCGGATTGGTTAAATGCAAAGCAAAGCAGAATCATTGATGAATGTATAGATGTAAAGGAACATCGAAGATTATTTGCTAGGTAACTTTTGGTCATGATGTCCAAAGGTTTCTATTATAGAGAAAGAGAGGTTTGCCTATGATAAGGATTAGATCACCTGATTAAATGAGGTTATGGTATCTAGGAAAAATGTTTATACACCACAGAAGTAACTAATGATTTATAAGGAGGCTTACATTACATGGTTGATGAACTGACACAGGAATCATTCCAGACAGGGAAAGCTATTGTAACAGTAAGTGTTGAACTTATCCAATCCATTGCGGAAGCCTGCCGGAAGTCCGAGCAGGCAAAACCTAACATGACTAATGAGCAGAAAGATCATGTTCTTAATAAGGTAGTTGATTTCGTGTCAAGTAATTATAAGGAAACGCATGGTTCTCTGAAAGCATTTAATAAGGACGGTAAGAATATTGCACATCTTGATGTGACAGATGAACGGACTGCGGATATTATAAATGATATATGCAAGAAAAGTCATATTCCGGTTGATATGAAAGAGACACCAAGAGCAGACGGAAAGAGCAGCTTTGTTGCCTTTTGTGAAGTCAAGAACGTGGATCAGCTCACTGCTATTCTCAAAATGGCTTCGGAGCAGGTGTTAGAGGAACAGAAAGCGATAACGAAAGAGGTCGTGCTATTTAATGAAGAAGAAAAGCCTGTTTTCTCGCAGGAGTTCGTCAAGGATACTGATATTGATTATCTGAAACTGGAGGAAGCAAGTCTTAAAGGTGTCCGTATGGAGATCAAGGATAGTCAGGGAAATGTTCTCGACAAGGACGATATTGTTCAAGGAGAGGACATAAAAGGCAAGGTTAAGGAAAAGGCTGAAAAGCTGAATCCTAAAAAGAAGAAATCACTGTCTGAAACGATCAAAGCTAAAAAGGAGCAGGCGGAGAAGAAAGACAAGAACAGGCAGCGTGAAAAGACTAAACAAAAATCCAAGAATCAATCGAGGTAAATGCTTATGACGGGAATTAAGATCATTGATGATATATTAAGCGATTTACTGGCAATTCCAAAGAGATTCATCAGGCAGTACAAGAAGAATGGTAAGTGGAATTACACTAAGATTGCGATTGATTTGATTCCGTTCCTTGTTATTTCATATATGTTCAATAAGTATTTGCAGGGCGTATTTGCGAGTGACAAGGCGGATATACTGGATAAATGTGTGGAAGGCTTTTCGCTTATGTTCCAAGTTTATCCTTATTCTGCACCATATCCGAAAGGAGTTCCGTTAATCGGTGGAGTGCTGGCTGGAGTGTGTTTCAAATTGTGGTTAAATGCAAGGAAGAAAAATGCCAAGAAATTCAGGCATGGCGAGGAATATGGTTCGGCAAGATGGGGAACAGAGAAAGATTTTGAGCCTTATACAGATGACAACCGATGGTTTAATATACCGCTTACAGCTTCAGAGTGGCTTCGCATGACACGTCCAAGCCACCCTAAGTATGACAGAAACAAGAACATACTGATTGTGGGTGGTTCGGGTGCAGGTAAGACAAGGGGATTTGTGAAACCTAGCATTATGCAAATGCACAGTTCTTACGTTGTCACTGATCCGAAAGGGACTGTATTAGTCGAAGTCGGAAGAATGTTGCAGAGGGGAAGTTATCTGTTCTATGACAGGCTTACAGATAAGCAAAAGAAGTTCTATAAGGACTTTCCAAGAGACAGGCAGCACAGAGTTCTCAGCAAGAAAACCGGAAAGCCTATTCGTGTTCCATATAAGATAAAAGTATTCAATACTATCAACTTTGATAAGTCGCTTCATTACAATCCGTTTGCTTACATTAAGACGGAGCAGGACATATTGAAGTTTGTGAATACACTTATTACGAATACAAAGGGTGACGGGGCACAAAGCGGAGAGGATTTTTGGGTGAAAGCAGAGAGGTTATTATTCACCGCGTACACTGCCTATATCGTGAATTACTGTGAGCCAAACGAAAGAAACTTTGTATCTCTGCTTGCAATGATCGACGCTTCCGAAACAAGAGAGGACGATGAAAACTTTGAAAATGCTATTGATCTTATGTTTAAGGACATTGAGTTTGGTAACATTGATGAGGGCATTGAAGCTGATCCGGATTCTTTTGCGGTACGTCAGTATAAAAAGTACAAGCTGGCAGCAGGTAAAACAGCTAAGTCAATTCTTATTAGCTGTGGTGCAAGGTTAGCACCTTTCGATATTCAGGAGATAAGGGATATAACATCTTATGATGAACTTGATCTTGGAGACATAGGGGTGCATAAGACAGCTTTATTCATCATCATATCCGATACAGATGATTCGCTTAACTTTCTTGTATCTATTCTATACACGCAGTTATTCAATCTGCTATGTACCATTGCAGATGATAAGTATAACGGAAAACTGCCTGTTCATGTAAGGGTAATAGCTGACGAGTTTGCCAACATAGGTCAGATACCGAAGTTTGACAAGCTGATAGCAACTATCCGAAGCAGAGAGATTTCGGCTTCTATCATATTGCAGAGCAAAGCACAGTTAAAGACTATCTATAAGGACAGTGCGGAGACTATTGAGGGTAACTGCGACACTACATTATTCTTGGGTGGAAAGGAGAAGTCAACACTTAAAGACCTAGCAGAGATTCTAGGCAAGGAAACTATTGATACTTATAACACTTCTGATACAAGAGGTACATCACAATCCTATGGACTTAACTATCAGAAGTTAGGACACGAACTTATGTCACAGGATCAGTTAGCATTGATGGACGGTGGCAAGTGTGTAATGACAGTGCGTGGTGTTCCGCCATTCTTTTCAGATAAGGTGGATATAACCAAGCATGAAATGTATAAAGAGCTTTCGGACTATGACAAGAAGAACGAGTTTGACATTGAGAAATATGTTTCTGAATACGGAGTACCTAAACCGGACGGAATACATCATTTCGTCGAATTGGACACTTCAGGCATGGGTTATCCGGACGATATTATGAATTGTGCTGTTGAAGAAGCAAACGCAATAGCCGATCAACCGGAAGCTCAATCAGAGTAAAGGGCTATATAATACATAGCTCTATTTTTTTATCTAAAAATATTATTGAATGAAAAGGAGATTTTTAATTATGTTTAGTATGTTAATTTCAGAGGGTATGGGAGCTTTGGCTTCATCTAAGGTTGCAGGTTTTATTCTTAGTCACAAGTGGTTGATGAACTTACTTATTCTGCTTGATTACACATCGTTCCTTAAGTCAGGTGTTTCGGCTTTGAAGGTCGTTATCATTGCTGTAGGCGGTGGTCTTGCGGTTCTTGGTGTTGTCAATCTTCTTGAGGGTTATGGTAATGATAATCCGGGTGCTAAGTCACAGGGTATGAAGCAGTTTATGGCAGGTGCAGGAGTTATGCTTATCGGTGCTTTGCTTGTTCCGAAGCTTTCCGATCTTATTCCTACAGCACTTTAATCTGTATATGAAGCATATTGATCTGCGTAATGTAGAGGGGAATGTCCCCTCTTTTATTACGCACATTTTTAGAAACGGAGGACATAATGAAAATAGGAAGATTATTATGTTTGGCACTCTTGATGAGCATTATAGTGTTTTTCACTTCACTAAATGTCAGGGCTGCCACTTATGATGATGTTACAGTCAGTTATATATATGAGTATCGTAATTCTTCCGGTGAAACAACAGCGGTCAAGAGTTCAGGAGAAAGCTACTCTTTTACGGTTAATCAGGGCAGTTTCAGAGATATTACTATTCATGCACCGTCTGTACCGACAGGATATTCATTTTCAAATGTTTTGATAGAATCACAGAGCTGCTCCAATCCTGAAAGTATAAGCAGGTTTGTATATGCAGGCTTTTCAGATTCAAACAAGAATAATATCCGGCTTACATTTAACGGTATGGATAATGACCTTGAAAACTGTCACAGACGGATTACACTACGGATAGTCTGCACCGTCAATCAGTATCGTGTAACCTATGATTACAATGGCGGTGAGGGAGAGACAAACGGAAAAGCAGTATATTACGGAGAAAGTTACGGAACACTGACGCAGGCTGTTAGATCAGGCTCGTCATTTCGTGGCTGGAGTCTTAACATTGAGGGTACAAAAATGGTGTATGAGAACACTATCGTAACCACTGCAGGTAATCATACACTTTATGCTCAATGGGGTAATAACAGTTATGAGATAACATGTGATCCTAATGGTGGAGAATGTGCTACGGATAAGGTCACTATAACCTATGGCAGTAAGTATTCACTTCCAACAGCTTCAAGGGAGGGATACAGCTTTGCAGGGTGGTTCACAAGTGCTGACGGAGGACAGCAGGTAACTAATCAGACTACAATGAGCAGGGCAGAGAATCATACACTTTATGCTCACTGGACTAACAACAGTTATTATGTCTCTTTTGACGGTAACGGTGGCATTGTAAACGGTACAAAGAAGCTCGTTACATATCTTGGCACTTATGGGACATTACCAACTGCGGACAGGACAGGATATACATTTGCAGGCTGGCATACATCAAGGACAGAGGGCAATGAGATAACTGCTTCATCAACAGTGGATATAACAAAAGCTCATACACTTTATGCACATTGGAAACCTAATTCTTATGTAATACTGTTTGATGGGAATGGCGGGACTTGTGGCACAGATAAGGTTGATGTTACCTATGCAAGTCCTTATGGGGAGCTTCCGACAGCTCAGAGAGTTGGTTATACATTTGCAGGCTGGTATTTGGGAAAAGAGCTTATAACAAAGGACAGTATCGTATATGTAACAGAACAGACAACACTTAAAGCTGAGTGGACTGCGAACCATTATGAGATTGCATTTGATGCTAATGACGGAGAGTGTGACACAAAGTATAAAGAAGTTGTTTATGATGATACTTATGGAGAGCTTCCGGTACCAATAAGAACAGGCTACACATTCAAAGGGTGGTTCATAAAGAATGAGCTTATAACAGCAGAATCACTGGTCGCTATTACAGTTGACACAGATCTTGTCGCAAAGTGGAGTCCAAATAATTATAAGATTACATTCAATGCCAATGGCGGAGAATGTACTGCTACGGAATGGACTTATGCCTATGATGATCTATACACAGAGTTTCCAAGTGCGGTAAAGGATTATTACACCTTTGAGGGCTGGTACACTTCCAAAGAGGGCGGTACTAAGTATTCAGAGGATATGAAAGTCACTATCTTGGAAGATATTACTTTATATGCACATTGGAAAAAGATTGAGGTAATAGAGGAAGATGATTGGTATATCTATCCGACAACGCCGGATAAGAATGAGGATAGGTATGAAATGACGATTGATGAAGCTGCTGCTAAGTATGGATATACGCCTGAGCAGATAAGAAATGTAATGAATATCTATCAGCTTACATCAGGAGTTGCCGGAAATCTTCTTACAAGGGCAGCAGAGCTTGGGGCAGATTATGAACTTGTTACTGCCGAACTTGATAACATTGAAAAGAAAAAGTCGGGAAATGATATAGCAGGAACATCATTTCAGAAGTTCATGGCAAGAACCAAGTCCGTAACAAAGGATTCTATTAGGATAGCATGGAACAGGGTTGCAGGTGCGGACGGGTATATAGTCTATGCAAGTAAATGTGGAAATAAGAATACATTTTCTTTTGAAGTCAATACAAAGAAACGTGCATTTACGAAGTACAGGCTTAAAAAAGGGACATATTACCGTTTTATTGTTGTAGCTTATTCAGTGATAGATGGAAAGCAGATTCCTATTGCTGTATCAAAGAATGTTCATGCTGTGACTAAGGGCGGTAAGTATGGAAATGTGAAAAAGTTCACTGTAGGTAAGACGAAGAAAACCATGTATGTCGGAAAGAGATTTCGTATTAAAGCAAAGCTCAAATACGGAAAGAAGAAACACAAGACACATAGAAAGCTGTCTTATGAAAGCAGTAATCCGGTAATAGCAACGGTAGACAGTAAGGGAGTAGTGCAGGCTTTATCTGAAGGTCAATGCACTATTTTTGTTTACGATCAAAGCGGAAAATGCAAAAAAGTCAGTATAACGGTAATACAGAAAGAATGAGAGGGAGAATATTATGATACAGTTTATGCCCGTTTTCTTGGGAGTGTTCGACAGCACTATCCAGAAACTTATGAATGGGTGGAGAGATATTTTCTACGAGCTGGCGTATTCCAATCTCGACAATATGCTTACAGATATGAATGAGAAAGTCAGTACGATCTCAACGGAGCTTACCACAGCACCGGATACTTGGCAGGGCGGTACGATATGGGGACTTATTGAAAAGATAGCGGAGAATGTGGCACTTCCGGTTGCCGGAACGGTGTTCATGTTCGTTGTTCTTTGGGAACTTATATCGTTACTCATACAACCTAATAATCTAGCAGATGTGGATTTTGTGTCGGTGCTTATGAAATGGCTCATAAAGACGATTGTTGCAGCATGGTTCATTGCCAATTCTCTTGTGATATGTAACTGCTTTTTCGGGATAGGTGCGGATATGGTTAATAAGACAACAACCACACTTGGAACGATTACAGCAGAGAATACGCAGGGAAGCATACTTCTCCAGTATCTAACTGATAATTACGGAGATCAGGATAAAGACGCAGAATCCGGAGATGTATCGGGACTGATAAGCCTTACGATTTCAACGTGGTTTATAGACTTGCTGATTAAGTTCATGGGAATCTTAATCACTATCATATTATATTCCCGTATGATTTCGATATATCTGCACTGTGCTGTTGCACCGCTGCCACTGGCAACGATAACCAATCATCATCTGTCTAACATAGGTCAGGGATATTTGAAGAATGTCTTTGCCCTTGCAATGCAGGCGGTATTGATGATGATATGCGTGGCAATATACGGTGTTCTCGTAGCAAATGTGTTTGATCCCACAACTATAACGCTTGATCCGGATAACGGAATCACAGCGATCAAATTACTTACAAAAGCCTGCTGGAGTACAGTGGGCATTTCTATTTTGCTTGTTTATACGATGTTCAAATGTGAGGGCATTACTAAGCAGGTATTCGCAATACAGTAAAACCTTTGGTCACAATGTCCAAAGGTTTAGAAAGGAGTTGAATAAAATGGCGTATGTAGATGTGCCGAAAGACTTGACTAATATAAAGACAAAGTTCATCGGCAACTTTACGAAAAGGCAGTGTGTATGTTTTGGGCTGGGTATCGCAGTAGGTTTCCCCGCCTATTTTGCTGTTAGGGCAGTAGGCGGAACAACGGTTGCTTTCTATGCCCTGCTTGTAGTGCTTGCACCGTTCTTTCTGTTTGGGATTGTAGAAAAGGACGGACTTCCATTGGAGGAATATCTGCTTAATTACATTCGTCACAGGTTTGTATATCCGCCTATAAGGGCAGGGGGATATGAAAATATCTATGACTATTATGAAGAAAAAAGAATAAGGGAAAAGAAAGGAGAAAAGAATGGCAGAGCAAAAGAACAATTCTCCAAGCCAAACCGCAGCAAGAAGCGGAACAAATGATGTGGTAAATGTCAAGGGTGCTAAGACACCTGCATATCAGACATCATATCATGGAGAACAGTCTGCGGATATACTCACAAGGTTCTTTACATGGCTTATTGAGAAAGTGGATAAGGTAAAAGCTCCTAAGAATACATTGGATACTTTACCATTTGAGCAGATATATCCGGACGGACTTTGTAAAGTGTCAGGGAATTATTACAGCAAGATGATACAGTTCTTTGACATTAACTATCAGCTTGCGCAAAATGATGAGAAACAGCATATATTCGGTGAGTATTGCCAGTTTCTCAATTACTTTGATGAAACAATCCACTTCCAGTTATCATTTATCAATCAAAAGGTGGATATGGAGGAATACAAGAAAGTAATAACGATACCGGATCAAGATGACGAATTCAATGTTGTGCGTCAGGAATATGCGGAGTATCTCCGTAATCAGCTTGAAAAGGGCAACAATGGTATTGTCAAGTGCAAGTATATCATTTTCGGAATTGAAGCAAGGGACAAGAAGCAGGCTGTATCAAGACTTGCAAAGATAGAATCAGACATAATGAATAAGTTTAAGATTCTTGGCTGCAGATCACTTCCGGTGAATGGTATTGAGAGATTGAAGATAATGCACGATTACATGAATCAGGATACATTGGAGAAGTTCGCAATGCACTCTTATAAAGATGTTGCCAAGTACGGACTTACACCAAAGAACTATATAGCACCTACATCATTTGATTTCAGGGCAAAGGACTATTACAAGATAGGCGATATGTTCGCAACTACCAATTATCTTATCATATCAGCACCGGAGCTTTCGGACGAAATGCTTGCGGATATATTGAACATGGAGGACGCATTATCAGTAACATTGCATATTGACGCACTCAATCAATCGGAAGCCATGAAATACATTAAGGGTAAGCTGTCCGACATTAACAAGATGAAGATTGAGGAGCAGAAGAAAGCAATCAGGGCAGGGTATGACATGGATATAATCCCGCCGGATATAGAAACATATTCAGAAGAAGCTCATGGACTGCTAAAGGAAATGCAATCAAGAAATGAAAGGCTATTCAAGGTAACATTCTTAATCACATCGTTTAATGAGAACTTGCAGAAGATGAAAGATTTTAGGTTCACTCTATCAAATAACATTCAATCTGCTAACTGTGTACTCAGAAAGCTCGATCATCAGCAGGAGCAGGGTTTTGTTTCTTCACTTCCGCTTGGAAAAAACTTCATAAAGCAGAGCCGATACCTTACTACTTCATCAACAGCGGTGTTTGTTCCATTTACAACACAAGAGCTTTTTATGGAGTCTGCTGAAAGTCTATACATGGGACTTAATTCATTATCAAATGGCATGATTATGGCTGACAGGAAATTATTAAAGAATCCAAACGGTCTTATTCTTGGAACGCCGGGTAGCGGAAAGTCTTTCGCTACCAAGCGAGAGATACTTAACACGTTTCTTGTTACAACAGATGATATTCTTATCTGTGATCCGGAGGCTGAGTATTATCCGCTTGTAAATTACTTAGGAGGACAGATTATAAAGATAGGGCAGTCATCAAAGCAGTACATCAATCCGCTTGATATAAATCTTAACTATTCCGATGATGATGATCCGGTATCACTTAAAGCTGACTTCATACTTTCTTTCATGGAGCTTGTTGTCGGCGGTAAGACGGGACTTAAACCGGAAGAAAAGTCTGCAATAGATTTTGCTGTATCAAGGATTTATCAGAAATATTTTGAAAATCCTGCGCCTGCAAATATGCCGATTCTTCAGGACTTATATGAGGAACTTTTATCACATAAGGAAGATATGGTGTCACAGCATATAGCACAGTGTATGTATCTGTATGTTGAGGGAAGTAACAACCTGTTCAACCATAGAACTAACGTGGATTTGAATAATAGGATCGTGTGCTTTGATATTAAGTCGCTTGGAAAGACTTTGAAGAAGCTGGGTATGCTTGTGGTTCAGGACGCAGTATGGAATCGTGTTACTGTAAACAGAGAACAGCATAAATACACAAGATTCTATATTGACGAGTTTCACTGGGCGAGACGTTCCGTAGCTTAACAGGCTACGGGGTTAGCAAAGCCCTCCGTAAGGAAAATTTGCTGATACAACTGATATGATGCCGTTCAAATGAGTGGGTAACGCCACGAAGGGACGCACAAAAACTGCCTACGGCGTTAGTAGCAAGTGTAAGGCGAAAGGGTCGTAAAGCTAGGCTGAAGAGCAAAAAGCCAATCCTAACAGAGATTTACTTATTAAGAAATATTAAAGTCATTGGTTCAAAAGAGGCTAGAGTCCACCTGTGACAGAGATACTTCAATAACGTATGAGCTGAGGAAACGTCTGTAGAGGTACAGGCTATTGGTGATTATGTAGTGAGCTGTATATGGTGAGAATCCACAGGATGTGGGGACGAACTGACGATTTAAAGGGTCTATAATTCGAATACATCGAAAGGTGTATGCCAACGGTTTGGCGTCAGATACCGAAGAGTAATACCGTGGAAATGAAATTCGGGATGTTGTTACAGGCAGCATAATCTGGCAGGCTCAAAGAAAGCACCTAAGTACGGAGATACTATGTATCATATCGGAACGTCGAAAGCAGCAGACAGCGAGCGGTTACACACGCATTGACCTGTTAATAAGGAAAGCATTGGCTAGCCAATGTATAACTTATTTTAACTGTTGTGAGAGCGGAGGCACGAGCGTTGAAACTCCTGTAATGGGAGTGGAGCAACAGCCTCTAGTGGGACGGCTGGACACTCTTCCAGCCGAAAAGATAGTTAATAAAATAACGTAGTTAACATTCATAGGTTCGAGTATGACTAAGAGAAACGGATTCTTACGAAAGTGAGGTGATGTTAACTATGCAAGGAAAGGAATTGTTGAAGAAAAGTGCTATCCGAAATGCTGAGTATTACGGAATGGTTGATATACTTGATAAACTCTATGAGGATAGTGCGAAAGGCAGAGTATTCAAAAACTTAATCAGCATAATCAGTTCAGAAGCTAATATCAAAATGGCATACAGAAATTTGAAGAATAATGATGGAAGTAATACGGCAGGTGTCGATGGAGTTACATTTAAAGACCTAAAGGAATTACCTGAGGAGACGTTGATTAGTAAGGTAAAAGAAAAAATATCCAACTATCAGCCTAAGGCAGTCAGGAGGGTATATATCCCAAAACCGAACGGAAAGCTGAGACCTCTTGGCATTCCGACTGTTATTGACAGAATTGTTCAACAAAGTGTATTGCAGGTTATGGAGCCGATATGTGAAGCAAAATTTTATGACAAAAGTTATGGTTTCAGACCCAACAGAAGTACCAACAATGCAGTAGCCATGTGTTATAAGCTGGCACAACATGATGGATTCCACTATGTAGTGGATGTTGACATAAAAGGCTTCTTTGACAATGTAGACCATGGCAAACTTCTAAAGCAGATTTGGTCGCTAGGCATTCATGATAAGGGGTTGTTATGCTTAATCAGTAAAATGCTTAAAGCACCTATTGAGGACAATGGTGAGCGCAGTTATCCTGAAAAGGGTACACCTCAAGGCGGAGTTCTCAGCCCATTACTTGCTAATATAGTATTAAATGAACTTGATTGGTGGATAGCTAGCCAATGGGAAAATATGCCTGTGCATAATCCCCTTGCAAGTGATATTTATACGAATGCTAATGGTTCTCTAAATAAGGGCAATCTGTATAAAAAGCTGAGAGGTTCAAGGCTTAAGGAATGCCATTTGGTCAGATATGCAGATGACTTCAAAATCTTCTGTAAATCATACAAAGATGCCATAAAGCTGAAATGTGCCACTGAAAAATGGCTAATGGACAGATTAAAACTGGAAACGTCCGTTGAAAAATCAAGGGTTACTAATCTAAAAACGAGCTACAGCGACTTTCTGGGAATCAGGTTCAAGTTAGTTCCCAAGAAAAGGAAATGGGTAATTAAGTCACACATGACCCAAAAGGCGATTGATACTCAACAGAGAAATCTAAAACAAGCAATGCAGAAATTATGTGGCGCACATGCGTATGCTCAGGAACAGCATAATGATGTTATCGCTTACAATCAAAAGGTAGTCGGTTTGCACCAGTATTACAGTATGGCGACTATGATTTGCGAGGATGTTCATAAGCTGTTTCCGTCACTAAATGCAACACTTTGGCATTGTTCGAGTGTCAACTCAGTCACTAAAGAGAAGCCTGAGGTGCTAAAGGGTGCAATGGATGAGTTCTTCTACAGCAGATACAAGGATTCGGCACAGGTAAGATATATCAATGATATGATAATCGTGCCTGTATCTTATGCAAGGCATAAGAATCCTATGTGTCACAGCCCTGATGTCAACCGTTACACGGCAAGCGGAAGGGAAGCTATCCATAAAATGCTCAGAAGTTGTGCCTATGCAGATGTGTTATATAAACTCAGCAGACTTAATATGCCTAGCGAGAGCATTGAGTTTTGCGACAATATGCTTTCACGTTTTGTGGGATGTCAAGGGAAATGTGAACTTAGCAGGACACAGTTACTTTTTGAGGAAGTTGCTTGCATGAGGCTTTTGCCGAAATGTGATGGTGGCACGGATGATTATAATAACCTGAGGATAGTTCATAAGGATGTACTTATTCTGAGGGAAACCGAGGACATGAATACAATGAAAGAGATTATCGAGAGACTGAATTGTAAAAAGTCTTCTCAGATGGTAAAAATCAACAAATGGCGTGCCAAGATAGGTAAGAGTGCTATCAATTTGGTTTCGTTATCCAATCTTTGAAGCTACTACGTTAACAATAAAAGGCTAATCCCATGGAACGCCGTGTGCAGTGAAAGCTGCTTGCACGGTGTGGCTCGGGGCGAAAGGCGTGAAAGCGTCTGACCTATCGAGATTGCTCTTGAAAGATGAATTGACAGCAGCATACTCTATGGAGATATGGAAACGTTTCAGAAAGTGGGGCGGTATTCCTACGGGTATCACACAGAACGTCAAGGACTTCCTTGCTTCTAAGGAGATAGAGAACATTTTTGATAACTCTGACTTCGTGTATATGTTAAATCAAGGCGCAGAGGACAGGGATATACTGGCACAGAAATTGAATATATCACAGCACCAGATCAAGTATGTTACCAATGTCGGACAGGGCGAAGGACTTATATTCTTTGGGGATATTGTTCAACCATTTGTTGACAGATTTCCAAAGGACACCGTAATGTATTCGCTTCTTACTACGAAGCCTGCTGAAACTAAGACGGAAACGGAAAGTGAGAATGAAAGAACATCGAACATGGCTTCCGATTAAGGAGGTGTGTATAGATGGATAAATTAAGCAACAGTAATGTAAATGCTCACGAAACACTGCGTCAGAGTGACAAGGCAGATAAGCTTTCAGCTTCACGATCAGATTCACACGATATGTTAAAGTCAAGTGTTCAGGCTGCGGGTAATATTGCAGAGAAAACAGTAACGAATAGGATACAAAGAGGTAATCAGAGTGAAATGCTTACCAATAAAGAAACAGCTTCTGAGTATCTGTTAGGCAGTAATAAAGAACTTGAGCTTGGAGATAGGGAAAGAACGTTTAACAGGTCTGACAAGCTCTATACTGCTTCAAGACGCAGGACAAAATCTGAAATGTTAAGAACAGACAGAGAAAGCTCTGTATTATCCGGCATGGACGATTCTAATTCCAAAAAGCTGCATGATACAAAAAAGAAGTTAAGCCGGAAACTGCAAGATGAATATAATGTCAAGACAGAAATCAAAGGCGGTCTGAAAACTGATCTAAGGGTTGAAAAGTCAGTAAAAAGCAAGC
Organism: Lachnospiraceae bacterium; assembly: GCA_017469275.1. Classification (GTDB taxonomy): domain Bacteria; phylum Bacillota; class Clostridia; order Lachnospirales; family Lachnospiraceae; genus CAG-590. The sequence goes on from JAFUGT010000146.1 coordinate 32,775, forward strand.
TCTATGATGCACCAAACCACAAACCGACGGATGTTGCAGGAAGTATCGGACAGAGGGCATTACACTTTATGGACGATATGGCAGACAATGAGGAAAACAGTACACAAAATGCGTGGATTGACACAGCAGGCAAAGGAGCAGACGGAGTATCCAAGGTTTTTTCACTTTCTCAAACCGCCAAATACTGGCGTATGTCAAAGAATGAAGCTGAGATAGCAAAACTTGCAAGACAGGAAGAAAAGATAGTCCGTAATTCGTTCCGTATGGAATATAAATCTGCACTTAAAACTACAAAGGAAGGAGTGTTGTGGAAAGAATCCAATCTGTATGACAGACATCTTCAAAAGAAAGCAATCAAGAAGAAATACATGAAGAACGCCATAGCCGAGTACCAAAAGGCAAAGAAAGCAGGCAGTGCAGGTAAGGTAACATATTCAACCGGATTCAGTTTGGCTGACAAAGTTAAAGCAGGTGCTTCATCTGTCGGGCAGACATTGCTTAAAGTGATACGTTCTCCGGCAGGAAAGATAGCTATTGTATGTATGATTGTTTTAATTATCATTACTACCCTTATCGGTGCAAGCGGTTCATTATTTATGATGATGTTAGGCGGTTCAAGTTCTTCTGTGCCTATGGGTGCAGGCTTTCCACCGGAAGTTGAGCAGTGGAGAACCTTTGTTGTTGACAGATGTAACTATTATAAGGAGGACGGTGACTGTGATCTGACGCAGTTTGTTAATGCCATACTTGCAACCATTCAGCAGGAATCGGGTGGTAACTCTGCCTCATGTGGCGGAGATATAATGCAGGACAAGGCTAGTGGTAATTGGGAAAGCGGAACTCCGCCGGATTGGAACAGCTTTACAACCGAACAGAAATCCATTGACGCAGGTGTGCGATATTTTTATTCGGGACTGAAAGGATGGGGAGTGACTAAACCGGACGATTACGACGGGTTGCAGATGGTTGCTCAGGGATACAATTATGGTTATGGCTTTTTCGATTACGCAAAGGGTCAAAATGCTACAAAGTGGTCGCTTTCGCTGTCACAGGCTTTTGCGGATTCAAAAGGTGGTAATTACGGACACCCGCCTTATGGCGAAGAATGGCTCGCAAAGTATATGGCAGGCGGAGCTTTAGGAAGCGGAGAGATAGTTGTAGAGAAAGGTTCCGGCGGTGTAGTTAAGACTGCACAAGGTCAGCTTAATATTACCGAAGATCCCCCTGGTACAAATAATGTTATATTCAACACTGAATACTATGGCGGTGCAGTATCAGGAGACGCATATCCTTGGTGCTGTGTTTTCGTTTGGTGGTGCTTTGACAAGAGTGGAAACGGAGACGCATTTTATTACGGTGACAAGACTGCTGCCTGTTCAGAAGTCCGAAGATGGGCAACGGAAAAACATCTGGCAGTAAGCGGAAATAAAGCTCAGTATGGCGATCTTGTTATCTTTGGAAATGATGAACATATAGGTATTGTAATAGCAAACAACGGTGACGGTTCTTATACAACTATTGAGGGGAATACATCTTCCGATGACGCAGGTTCACAATCAAACGGTGGCGGTGTATTTATCAAGAAACGATATGAGAACGGTTCATTTCCGATAACAATGTTTATCCGTCCGCAATACGACAAGGTTAAGTAGGAGGAATCAATGAAAGAAGCAGAGATCAAGAATAAGATTGCTAAGCTTAAGGAAAATGAAGCAAAGCAGAAAGACAAAGTAGAATCACTGTCCAAAGCCTTAGAGAAAGCAAAGAATAAGTATGATGTAGAGAATGGCAAGCTTATCAGGATTCAGCAGGACATTCAGCGGTGCGAAGGACAGTTATATAAAAAGGCAATGGCAGATTATGGTGTGGAGAGTTATGAGGACTTAATAAACTTTCTAAGTAAAAATCTGCAAAAGAAATCAGAATCAGATAAAGGAGATTAACGAATGAACAGATTAAAGAGAATATTGTTAGCTTTGGCACTTGTACTTTCTATGGTAGGTATGAGTGCTTTTTATGTCAGTGCTTCAAGCACTGCTACGGAGGAGATAAGAGAGAACGCCTCAAGGACGGGACTTGACAGCACAGAGAAGTCAACTACGCAGACAGCAACACAAGCCACTACACAGGCTGTTCCTAATGTGGTCAGTACAAAGAATGAGACTGCAACCACTGAGGAAGTAGATACAACCAAAGGAAAGTTGAAGATCACAATCGAACCTGAGAAAAAAGGCTTTTACAATGAGAGTGCAAAGATGATCGTCAAGGTTGAAAAGGTTAGTACAAAAGCTCCAAGAACCAATGTTGAAAAGGTCGAATATAAGATTGGTGCTTCCGGCTCGTGGCAGGATATAACTGACGATATGTATTTTGATGTAACAGAGAATTGTACGGTGTACGTCAAGGTCACAGATCAGTATGGTAATGAGTATGAGAAATCAAGACTAATCAAGATATTTGATACTGTTGCACCTACACTAAATGCTGCGGTAAATGAGGGACTATTAACTGTTATGACGTATGATACTGAAAGCGGGGTGGACTGCATATATATAAACGGATATAAGTATGCGCCGGACAAGAACGGTATTGTATCAATAAGATTACAGAAGTTTGATGCCACATATCAGAACTTTTATATTTATGCTATTGATAATGCAGGTAATACAAGTCAGGTGAATACTGTTCAGAATCCGTACTGGACAGATCCAAATGCAGAGACGGACGATGATGAGGATACAAAGAATCCTGCGGAGGACTTACCTGATAATGCACAGGCTTCAACAACAGGAACATCATCTGCAGAGGTCACATCAGTAACGGACGAGAACGGAGAGGATATAACGGATCAGATAAGCGGTAAGCAGTTCTATTCCATTATCACATCTGACGGTCAGCAGTATTATCTTGTAATAGATATGACTTATGCACAGAAAGACAGAGAAGAAAATGCAGCTTACACAGGGACAGGAGTTTCGGCTACCAGCAGTCCGAACAATGGAACAGTGTATTTCCTCACTTCCGTATCAAGTCAGAATTTGCTCAACTTTGTAAATGACGGAGAACAGACATTGCCACATAATTCGGTTGCTGCTAATAACAGCATTGATCCTGACGAAGTAACTCCGGTTAGTGATGAATCTGTTACAGAGGAAAAGAAAGAGGAAGAAGATAAAGAAGTTAAGGCGGAAAAGAAGAAAAGCTCATTTCAGTGGTGGTATATACCGGCAGTGATTGTAGGAATCCTTATTTTTGCAGTTATTATAGTTGCAGGTAAAAATGCGAAGTCAAAGAAAGGCAAGCCTGAGCAAAATGATGACGCAATGTATGATGATGAAAGGAATGAGCAGGAAGAAGCAGTACCACTAGAGGAATTAGATGAAAAGCCTGAAGAATAATTAGCAAAAAAAGCAGAGAGAAATGAAATCTCTCTGCTTTTTGCTGAAAAAATGAAAAGGAGGAACTAACGATATGACAGATGAGCAACGCAATCAGAAAATGGTAGATGATCTTATAAAGGTGCAGGAGGAAGTTATGGGCAAGCAGGAAGATAAGGAAGCAGGAGAAGTTAAGGAAACTGCAAATGATGTTAAAGAGACAGTGGAGGCTTCTGAAAAAGAGCAGGATTCCATGATGAATGTCGGACAGGACGGACAGGATAAGGGAGAGAAAAAGGAATATAAGGAAATTACCCTTAAATTCGGAAAGGGATATGTGGGTGAGGAGTTTGAAGCAAAGGACGGTAAAAAGTATCGTCAAGTTTCAATTCCTAACGAAGATAAGAATGATAAGAGTTCTTGGCGTACCTTTGTGGTAAGGGCTAATCAGGTTCACGATAATAAGTATGGCAAGGGTATGTTCTGCAAGCTTCCGGCAGATGGCAGCACTACAGTTATGCAGAGTGTTAAAACCGGAATTGATGAGAATGGCAAAGATATGTGGGAGAACACCAAGACTAAGGTTCCGAATAAGGAGCTTAAGAAGATGGTGGAATCATATAAAGGCAAGAATAAGGAATCAGGTTTGCAGAATAAGATTGCGAAAAAGCAGACAGAGGTTGACAAAAATAAATCGGCAGAGAAACAGACACCAAATAAAGCGCACGATCAGGCTAGATAACAGGAGGATATGGCAGATATGAAATTAGTTATAGCAGAAAAGCCAAGTGTAGGTAGAGCAATCGCAAATGTTGTAGGTGCTTCCAATGAAAAGAATGGCTTTGTTGAGGGAAACGGATATATTGTTACATGGTGTATAGGACATCTGATAACTCCTGCCAATCCCGATGATTATGATGATATATATAAAACATGGACTTATGAGCAGTTACCTATTATCCCTGACGAGTGGAAATATAATATTTTGGACGGGACTAAAGGGCAGTATGATATTATCAGAAAGTTAATGCACAATAATGATGTAGATTCGGTTGTGTGTGCAACTGACGCAGGACGTGAGGGGGAGTTGATATTCCGACTTGTTTATAACATGGCAGGCTGTAAAAAGCCTATTGAAAGGTTATGGACTTCTTCTTTGGAGGACAGTGCCATTCGTGAGGGCATGGATAACCTTAGATCAGGCAGAGATTATGATAATCTGTATAAGGCAGCAATGGCAAGGCAGAAAGCCGATTGGATTGTTGGCTTTAATTATACGAGATTATTTTCTGTACTATATGGCGGGACACTTAATGTTGGCAGGGTATTTACTCCAACACTTTCCATGATCGTTGACAGGGAAATGGAGATTACAAACTTCAAGAAAAAGCAGTATTTTTTAGCTCATATAGAGGTTGGAGGTATTGACGCAGTATCAGATAGGTTTGATATTCAGGCTGAAGCAGACAATGTGGCTGATAACTGTAAAGGAGAAAAGGCGAAAATTGTTTCAGTGATAAAAGAAAACAAGAAAGCTGCTCCGCCAAAGCTATATGATCTTACAACCTTACAGAGAGAAGCTAACAAGCTGTTTGGTTTCAAAGCAAAGGATACACTTGAATATACGCAGAACCTCTATGAAAAAAAGCTAGTTACATATCCAAGAACTGACAGCAGGTATTTAACGGACGATATGGAAAAATCAGCAAGGCAGGTCATTGAAGCAATAAGGGGAACAATACCATTTGTTCCGGATAGTGAGTTTAACCCAAATATCAAACCTACAATGAACTCAAAGAAAGTATCCGATCATCATGCCATTATACCAACAGTTGAGATTACTAAGCATGATCTTGACGATATTCCTGAGAGTGAAAGAAAAATCTTATTTCTTATAGCTGCAAGATTATTGTCTGCAACATCTTCTCATTATCAGTATGTTTCGGAAAAGATAATCTTTGAATGTAATGGCATACAATACACTGCAAAGGGTACATCTGTATCAGATATAGGTTGGAAAGAGTTTGAGGAAGCTATGAAGAAATATGTCAAGGCTTCATCAGAAAAGGAAAAGGACGATGACATTGCAGAACAGAATCTTCCGGAAGTAAATGAGGGCGATGTTTTGGAAGTATCCGACAGTAAGGTTACGGAGCATTTTACTAAGCCACCAAAGAGATATACGGAAGATACACTGCTATCCGCAATGGAACGTGCCGGATCTGCTGATATGGACGATGATGTGGAACGTAAAGGAATAGGTACGCCAGCAACAAGGGCAGAAGTTATTGAAAGACTTGTGGGCAATGCTTATGTTATCAGAGATAAAAAGTCATTAGTTCCTACCGATAAAGGATTGATGCTAATTACAATACTTCCTGATACGATCAAATCTGCAAAGCTCACTGCGGATTGGGAAAATACTCTTTCGCTGATAGCAAAGGGAGAATATTCGTATGATGATTTCATGTCTGGCATTTCAAATATGGTTACGGAGCTTATTGGAACATATAACGGTGTAAGTAAGGATAACAGCAATATATTCAGCAATAATAAGGTTATCGGTGATTGTCCGAACTGCGGAGCAGATATGCTTCTTGGAAAGTATGGTGCTTACTGTTCAAAGAAATGCGGAATGAAGATAGGCAGGATAATGAATAAGGATTTAACAGAAGCACAATACAAGTCATTATTGCAGGGAAAAAGAATACTTGTTAAGGGAATCGAATCCAAAAAGTCAGGCAAGCCTTATGATGCATATTTTACACCGGAGCAGGTGGTTGATAACACATATAAGGACAAGGACGGTAACGAAGTGTATGGCAAGCAGTTCAAGTATAAAATGGAGTTCCCCCAAAAGGCAAAGAAGAAAAACAGTAATTGAATGTGAACGGTGTTTATGATAATATTTATACAGTTTTTGATTCTCTTTTTATTTTCCTCTTTTGTTTTTCCGACACTTGTCTTAATGGCAGGTGTCGGAGTTTTAGAAATATGATAAATCAGCAATTAAGGAGCATTGTAATGTCTGATAATAGAAATAAATATCCCTATGTTATGACATTGAAGGCTTTAATATTTTATATAATAGCTGTTGTTATTATTGGGTTGTTTTTCTTTTTCATAAGGGGAGATATGACAGGAAAAATTGGAGCCTGCATTGTCTGCCCTATGATGATTGGCTATCTTATATATGCTTATAGGAAAGAGCATAAAGCAGATAAAATGGCAGAAGAAAAAGGTGGGCAGATCATAGCAGGAGATTATTTTGAGAGTCCTGAGTGGCGTGCAAAATATGTTGAATATATCAATAAGAATCCATTTGAAAAGCCAAAGTATCCAAGTATGAAACAGGATATGCTCAAAAGATTTCAAAGACGGGAATACATGACAGGAATGTTATTGATGTTGTTTCTGTTGTTCTGTTGCTGCGTTGCTATTTTGAATAATAACTACTTGGTTACAATAGTAGGCATTTGTTTGTTTGGCTCTTTGTTCTATATGGAATTTTCGTTGTATATAGGTATGCCTGTCAGAAAGTGGCTTAAAGGAGATATTGATTATAATGTTTTGGAATCATCTTATCTTAACAGTCGTATGCTGACATACAAGAAGAACGGATTTGCTTTTGGAACTACTCATATTCATGCTTTTACTGAAAAGAAAATATATGCTATTGATTACAGGCTTGTAGAGGGAATATCAAGGAAAATCGTCCGATTAAAGAAATATGAGGACGGTATATATTCATCAGAAGAATATCAGCATTTTGCTGTAATTCATGTCAGATTACCGGAAAACGGAAATATATTTGATGTTGAGATTGAATTAAATGAGTTTCAAGTTCAGATGGCAATAGATAATCTTCCGACATATCTTCTTGGCGAAGGTATGGAGAATGATGTATTATTCACCGAAAAAAAGGAAAATGAAACAGTATAGGATAATGGGAGTGGTATTGTGGCAAAATATAAGGCAGGAGATACAGCTTACATAGTAGAATCAAATCGCTTTGTCAGAGAGGTTAAGATAGTGAACTTTTCGGCTGGCTTTTATCTTATAAGATTTGCTGACAGAGGCGGTGGCATTAAAGTTAGGGAAAACAGACTTTATGCTACAAAAGAGGAAGCTGAAGCTACAATCAAAATACCGGAAGAGCCAAAGCCAAAAAGGAAAACACCATACGATTATATGATGTAATAACTTAATGAAATTAACAACTACGTATATAGTGTTGACAAGCTATAATAATTATGTTATTCTAATGTTGCAGGATATAATATAAAGAATATGGAGGATTGAGTGTATGAATATAGCTTATGTAAGAATTTCAACTCCGGAACAAAGCAACAAAAGTCAAAAAGAAGCATTAGATAAACACAATATAGACAAATGGGTTTATGAGGTTGCAAGTGATAAGATTCAAGGCAGGAAAGAATTTAATGAAATGCTTGAAAACTTGAACGATGGAGATAACGTTTATGTTTATGATTGTTCACGAATTACAAGAGATAAAGATGATTTCTTAGATGTAGTTAACGTTATCCGTTCAAAAAAAGCAAGCCTGATTAGTATTTCGCAGGAACTGGATACAAGTTCACCGGATGCTGATAATAAAATAAAAGTGTTGATGGGTTTGGAAACTGAAGAATGAAATAATAATGATATGGAAAATTAGTTAGATAAGACATCGGCAGGGACAAATATAAATGTCCCTGCTTTTTTTTGCTTAAAAAGGGGTGGTCATATTGATTGTTGATAATGGACACAAATACAAAAATAATGATTGGAGGTAAAAATCTTATGGCGAGTAAATATTATGAGATTACTTCTCTTGCCGAAGAAACTACAAGCAGGATAACAAGTAATCAGAGGGAATGGACTTCTTATCTGAAAACAGCAGGAAAGATATATAAGTATCCATTTGAGGATCAAATGCTTATATATGCCCAACGTCCGGACGCAACAGCTTGTACCAGCATTGATTATTGGAATAATAGAATGAAATGTTGGGTAAAAAAAGGTTCTAAAGGTATTGCGTTGATTGATAGAAACTCAGATTATAACAAGCTGCGGTATGTGTTTGAAGTATCTGACGTACAGAAGTCAAGAGAGGGTGGTGTACTTCCTTATGACTGGCAGGTAAAGGAAAAATACAAGGATAAAATAATAGAGAAACTTGATGAAACGTATGGCTCTACCAATTCTAATAGAATATTTGAGGAACGTATTATTGAAATGTCAAAGCGTATAGCGGAGGAAATATCTAATGATCAGCTTGCAGATGTTATGGCGGTCAAGGAAGATAGCCTGCTTGCAGATTTTGATGAACAGAATACTGAAATAAGATTCAGGGAAACATTAACAGCAAGTATAGCTTATACATTATTGTCAAGGTGTGGAGCAAATGCAGATGATTATATTGGAGATTTTACATTCGAGTACATCAGAGATTTCGGTTCTGAAGAAGTCCTGAGTATTCTCGGTAATGCGACAAGTGAAGCCTGCAAGCCTATATTTGACGAGATATTCAAAGTAGTATATAGACTTGATAAAGAACAAAAGATAGAAAAGGGAAAAAATAACGATAAAGGACTTGAAAATAGTTCTAAAACAAACTATAATGCTTTAAAGCGTGAAAGTGAAATGCAGGGCGAACAATCCCCTGCAAGAACCGAAAACGTTGAAAATGAAGTAAATAACGTGGTTAAAGAAAAAGGAGGAAATGATTATGGAGCTGACTTACAAGAACGAGGGCGATTATCTGATACCGAATCTAATTTACACAGAGGAGACAGAGGACACGTTAACGAAGTACGGAATGCTTCGGGAAACATTCCTCAAGAACAATCACAAGGGGATTTACTCAGGAAAACTGCTGAAAGGAACTCTGAAAGCTCACTGCATAGAGATACAGAGACAGGCAGAAGAGAGAGCAGAGAGGATAATCAATCAGTTAATGCAGAAAGAGGGAGTAACGGAGGAACTGAAAGCAGCAGATCAGATGGAGTGGGTGCGCAGAATGAACTCGATCAACAATCGGGCGGACGAGATAGTGCTGAACGAGATAGTTTACAGCTTGTAACCGGACTAGACAGCGATGTAAAAGCGGAAGTAAAATATGAACAGATTAGTTTGTTCCCCTCAATGGAAGAACAGATAGGAAGCATAAGAGTGGCAGAAGCAGATAATAATATCAAAGCTCCTGCCACTTTTTCATTGTCTGAGGAAGAATTAGGGGACATATTGAGAACCGGAAGCGGTAGGAGAGACAGCAGAGTAAGAATATATGAGAGATTTTTAGAGGACAGAACACCCGAATATTTGGCAGATTTTCTAAAAAAAGAATATGGCAGAAGTGGGAAAGGTTTTGAGATTAACGGTAATCAGATTTCAGTGTGGTGTACTGACGAAGGTATGAGTTTCGGATACGGAAAGAGTGCTACTGAATCTCCGTTCTTAACTATGACTTGGAATGAAGTTCAGGCTAAGGTTTCGGATATGGTAGCAAATGGTGATTATCTCGACAGTAAAGAAGCTTTCTTGGCAGATCAGATATACAGAAGAGAGTTATCATCACAAATATACTTTTTTTTCAGGGATACATTAGGAGAAGATTCTGTTACCATAGGCGGAGATTTGGGTTTGTTTCCGAATACAAGTAATCGTATCATGGAGCTACTTGCCGATGATAGAGGAAAGAAAGAGTTATGTGATGAGATCGAGCATAACGTACAAGCTCTTGAATCAGGCGAGAAGAAAATGAGGTGGAGACTGATAACCACTCCGCAGATGTTAGCTGATAAAGTGTCAGGGTATGTGGGAGAAAAGAAAACATTTCCTGCAAAGGATGAGGTAAATGTAATGCAGGAAAGTTTTGTTACCCAAGATGAAATTGATTGTATATTGAGCAGGGGCAGTGTTGTGTCCGGTACAAAGGCTCGTATTTATGATTTTTTTAATGAAAAGCATGATAGAAAAGAGCAGACTACTTTTCTGAAGCATGAATATGGAGTGGGCGGTACTTCAGCTCCTATCCGGGATTCTGACAAACTTGATGAAATGTTTGATGGGAAAGGAATCAGGATAACAAAAGGTGATCTTCTTGATCCTGAGACAAAGCTGCTTCTTAATTGGAATACGGTAGCAAAACGTATAGAAAAGCTTGTTTTTGAGGATAAGTTTCTTACTCCAAAAGAAAAAGAAGAGTATGAGAAAATTGAACTTGAAAAGGCTAAGGCAAAGATACATGAAGAAAGGCTGGAGTATGCTAAAAGCCTGATTGAGCAATTTTGTTACGATGAGTACGATCATGGAGCAGAGTTTAATAATCTTTCAGAAATTTCATTAGCCGATACAGATTATTTTGATGAAGATGTACGTAAAGAGTATGATGTGCAGGTATTCGTTGATCTTAATAATTATAGAATTTCAACATATCTCGATAATGATGAAATTGAGGTCAATCAATATGATTCCTTAGATGAATTGATTGTAAGTGAATTGGAACATCTTGACTTTGATTCTCTTGTATCTGTTCCGGATGAAGCTGTTGAATGGTGGAAAGACAAATACGGTTTATTAGAAGAAAAGCAGGTCGGGAATGAAGAATCTGAAAAAGCAATCAGTAAAGATGAACTGCTTTCTTTGAAAATAGGCGATACCCTTGTTGATCCTAAGGGCGTTTTATGGGAAGTAAAGGACGATAGCTGGGCTATGCGTCTTGATGTTGCCGATGAAAATGTTACTGAAACGGGTGGTGTTGCTTCACGTTCAATATGGGGTTGGAAAAGCCGGATTGAAGGTAATAATAATATTGCCGAATTAAAAGACTATAAAATAATTTCAAAAGAAGATTATATTAAAACCTTTGGTCATGATGTCCAAAAGCTAAAAAATGATGTACCTATTGAATATTCAAAAGATCAGGAAATAGATAACCTTGATATTACATACACTGTCTTTGAGGATTCGGAGTTTCTTTCAGGAAGAAAGCAGGTAGATATTACATCGCCGGAAGAAGCTCTTAAGGTTTACAAGGAGATTGAAGCAAATGCGATTGGTGTGCCAAGTATCGGAATAAGGATACATGAACATGGAGCAGAAGATTATAAAGCGCAAATGGTTGATTTCATTATAGCGGGAAAGGTTGAACGTGACTTGCTCGATGATACACCTGAATTTGCAGATAATCCGATAGTTAATGATATGGTTCAAAATGTAATTGAACTTTTTGAGCCTGAAAAGGAAATTGAACCTGCTGAAAAGTCCATTGAGATTGAAGAAAGCAATACAGAGATTGAAAAGGATAGGACAGTAGCCGATATTAGCAGGATTGGTGAGGATTTGGCTGAATCACTTACATCAGAGGGTGGACTGCTCGAATACAGAGACAAAAGAGAATTAGAGGACGCATTTGCAAGCGATGTAAGTAACGATGATATTGCGAAGCAATTAGGAGAAACATTAGGCGGTTTTGCTGAATCCATGCACCTGTCAACAGGAGAGGTTGCAGACTATTTCACGTCTAAGGACGGTATTGAGGTCACTGTACATGACGAACATGATACTAAGTATGGTGCTAACTGGCAGGATATTGTTCCGGTGCTTCGTGGTATGTATGAACAGGGCATTAACGGATTCAATGCACCTGAGCAGGAAGTCAGGCTCACCCATGCAGAACAGTATCTTGCAGATATGGATATATCGTATCTTGCAAAAAGGTTTGCCAAAAGTGCTGTGGCTTGGGATGAAATAGAATCACTTGGATATGCTTTTAACGGCTTAGATGATGAACAGCACCCTATGTTTTCAGAAAATTCCATATTTGGTAAAGGATTGCATGGAGACGAACTTCAAAATATTCTTTATCTTTATCGTGATATTGATGAAAGCAAAGATTTAAAATTACAGTTTGATCGAGATCTGGCATTAGGTCTGTTAGGGGAAAAAGGACACTTTTATCCTGACGGAGTATATAAACCGGAATTATCCTATGAAGTAAAAGATGATCATTTTGTAATATCTTGCGGAAATGCAAGTCGTGATCTGTCTTATGAGCAGGTGGCAGACACATATCTTTCAATGTTCAAAGAGGATTATGAGGAAAACATTGAAGAACAGGACATTGAAATGAATGTTGCGCCGCAGGCAGATGTTATCAAAGAGGAAAAGGATAATATCAAAACTTCTGAACCAAAGTCTGAGAATTACCACATTATCAATTCACATCTTGGAGAAGGCTCACCAAAAGAGAAATTCAGAAGAAATGTAAATGCTATCAGGTTATTAAAGCAGCTTGAAGAAGAAGGGCGCACTGCTTTACCGAGTGAGCAGGAAACATTGGCTCAGTATGTTGGTTGGGGAGGTCTTCCTGACGCATTTGACGAGACTAAGAGTAACTGGTCATCAGAGTATGCGGAATTAAAGGAATTACTTACACCTGAGGAATATAGGTCTGCAAGAGAAAGTACACTTAATGCACATTATACAAGTCCGACAATCATTAGTGGAATATATGAGACACTGGAAAGAATGGGTTTTGACAAAGGAAATATCCTTGAACCGTCAATGGGTGTCGGTAACTTTTTCGGTATGCTTCCTGAAGCACTTTCCAAGAGCAGATTATACGGTGTTGAGCTTGATGATCTGACAGGAAGAATGGCAAAACAGTTATATCCGCAGGCAAAGATTGAAATAAAAGGATTTGAGGAAACACATTATCCTAATGATTTCTTTGATGTGGCTGTCGGCAATGTTCCATTCGGACAGTATAAGGTCAACGATAAAGACTTTAATAACAAGAACTTCCTTATTCACGATTATTTCTTTGCAAAGACACTTGATAAGGTAAGGGCAGGAGGTATCGTTGCATTTGTCACATCTAAGGGAACAATGGACAAGCAGGGGGAGAATGTCAGAAAATACATAGCTGAACGTGCTGAGCTTCTTGGTGCTGTCAGACTTCCTAATACTGCTTTTAAGGATAACGCAGGAACGGAAGTTGTTTCAGACATATTGTTTTTGAAGAAACGTGACAGACTTGTGAGGGAGGAACCGGACTGGATACATACAAAGGAAGATGAGAATGGAATAGAAATGAACTCTTACTTTGTTGACAATCCGGAACAGATTGTAGGGCAGATGAAAATGGTGTCGGGTCCTTACGGTATGCAGGCTACTTGCGAACCTGATCCCGACAAGCCATTTGATGAACAGTTAAAGATTGCACTTTCTAATATTCAAGGCAGTATTGATGTTATAGAACAGAGTTTTGATGAACTGGATGTAGAAGATGAAAGAGAGGTGCTTCCTGCAGATCCCGATGTCAGAAACTTCTCTTATACTATTGTCGATAATGACTTGTATTACAGGGAAAACTCAGTTATGAAGCCTGTTGAAGCACCGGAATCAAAGCTTGAACGTATTAAAGGAATGGTATCCATAAGGGACTGCACTAGGGAACTTATAGATATGCAGTTAGAAGAAGCTCCGGACACAATGATAACTGACAAGCAGAAAGAGTTGAATGAGATATATGATTCTTTTGAAAAGAAGTTCGGACGTATCAATTCAAGGACAAATAAGAGCGCCTTTAATCAGGATTCAAGCTATTCTTTGCTTGCTTCATTGGAGAAGTTTGATTCTGACGGTAATTTCAAGGAAAAAGCTGATATGTTCTCCAAGAGAACTATCAAACGTGCGGAAGTTGTTACATCTGTTGATACTGCAACTGAAGCATTGGCTGTTTCTCTTTCGGAAAAAGCTAAGGTCGATCTTTCCTATATGTCAGAGCTTTCAGGCAAGAAAGAAGAACAGATCACTCAGGGTTTGGCAGGAGTTATATTCAAAAATCCTATAACTAAGGAATGGGAAACTGCCGATGAATATCTGTCCGGTAATATCAGAAATAAATTGGAGGTTGCAAAAGCTAATGCCTATGATAATCCTGAATATGCTATAAATGTCACAGCACTTGAAAAGGTCATGCCTAAAGAACTTGACGCTTCCGAGATAGAGGTCAGGGTTGGAGCAACATGGATTGATCCTAAGTATATTGAACAGTTCATGGTTGAACGATTTGAAACTCCGGAAAGTTTGATGGGCGATCATATAAAGGTCAATTATTCAGATGTAACAGGTACATGGAATATAAGCGGAAAGAGTTATGATAGTGGCAATTCGCTTGTTAATTACTCTTTCGGCACACAAAGGGTTAATGCATACAAGATACTTGAAGATTCGCTTAATCTGAAAGATACAAGGGTATATGATACTATATATGAGGACGGTAATGAAAAGAGAGTCCTTAATAAAAAGGAAACTACCCTTGCAAGAGAAAAGCAGGAAGCTATTAAGGAAGCATTTAAGAATTGGATATTTGACGAGCCTGAACGCAGGGGAGTATTGGTTAAGAAGTATAATCAGATATTCAATTCCACACGTCCAAGAGAGTATGACGGTTCACATCTGACTTTCCCCGGTATGTCACCGGAGATTACGTTGCGTCCACATCAGAAAAATGCGATTGCACATCAGCTATATGGTAACAATACACTTCTTGCCCACTGTGTAGGAGCAGGTAAGACATGGGAAATGACAGCAGCAGCTATGGAAAGCAAGCGGTTAGGTCTTTGCAGAAAGAGTCTTTTTGTTGTTCCTAATCATCTTACAGAGCAGTGGGGCAGTGATTTCTTGCAGTTGTATCCTGGGGCAAACATACTTGTCGCAACCAAGAAAGACTTTGAACCTGCAAACCGCAAGAAGTTCTGTTCAAGAATTGCTACAGGTGATTATGACGCAGTTATTATCGGTCATACCCAGTTCGAGAAGATTCCGCTTTCGATTGAAAGACAGAAAGCGATTGTGGAAAGGCAGATTGATGAGATTGAAATTGAGATTTCTGCTGCAAAGGCTGAACGTGGAGAAAGATTTACCATTAAGCAGATGGAGAAAACAAGAAAGAGCCTTAAAACAAGACTTGACAGATTAAATGATGCTTCAAAGAAAGATGATGTTGTGACATTTGAGCAGTTAGGTGTTGACAGGCTTTTTGTAGATGAAAGTCATAATTACAAGAATCTTTTTCTATATACGAAAATGAGGAATGTGGCAGGAATAGCACAGACGGACGCACAGAAGTCATCAGATATGTTTGCAAAGTGCCAGTATCTCGATGAAATAACCGGAGGAAAGGGAATAACCTTTGCAACGGGTACGCCTATAAGTAACAGTATGACGGAGCTATATACTAATATGAGGTATCTGCAATTTGATACATTACAGAAGATGGGGCTGTCACAATTTGATTCATGGGCGAGTACATTCGGAGAGACACAGACAGCTATTGAGCTTGCACCGGAAGGAACGGGGTATAGGGCAAAGACAAGATTTGCAAAGTTCTTCAACCTGCCGGAGCTTATATCACTGTTCAAGGAATCAGCAGATATAAAAACTCCTGATATGCTCAATCTTGATGTGCCGGAAGCACAGTATGAAAATGTGGTGCTTAAACCGTCGGATCATCAAAAGAAGATAGTTGATTCACTGGCAGACAGGGCAGAACGTGTCCGGAATCGTATGGTAGATTCATCTGTTGACAATATGCTCAAGATAACCAATGACGGAAGAAAGTTAGCACTGGATCAGCGGTTGATAAGTGATATGTTACCCGAAAATGAAGAATCAAAGACAAGGGCTTGTGTTGAGAAGGCATTTGAGATATATCAGGAAGAAATGGAGAATAAAGGAGCGCAGTTGATCTTCTGTGATCTGTCAACTCCAAAAGGCGATGGTTCTTTTAATGTTTATGATGATGTAAAAAATAAGCTCATGGAAAAGGGAGTGCCTGAAAAAGAGATTGCATTTATCCATGAAGCTAATACAGAGACAAAGAAAGCGGATCTGTTCGCAAAGGTAAGAAGCGGACAGGTTCGTTTTTTATTAGGCTCAACACAGAAGATGGGTGCAGGAACTAATGTGCAGGACAGACTTATTGCACTTCATCATTTGGACGTACCTTGGAGACCGTCTGATATTGAGCAGCAGGAAGGACGTATTATCAGGCAGGGCAATATGTATAAGGATTTAGGCAAGCCTGTTAAGATTTTCAGATATGTTACTGAGGGAACATTCGACAGCTACAGTTGGCAGGTTATTGAGAACAAGCAGAAGTTCATAGGTCAGATAATGACGAGCAAATCTCCGGTAAGAAGCTGTGAAGATGTTGACGAAGCTGCCCTTACTTATGCAGAGGTCAAGGCTTTATGTACGGGAAATCCATATATCAAGGAAAAAATGGACTTGGATATTCAGGTTTCAAAATTAAAGCTGTTAAAGGCTAATCATACAAGCCAGCGGTATAGACTTGAAGATAATATAACACAGGTTTTCCCACATAAGATTGCTACAAAGAAAGAAATAATACAAGGACTTTCTGAGGATATAGCACTCTTTAAGGAAAAGGCTGCGGACTTGGAAAAGAGGGCAGGGCAGATGTCTTTCGGAGAAGATGATCCTGACAAGAAACCTTTTGAAATGAAAGTGGCAGATAAGACATACACTGAGAAGAAAAATGCAGGAACAATGATTATAGCCATGTGCGAAACTATTAAAATACCTAATCAGAGAGTAGAGATTGGTGAGTATATGGGATTTAAGATGAATGTTGAGTTTGATTCCTTTGATAAGAAATATCATGTTCATCTGAAAGGAGCAAGAAACCATACAGCGAACCTTAGCACTGATCCCGTTGGTAATATAACGAGAATCAATAATCTTCTTGGCAACATGGAAAAGGAGCTTGCACAGGCTAAAGAGGAGCTTGCAACTATTGAAAAGCAGTTAGAAACTGCAAAGATTGAGGTCACTAAACCATTTGAAAAGGAAGATGAGCTTAATGAGAAACTGACAAGACTTAATGAACTTAATGCACTTCTTGATATGGACGAAAAGGGGGGAGAAGCTCAGAAACAAGAGCAGGAGGTTGATAATACTGAAATAAGTGAAGATATAGAGGAATCACTATCAGATGTTGCAGACGGAAAGACATGGTCTGTTCAGGATAAGCCGGATAATTCTGAGGAAAAAGAAGATAAAAAGGTAACATCTATCTTTGATCGTATTGCAGGCAAGCAGGAACAGATCAAAACAAAGGATAAAGAGCAGAAAGAAGCAAAGGAAAACGGACTTGACGTAGAATCAAAGGACACAAAGAATCCTGCAAATAAAGGCAGAGGTGCAATGTAGTAACATCGGGCAGTTATAGGCATAGGCTTATAGCTGCCCTTTCTTACGGAAAGGGGTATTGTATGGCATTTAACGAAGAAAAATATAAAAGATTAAAACAGTTAAAAGCTGATAAAGAAGAAGAGCTTATTACAGGAAATAAGCGGTTGTTTGGAATATATCAGTTAAAGTCGGACTTGGATAATATCCATGACTTGGCATTTCAAGGTACAAAGTCGTTGGAGAAGTATGGTAAGGAGATTGATGCAGATAATTATGAACTTCTTTATGTGGATTCTCTTGACGGTGCAAACCTTGAAATGAAAGGCTCGGTGCTGGAGGATATTTTTCACCGTTTCAACATGGAACGTCCGGAGGATTATGTAGGTCACTCTTTGTCGGTAAGTGATGTTGTGGTGTTTTCACATGACGGGGAACTAGAAGCATTTTTCTGTGACAGTTTTGGTTTTTCTGAAGAACCGGAGTTCGCAGAAAAACTAAAAGAAAAGTATGAGGAGATACAGATTGTTAAATCAGAAAGGTATGATCTGGTTGATACCTTGATAAAAAAATGGGAGGACTGGCATGGAAGCTATCTTCCGGTGGAACAGATAAATGATCTTTACCACATGGCAGATGATATGGAGGGTATTCCGTCAAAAAGCATTTTGCAACGAGTGGGAGAGGAATTTATAGATGATTTCACAAAGAAAATAAATGCTCAACCTGAAAGGACCGTAGCACTTACCGGACTTCCTGTAAGTATGCACTTACAGAGTCTTATTGATAAATGTGCTATGGGTAAATATGTTAGCCTTGATGAAATAAGGAGTACGCCTGAGATGAAAGCTGCCTATTCCTGCATATCACATCAGACACCTACAATTCAGTTAAAGGACAGAGAGGATATAGAGGATCATGTATTCAAAGTGCTAAGTGAATATGGTTCGGTAAGCCTTGACGAAAAAGGCAATCCCCTCGTTGACAGTGACGGAAATACACTATATAATAATAGTGTCGATCAGGGCAATCGCCTTGACATAGTTATAGGTCTTCCCGCTTCGGGTAAGTCATCAGCAATAGTAGATACAATTTCACATGAACACAATTCCATGTTGATTGATAATGATGAAGCTAAAAGACTGTTTCCTGAATTTAACAAAGGCTGGGGTGCTGATACAGTCCATGCGGAATCCAAGATTGTTGAACAGCGAGTGTTCTATGACGCATTGGATCAGGGAAAGAACATAGTGCTTCCAAAGGTGGGAAGCAGTTCGGAACAGCTTCTTAATGATTATATTCTTCCTGCAAAGGATAAAGGGTATAAGGTCAATGTTCATTTCGTGGATTTAGATAGAAACAAGGCACTTGCGAGAATGCTCAACAGATTTATTGAAAAAGGACGGTTTCTTGCACCTGAGTTAATAGACAAGTATGCGAATGAACGTGACGGGAACAGGATAGAGAAAGCATTTAACGAGTTATCAAGGAGCATATATGTTGACGGTGTATCAAAATGGGACAATGACGTAGCTAAAGGCGAAAAACCAAAACTTAAAGAGGTGCGTGGTCTTGCAGATGATTTCATTACTGATTTATATGATACCAAGATGACAAATAGAGAGATAGCCGATACAATAAGCAGCTTTTTCAAGGAATATGGAATAGAGTATATTGCAGGCAGTGATGATATATATGCAATGCTAGAAGATCAGATCGATCTTCATCTTGACAGCAATATTCTTCGTGAACCGGAACCATATAATGATGTGGATTATCTGAAAGTGCTTCGTGCAAGAATGGGTGATAACCTAAAGGATATAGACGAGCTTGTTGAGGATATAGACAAGGTAATGAGTGCGAATAATCTTACCCGGAAAGAACTGTCGGAAGATATGCAGCAGGCACTACTTGATTTTGAAGTCGGGGCAGTATTACAGAGGCAGGATTATGTATTTATGGACGCTTCTGTTGATGAAGCGATAGAGTATAGAAAGTCACTTGTAGAAAATGAAGAAATAGAAGAAAAAGGAGGAAAAGAACATGGAGAACAAGACGAGATTTCAGGAGATGTCAAAGGAAGTACAAGCGAGTTACGTTTCAGCGACAACGGTGGAGAGGACGGACGAAGCAATGAGCAAGGCGAACATGGAGATAAGACAGAGGGCGGAGGAGTTCAAGAACCTGTCGAGAGAGGAAGCGGACAAGCTCAGGAAAGAGATAATGCACAAGTATCTCGACAAAGAGATTTAGACACATTTAAGGAAAAATTGTTTGTTGAACTTACCGGACATAATCTTGTGGGTGAGATAGTTGAAGATGTAAAAAGGCTGCGTTATGATTTTGATGATGTTTACAATACTCTTAATGAAAACAGAGAAAAGTACGGTGATGTCACTTACGGTATCGCTCTTTCAACGATATATGGCAAGGTAAGCCTTGCGTCCGTAACAAGAGATGAGTATGACACATTTGCACTTCAAAGCGATTATTATATCGGTAAATTATCTTCAGATAACGGTCTTATGAATCAGGGGCAGACGATAGCATTTAACAAGTATGAGATTATGGGTGTGAAAATCTCTGATCCATTTACTCTTATTAGTGAGAATACATCACTTGTTAATCCGGCTTATAATGAAATGCTTGATGAACAAAAACATATTGATAATAAGGATAACATAACATTTACCTGTTACCAGGCAGGAGATAAGCAGGGATATGAAGTTACTTTTTTCAAAGATGAAGATGTATCACGATTCTATGTGACGGATACCGATGAATACGGTATTGCAAAAGGTGTCGGTATTATTTCAGAGGATTTCATGTTCAATGAGGGAATGGCACTAATGGTGCTGCAACAAATGAACATGGGATTTGATAACCTTGATAATTGTATAGTGTTCAGGCTTCATGACAAGGAAATGACGGAAAGGCTGATAGAACAGAGCAGGGAAACACAATTACCGGCAGAGCTTACAATGTCGGTTGTTGATGATGGTAATGCAATAGTAGAAAGCACACTGTCATTTTGTGATGAACGTACT
The DNA here is from genome assembly GCA_017469275.1 of Lachnospiraceae bacterium. GTDB lineage: Bacteria > Bacillota > Clostridia > Lachnospirales > Lachnospiraceae > CAG-590. The sequence goes on from JAFUGT010000146.1 coordinate 53,425, forward strand.
GCGGAAATATACAGTGACAATGTAAGAAATGAATTGTTAAAGTACGCAGAAATATCAGGTGTTGACAGACATATTCAGACAGATATACACAGTACGTCTTATAAAGCCATGACAGAACAGAAAGAGAAGCAGGAGAATGATGAAGTCAAGGAAAGCTATGAAAAACAGTCTCCGGAGGAGGAAGTGATTGAAAAGTTCAGGGCAAAGACAGATGATCTTTTCCATGAGATTGACGATAATACTCCAAGAGAGATTGAGGAAATGGTAATGTCCCATGTTAAGGATATACTTACGACTTATAATATGAATGTGGAAGCTGTTGACGTTGTTGTGGCAGGAAGCAGGTGTAGGGGCATTGAACATAATGGTTCCGATCTTGATGTTGTGGTTGAGATACATGGAGACGAAAGGGAAGATGTATTGTCTGACACACTTGATGCGGAGCATTTATACATTGGCGGTGTTAAGGTCGATATTAACCCTATTATGCCACAGGATACGGGAACACTTGCAGAGTATCTTCCAAAAGTTGATAAGTACCTTGAGGAAAAAGCAAAGGACATTGAGCAGGGCATAGATGAAAAGCAAAATGAAGATGTATCTTTGCGGGACAGCAAAGAGGATAAGGACTATAAACCTCTTGCAAAGGTAGAGGAAACAGAAGAACAGAATTACAACATGATTGATAATGTTATCAATAACGTTGAACCAAAGGAAGAAAAAGAGAAAAGAAAGCATGAGTTTATCACTCCGGCTGGCAGCAAGTATGCGGATTTCAAGATTCGTAAGCATTTGGATAACGATAAATATGATCTCATAGCTACCGTTAAACTTCGGGAAGGGGATATTAAGAATAATCAGGTCATAGGAACATTTGATGATCGTGATAAAGCGGTTGATTTCTGCAAAAAGAATAATGTTGCCTTTGAGGATATAACTAATCATCTTCAGCAGAGAATTGAACATAAGAAACAAAAAGCCAATGACAAGGAGCAGGGTTCACAACCACCTGATCCTAAGAAGAATCATAATAAGGGGGCAGGAATTGATGATTGACAGTATTGCATATAAAAGGCTTCGGATAAAGGATAATCCGGAGGATTACAATATGGTACATATAGCGGATAAAACCTTTCTATCATGTATAGTGTTTGAAGTAATAGGAATAATGATAATGATGTTTCTTGGAGCTGTGGGTGCAGAAATGATGATCTACTTGATGACATTTCTGTACTCATTTTTTATTTGCAGGAAATACAAGAACAGTATTCATGTTCCGATAGGAAAGATGGAAGCAGGTAAGACTTTTCATGCGTTGGGAATAGCTATTTGCGGTGTTCCTGTTGCCATGCTTCTTAATGCTCTCGGCTGTATGTTTTCAAGCTCAGGTGCGGAAATGTCTGAAGATGTGAATATATATCCGGTTGGCGTGGCTGTTATTGTATTTGCCATTGTTCCGGCAATAGTTGAAGAATATATATTCAGAGGGGCAATACTTGGTGCTTACATGAATGTTGATGTTAAGGCTTCAATACTGATAAGCAGTATCTTCTTTGCCCTGCTTCATTTCTCCCTTGGCTCTGTGCTGTATGGTTTTCTGTTCGGGTGCTTATTTGCTTATGTGAGAATAGTAACCGGAAATATGCTCTATTCGATAATAATGCACTGTGCTTTTAATATGGTAAATGTGTTGTTGTCTTATGCTGACATAGGAAATATACCTATATGGACTGCTTTGTTGTTGCTTGGAATAGGTCTGATTGGCTTTGTAGTCCTCACGGTTGCATTTTTCAAGGATCATGGTACAGAAATGAGCATGAATCGGAATAAGGGCAAATACAAGCCTTATGAAATGATAGCCAAAGAGGGGTATATAGCAGTAGGTATATGTATCGTGATTATGTGTATGCTGCTTATGATGTAAATATAATGACTATATAATTAAAGGCTCTTCCGATGTGTATTCGGAGGAGCTTTTTTCATTTAGGAATAATGGAGGTATGAGATATGCGTGAATATGGGTATGTGAGAATATCATCAACAGATCAAAATGAGGACAGACAGATGATAGAAATGGAAAAGGCAGGAATCAGGGAGGATATGATATATGTTGATAAGCAATCCGGCAAAGACTTTAACCGTCCTCAATACAAGGAAATGGTAAGCAAGTTGCAGGAGGGTGATGTATTATATATTCTTTCGATTGACAGGCTGGGACGTAATTATGAGGAGATACAGAATCAGTGGCGGATACTTACAAAGGAGATTGGTATTGATGTATGTGTGATTGATATGCCTTTGCTTGATACAAGACGTGATAAGGACTTGATGGGTACATTCATAGCTGATCTTGTGCTGCAGATATTGTCATTTGTCAGCGAATCAGAAAGGCAGAACATTCGTAAACGTCAGGAGCAGGGAATAGCAGCAGCAAAAGCAAGGGGTGTAAGATTTGGCAGACCGGAAAAGCCGACACCAAAGGACTTTGGAACTATCATAAAGTCATGGGAGAGTGGAAATATCAGTTTCGATGAAGCGGTCAGAAAATGCGGGTTCAGTCCTGCCACTTTTTACCGTAAATTAAGGGAATACAGACTGCGAAGAAAGTGAAAAAGCTATCAAAAGGTGTACCTTTTGATAGTTCTTTTGACAAAATAATTATATCAAATTATAGATATAAGTGCAATCTTTTTATTAAATATACTTGAATAAATGCGAAAAAACAAAACATGAAAGCTATAAGCACTTAATAAAACTATACTAAAATAGATTTTATCAAAAGGTACACCTTTTGATAAGGAGAAAAGGAGGTGCGAGTATATGAGCAAGTTAGATTTTATTATAGCAATAGCAGAAAAGAATATCGAGAAAAGATCCGAGGCACAACACACAGATACAACTCATACTGATTATAGCGATTCTTGTATTATTCTTAGTTGATATGAAAATTATTAGGAGCGAATTGTGGGTATTTATATACCCACAATTTTTAGTAAGAAAATGAGTTTGATTGTTAAAAGCATTGTGTTTGATATAACTGATTCTTGTAATATGAGATGTAAGCATTGCTATAAGAAGGATACGGGAGAGGTTTTATCAAGTAAAGATATTGAAAAGTTTCTTTCGTATATTGATAATTCAAATACAATTAAAAATATTGTTATTTCTGGAGGAGAGCCATTACTGCATGAAGATATTAGAGGAATATTACTTATGCTTAATGGTAAATATAATATAAGGTTAAATACTAATGGTATTTTATTAGATAAATATATTGATGTTCTATCCCATATGACAATGCTAAAGATTCAAATAAGTTTAGACGGATATGACGATAATACTTATTATGCAGTTAGAAATTGTAATGGTTTTGAGAAAGCAATTTATAATGCTATTTTGTGCAGAGAAAATGGATTAAATGTTTGTTTCAGAACGACTTTAACTCAAACGACAATTGATAATTATATCAAGTTTATTGAGATCTCAAAAAAAACCAAAATACCATTAAAAATAAAACCAATGGTAAATATAGAAAGTATTAAAGCGGAAGAGTTGCATATAAAAAAAGAAAACTTGCTTAGCTGGTATGACGAGATAGAAGAACAAAAATATTATGAATTTGTAGAAGGTAATTTGTTTAATGATAATTATGAATGTTCTCTTATACACGATAAACCAATTATTAGTACAATGTACGTAACAAATAATGGTAATATGTTTCCTTGTATTGCGTTACAAAATGAATTTTTCAAACTCGGTAATATAAAAAATGTAGATTTAGAAAAAATGTACAAAAGAATGATAGAACTAAGAAACATTATTAAAAGAATTCTTAATAGCAGTGAGTGCGAAAAATGTGGATATAGAAAGAACATAGGAAATGGTAAGTGTATTGCTTCATGTTTGTATGGTAGTGAAAATTGTTTTAACAATATGATTAAAATGGAGTATTACAAATGACGGGTTTGATTAGTTGTACATTGGAATGTAATCTAAAATGTAAATATTGTTTTGAAAAAAATGGAGATAAAGATAAATGTCCGGATACCAATGAAATTAACGACAAATTTCGGGGAGCTATTCCGTATTTCGACAAATTTATTGATAATATTTATTCATATAATGATGAATCAAAAAGCGTTATTATATGGCATGGTGGGGAACCGACACTAATAAAGCCAGATTTAATGGAACAAGTTATGGAAATGCAGCATGGCAAGGGGCATGATATTAGTTGGCGCATACAAACAAATGGAACAATGCTAACAGATGAAAGAATAGCATTATTCAAAAAATATAATGTGTTTGTTGGAATTAGTATTGATGGGTTAAAACATCATCACGATAAATATAGGATAACAAAAAGCGGAAATCCAACTTTTGATTTAATTAAAAAGAACATGGATAAATTGAAGCAAAATAATGTTCAATTTAGTGTTTTAGTAACTATTACAGATAATAATGTTAATGAACTGAATGATATTTATAGATTTTTGTCTGCTGAAAATATAAGCTTTAGTTATAATGCACTTTATCCAACAGATAATAAAGAAAAATATGCAGAATTAAACGCTGAAGAATATTCACTTGCAATATGTGAGTTGTTTGATTTATGGATAAACGATCAACTTAGTAAAATAGTTATCGCACCATTTGAACATATTATCGAAGGACTGCTTTGTCAGGAAAGAGGAATACCAGCTTGTAATTGGCAAAAAAATTGCTCTGAATCATTCATAGCGATAGATCCGTTGGGAGATTTATACCCTTGTGAACACTGGGTTGGAGATATACAAATGCGACTAGGCAATATTCAAGATGATTTTGGCACTATGGCAAAAGTTAATAATATATTTGATGATAGAGCGATTATATTGGCAAAAAAAGAATGTGAAAATTGCGAAATATTTGAATTATGTTATGGAGGTTGTCCATGGAATTCATATATATTGAATGGAAGAATAAATACAAAAGATAATAGTATATGTTACGGAAGAAAACGACTGATAAAACATATATATCAATATCTCAAAGATAATTATAAAGGAAAATTAAAGGAAATTATTTTTTGATACTTTTAACGTGAGGAGAAAGAAAAAATGATTAGTATAATATTTACTTGTATAGGGCTAATATTGTTTGGTTGGCTTTTGGGTTTTTTGTTTAATAATAATATAATCACAATTGTTTGTGTTGCACTGGCAATTTATGTATTTTTAATAGAATTGGTCGAAGTTATAGTAACATTAAAAGCAAAAAGAAACAGTAATTTAGAAGATTTTTTGCTTGTGAAAAATAAAGTAAATAAACACTTAGATTTATATAATATGGATTTAGAGTATATTGAAACAAATATATCTATTTTGAATTCTTGGATACATTCGTTTGAAATTGAGCTGGAAGAAGAAAATATTTTTCCTGTATATTCTAATATTATATATAAATGTAAGAAAATAGAGGATATAGGCGATAAAAAAGGAAAAGAATTTCTTAATTCGATGCTTGAAAATAGATCTTTAGAAAAATCAATAGTACAAGAAATAAATAAGAAATATTCAATACTTAAGCGACATTTTTTTAACTATCCAGAAAAGGAATTGTATTTTTTATGCAATGATTATTTAGAAAATAATAACTATAAGACAAGAGATAAATTAGGCAAGATTGCAGTAGAGTTATCAATTATTTTTCATAATTACGTTTTAATAAAAGTAAGTCAATGTCACGATGATTATTTTTCAAAGATAAAGGATAGTGCTGCTCATGTAGATGTAGATGTTGTTAAAAGAGTTTGTGATTATTTATATAATAAATATAATTTTAATAATAATTTAGTATCTATCCGATGTGGTGTAGATAATCGTAATATAATTGTTTACGCTGATTATTCTGATCGCACTTTGGGTGACTATGAAAAACTAGAATTGTTAGCTTATGGATATAATAAAGCTTCGGTTGAAATAGATGACGCTGCGTTATCTTTTGCAATACTAGAGTATCTAAGAGACAATTACTTAAATACTTATGGAAATAAGTATGAAATAAGTGTCTTTGGAGAATATTCTATAAAAGATGAACGATGTTTTGACATATACAGAAATTATACGTTGGAAGAAATCAATGTTCCATGCTTTTTGGATTTAATACTAAGGAAAAAATGATTATAGTGGAGAAGTTATGGAAAAAGAATTATTGCTTAGAATGGAAAAGAAATTAAAAAAAATATCGGATGACGAGATATTTTGTGTTTATATCGATTTCCCCTTTTGTAGATCTAAATGCGACTATTGTATATATAAATCTATATCATATAAAGATGGATTAAATAAACGGGAAGAATATGTTGAAGCGGTAAAAGAACAATTAAAAATATTCAAAATATTGTTTGAAATAAAAATACCTGATAGCATATATTTTGGTGGAGGTACTCCGAGTTTGTGGAGTACAGATGAGTTGGATTATATAGTAGATAGCATTAATAATTATAATCTTATAAAGATGAAAAAATCAGAAGCCCACCCGTATGATTTGAATGATGAAAGAATAAAATACTATGCAGAAAAATTAAATTTAGACGTTATAAGTCTTGGTGTTCAAAGTTTTGATAAAAATGCCTGCATTGGGCAGAATCGAATATGGGTAGATAAGGATTCCATAAAACATATTGTTAGTGAATTTCATAAATATGATGTTAAAGTGAACATAGATTTAGTTGCATTGTTTAATGGGGATGAAGAAGAAGATTGGAAAATATTTGAGGAAGATATGAATATTGTTTGTAATGAAATAAAACCGGATATAATCACATCTATACCGAATTATAAAACCAAACTTGTATATTTAGAGCAATTACCAAGATTCAGATCTATATTAAAAGAATATGTGGGCGATATATACTTTCCTGCTGGTTCAAAGATGTTATCGTTAAATTATGAAGATATAAAAAAGTATGGAGAAAATGATCATTGGATTGCAACTAAGGATTATTGGATATTTCAAGACAGTAATGTAAGGTATTCATCAAGTCACCCCTCACCTAAATGTCCACCTAAACAAATTACATTATCTTTTGGTGGGGCTGGGAATCATGTTGTTTATAGTTATATATCATCTGATAATTATGTTGTATATTCCGCTTATAATTTTGAAAAGCATAAATTTGATTATTTTGATAATCATATTATAAATAATAGCTAATAACTAAGATTGATCCAATGGAATATCGTTTTATAGGAGGTTAATTATGAAAAAGACAAGAATTGTTTATGTTAATATTATTAGCATTTTGTTTATATGTATGCTATGTGGGGTAAAAGTATATGCTGCTTCAAATGACGTGCATATAACAGATGATTATAAGTATGTTATTGATGAAAACAATAATACAATAAAGATTACTAAGTATTTGGGGACGGAACAAACAGAAGTGGTGATTCCGGATCAAATAGATGGAAAAAAGGTAACGGCAATAAGTGGCTGGGCATTCAGTGGAAATAAAGTCATTCAAAAAGTGACAATTCCATACTCAGTTGTCGAACTTGGAGAAGAAGTATTTTCAAATTGTAGTTCATTAGAGAATGTAATTATAAATGGGGAATTGCAAAAAGTAGGACTGCGTGTCATGCAGGGGACCAAGTGGTTGAGTGATCAATTTGAAAATGGAAAATTTGCAGTTTTAGATGATGTGCTGGTAGATACAAACGGATTAGATGATGATGTAATACTTCCTGAAGGTATTAGGGTATTATGTAGATGTGTACCATTTAACCATAAAAATTCAGGAGAAACTATAAAATCATTGACACTTTCTTCTACTGTTGAATTATTACCTGAATCTACAGATGGATATGATGACATGGATAATTGCTGGTATGTGAAAAGGGATTTTGATTGTAGATACCTTGAATCAATAAATGTAGATGAAAACAATAGTTATTTTACAACGTATGATGGTGTTTTATACGATAAATCATTAACAAGCTTAAAAGCTGTTCCGCATTGTGCTACAGGTAAGATAAGCATACCCGCTACTGTTAAGAAAGTATATTGGCAAGCTATATTTGGCGAAAGAGATGATATTGATTTGATTGAAGTAGGTAATTCAACAATTCTTAATGATCTATCAAATCCTGATGTAATTCATAGAAACATAAATATTACTGATGTGAATGGAAATACGCTAAAATGTGGAAGCTATTATGAGATAATAAGAAAATATCTTGATTATGATGATGAGATTAAGGGTGTTGTAGTAACTGGAGTAAAAGATTCAAATGAAAATATAGAATTGCATATTCCTAACTCTCTTGACGGACATACAGTTAAGGAAATTAAGGAAAATGCTTTCAATAGTTGCGAACGCATTACAAATATAACGTTGCCTAGTACTATTGATACAATAGGAGAGAATGCATTTCAAAATTGTAATAATTTGAGGTCAATAAGAGTAATGAACGATGAACTATTGGACTATTTTGAGCAAGAGACCGTAGATATGATCTCACATAACATTACAGTTTATAAAGCTGACGGTAGTATATATATACAAAATCAAAGTTATGTAAGTGAAAATGGTGATTACAAATATTCAAAATGTAATGGAAGTGTAATTATTACAAGGTATTTGGGTAGTGATAAAGAAATAACTATACCGGATACAATTGATGGAATGTCAGTTGTAGCTATTGGTACTTCTGCTTTTAGCGGTATGAGTCCTGGAACAGCAAATGCAGATGATAATTGTGCGTATATTAGAAAAGTAACTTTACCCAATACCATAAGGGAGATTTATCCTTATGCTTTTGATTTTTTGTTTCAATTAAAAGAAGTTAAAATAAATGAAGGATTAAAGTATATTGGGGATTATGCTTTTTCATGGACTAGCCTTGAACAGATTAACCTACCTAGCACATTAAGGTATATAGGTAAAGGTGCATTTGCGTTAACTCATGTAAAGGAATTCACCTTACCTGAAGGGTTGGAATATCTTGGAGATGAAGCTTTTAATGACAATTCGTATTTGGAAAAAATATGGATACCTGCTTCATTAGAGTGTGGCGTTATGTTTGGTTCAGGAAATATAAATCTAAGAGAGATAAATGTTGCAGATGGTAACAAGGTTTATAAATCAGTTGACGGTGTTTTATATACGAAAGACATGAAAACAATATTATTATATCCACAAATGCATGGTAAAACCTTTACTATACCTGTTGGGGTCGAAAACATTTCTGAAACGGCATTTATCACAAGAACTTATTATAATGGTTCGGGTGAATATGATTATGAATATACAAATAGTTTGGAAAATCTTGAGATCCCTTATACTGTGAGCGATATACAAATGAATGCATTGACAAAATGCGGGAGTCTTAAAACAATATCTGTGGATTCTAATAATTCTAATTATAAGTCATGTGATGGTGTATTGTATTCAAAAGATGAGAGTATATTATATGTATATCCTCAAGGTAAAGAAGGGAATAATTATATAGTGTTGTCAAAGACAAATACTGTTGCAGATAGTGCGTTTAATATGAATAAAAGTCTTAAGTCCGTTGTTTTACCAAAAGGATTGAAAGTAATTGAAAATTCTGCATTTTATCATTGCAGATATTTGGTAAATATAACAATTTATGACAGTGTTTCAAAGATAGGAAATGCTGTATTTGCGCTAACTCCTGATTATGATTATTCGAGCATAAAGACTATAACTATAAACTGTAATGAAAATTCTTTTGCATATAAATACGCAAAAGAGAATGACTATCTTATTGATAGTATTAGTGAAGATAATACTAACGGAAATAAGGAAAATAATGAAGATGAAAATGATTCAGATAATAACAACTTAGATAATAATAATGATAATACTAATGTTAACGAAAATGCAGATGAGAAGCCACCAACTACAGAACAACTTGCTTCAGAAAATACATCAGAACAAATATCTCTAGATGAGAAGATTGATGTTCCTGCGAAAGTTAAGATAACATCAATAAAAAATAAAAAGACAAGGTCTGTTGTTGTGGTTTGGAGGAAAATAAAAAATGTGAGTGGATACGAAATCCAGTATGCCCTCAACAAGAAATTAAGTAAAAATAAAAAATCAAAGTTAACTGATAAAAATAAGTTAACCTTAAAGAAGTTAAAAAAAAGTAAAACTTATTATGTGAAAATTAGAGCATATAATGTAAATTCTAAAGGAACAAAGACTTTTGGTAAGTGGAGTGCTGTTAAGAAGATAAAGATAAAAAAATAGTAATATGAATAAAATACTTCTCTGAATTGCTTTTGGAGAAGTATTTTTGTATTAGTAGAAAATAATTTGGGAGGTAAGATTTATTATGAATAAATTATATAAGGGATTTGGTCTTGGTAGAAATATTATAGGTGAGTATGATGAAAGATATATTTATGAAGGTTGGGGATTGGGTTCACAAAGAATTGGTGAATACTATTCAGGTAACATATACAATGACGTAGGTTTCGGATCAAATAGAGTTGGTGAATATGGCAGTGGATATATATATGGGGGATATGGTTTAGGTAAAATTATAATTGGTGAATATGATAATGAATACATATATAGAGGATATGGCTTGGGAAAAGTTATAATAGGCTCTTTTGACGGTAATTCTGAAGGAGCGGCTGCGGCAGCTTTATTACTATTGTTTGATTATATGTAAAGCTTATTTCTCAGATGGTTTCTCCTTTACAAATTAGTTATCAATGTCGGTATAATATATATATAGTATATCTTCAATAAGAATTTTAATATCTTCAATTATAATTATTTTGTTGATAATAGGATCAACCTTTTTCACTATCCCGGATACAGTGACATAGCTACCTTTAACAAGATAATTTTCATTTTCAATATCCATGCAGGGAACAAAATATGTTATCTCTGCATGGATATTGTTTTCTCTTGCAAGTTTGCTGTTAGCGGTAAGATTATGTAAAGTGTTTAATTGAATATTAAGCTCACGCATTTCGTCCTCGTTAAGTTCTTTTTTGGGAACGTATAAAACTTCTTTTGATTGCACTGCTTCATCAAAGCCTTTGAGTGCGTCAAAAGGACTGAAAATCTTAGCACGTTTTGAAAGTTTCATAGGTGGGTGCTTCAGATAGAAGCTATCGTATTTTTGATGTGTCGGCTTTCCGACTTTGATTACTTCAATGTATTTGAAATCCTGCGGAAAGATTATTTTATCAACATTATAAGGCATTTATATTCCCCCTCATTATTAAAAAACCATAATCAGGCACGATGTCCGCCTATTTGAGTATTGCGTTCTTTGGTGGTTGCTCCCTCAAGGAAACTGATACCTTTTAAGATAGCGTTAGCACCATATTTCAACCTGATCTCTGATAACGCTTTCTGTATATGTCTTTCTTTTTCTAATTTCTCATAGTCAGTGAATAGATTTAACTGATATATTCCCATATCTGAATAAACATTGCAGGCACATACGCCTAGCCTGCGGTAAAGCAATCTGTGGTCTGTCTTCCGGTCAAAATCAGCAGTAAGCACTTCTGTTACTTCCTTAGACGAATTGGTCGCTTCTTTGGTTCTAGATGTTCCATTAGAATGTGTCGGGTGTAGCCTGCCATAATAATCTATGGATAGAGAACCGTCATAGTAAGGATAATGTTCCAAACTCTTATAATCATAACTTACCCACCAAGTATATATTTTTGAGATCAGATTCTTGTTATACATATCACTGCATAGCATATCAATCATTTCCATAAATACTATTCTTGCTTCTGCGTATTCGTAAGGACGTGGAAGCACCTGCCCATTTGACAATGAATTGTTGTCACTTTTGTAATTCTTAATATCGTACATTCTGACAGGTTCAATTCCCCACGCATGATCGATCAGTATCTCAGCGTCAATGCCAAATGTCTTATAAAACCATTCCTCATTTAATTGTGATCGGAAAGCAATATCGCCCATAGTGAACATTTGATTATTCTCTAAACGTCTTGCTTTGCCTGAACCTATCTGCCAAAAATCAGTTAAAGGTCTGTGATTCCATAGTAATAGTTTGTATGAATCTTCATTAAGTTCAGCAATTCGTACACCGTCCTTGTCAGGCTTGGCTTTTTTTGCCACTATATCCATTGCGATTTTTGACAGATATAGATTAGTTCCAATACCGACAGTAGCAGTGATTCCAGTTGTGGCAAGCACATCTTTGATAATAGTCATAGCCATTACATGAGCCGGACTTTCATCAACAATCCTTGCTTTTGAATCATATAGGTGTAGGTAAGGAGTACAATCAATAAAACATTCGTCTATACTATATACATGAATATCCTCGGTTGCCACATAGCGAAGATAAACAGAGTAAATATTGGCTGATACCTTTTCATATTCTGCCATTCTTGGAGTGGCAATGATATATTCGATTCTTGTATTATGCATGGTTTCGTATTTCTTGATAGCCTGCTTTGCTTCAAACAATCTCGGTCTTGATGGTACACCTATTGCTTTGAGTGCCGGAGATACAGCAAGGCATATTGTTTGATCTGAACGTGTTGGATCTGCGACAAGAAGATTAGCCTTTAATGGATCAAGTCCTCTCGCAACACATTCTACCGAAGCATAAAAACTTTTCATGTCTATCGCAATGTATGTACTCATGTGCTATCAACAACCTTTCAGATAATATACCGATAAGAACAAATGTTCGATAAACTGCATTATAATATTTTTCTCTCTGGATTGCAATAGGGAATTTGTGTCAGTTTGTTTCTGAAGCATGGTTAAATGTTGGAAAATCTTTTGAATATATAAGATATAAAGAAAAAAAGAACTATCAAAAGGTTTACTTTTTGATAGTTGCTTATATCGACATTCCGATTATAGCAAACTAAAGAAGTAAAAGCAATGCTATTAAATGATAATTCTGAATTAACATTAAATTAAATGATTTCTATGCTGCATTTATGAATGATTATTAAGAAATGAGAACAGTATCAAATAGTAAACCTTTTGATATAGTGGTGCAGAAAGGATGTTAGGCATTATGAAGTTTTATGCTGTTCGTAGAGGTTGTAAGCCGGGGATATATTCATCAAAGAAAGAATTTAAGGAAAGTATAGAAGGGTATGATAAGCCTGAATATGGTATTTTCAAAACGGAGAAAGACGCAGAGATGTATCTTGCAAAATACATGAGATTAAGAAATGAAAAGCCTGAATAAAATGAAACAGAGCTGTACCAAGTTTCTGTAGCAGCTCCATTCCTGAAGTTAGGCAACATATTGTTGTAAGTTAAAAGTATCACTTTGAAATGGTATAGTCAATATGCAATTACGGTTATATCTATGTTAATAATTTCTTTGTTTTCGGTTATCTTTATGATATAATACTGACTTAAGAAAATACTTCAAAAGAGAGGGTATCTTATAATGAAGAATGTAGAAAAACTCACTGAAAGCGAAGAGATTGTAATGAAAGCCATATGGGATTGCAAACATGATCCTGTATTGTCAGATGTTGTAGATCAGGTTACTGCTGTTTACGGGAAAGATTGGAAGCCACAGACGGTTTCTACATTTTTGTCAAAGTTGGTTCGTAAGGATTATTGTAAACTGATAAGAACAGGTAAGATTTATACATATAAGGTTCTGATAAAAGAAGCAGAGTACAGAAGAAAACTATATAAGCAACATATCAGCTTTTGGAATCACAATGATGTTGTCGAGTTTGTTGCAGAAATGATAAATAATGATGATCTTACGTTAGAGGACATAGAAGAAGCTAAGAAAAGGGCAGAATAATTGTGAGGGTTTTAAAAAATGGTGTTGACATGTATTGAAGATAAGTGGATAATTCCTAACGCACGCACGCACGCACGCA
>JAFUGT010000147.1 GCA_017469275.1 Lachnospiraceae bacterium
AAAATAACCGCTAGATCTCCAGTCTGGGCGGTTATTTTGTTTTCTTGCTATTCTGACCAGCCGAGTAGCCAAGTCCATAGCAAGCTATGCACAAGCTGATAACAGCAATCAAGTCAGTAATGCTCATAAAACAAGTCCTCCCATCGAAGATTCCTCTTTCGAGGTTTCTATGTAAACAGAGTTCACAGTACTCCGACCATCAGACTAACCGCCTACCGTATATGGCAGCGCCCTCAATTATATTAACATATCCCTTCTTAATGGACAAGAAATATATTATTAAAAACACTGAATATTCTCTTATTATTTCAACCGCTTAATCCTAACATACTTATTAACAATTTATAAGTACTGTATATCACAGTACAGGATTATACGGGTGAATATTATTATAAAAAACAGGAGAGCATGTAATGCTCTCCCAAACCTTATCAATATATCTATCACAACAAATCACACAAACACAAGTCCTTCGTCATCCTCATCCTTGCTGATAGACAACATACTGTTCTCTCCACCACCGGACATAAGAAGTGTAAGACCAATCTGCTTGTTAGCTCTTTCTCCGGTCGCAACATAAATCTCGCCGGACTCAACAAGAGTAAGAGCTATCTCTAATGCCTGATCCTTAAACCTCATAAGCTCTCGTCTGTCAATTGAGCTTAACTTAAACAGATACTGGTTCTTCGTACTGATAAGAAGAATACTGTACTTATTGTTACCGGCTTTTCTCGTAAGCATTCCCGAACCAACCATTCTTGAATTGGCAACAAGTATCTCAGCATTTTCTTCATCCGCATATTCTTTATATATCAGATTAAATACCTTATTATATTCTTCGTCAGTATCAACTTTGACCGGCATTTCAGCCACAGCAAATTCCACTGCCGAATCCGCAAATCTGATAGTACCACCCTCATCGTTGATAACCGCTGTACAACTCTTAGGTACCGAAAGACGGAAGAATTTGTTCTGAATAACCTTATTGGCATCATTCTCAACAGGATTGAGAAGCTCTTTGAACTTCTCTTCAATCATATGCATAGAAGTGAGCGCATCTGCATCACCCGCTTTGACAACATCTTTTAAGGACTCATACAATCTGTCAAGATCAGGATTTAACACATCATGCATCTCTAACAGATTCTTAACTGCCGGTATGGAACCCTTCTTTGCAACATCATAATAAAGTCTTTCTTTCTCTACATCTGAAACTCCCTGCGATATCTTGTTCTCAATAACCTTATACAGATATTCCTTGCTGAAGTCCTGATATCCCGCTTCATACGCTTTAAAGAAATAGTCCAGACTCTTAACAGGTCCCTCATATCCCTCTTCTTTCTCTTTGCCTTCACAATATACACCATATTCATAAGCGGCCTGAACACTGCCAAGCTCGATTGCAGTAAGAAATGATTTCTCAATATCATACTCACTTGCCAGGTAGAATACCTGATCTTTCTTATTCATGGCAACCTTAAATGCCGTATCCGCATTTCCCTCTTTGACAGCTCTCTCCCACATTTCTATGGTTGGCTGTAACTGCTCAGGGTCACCTAAATTTTCGATATCTTTTATGTATGGCTCAGCCTCGAAAATACCATTTTCAAGCGCACGTTTCAGATATGATAAAGCTTTCTCTCCATCTCTCTTGCCGTCATCTACAAGACCATAATAGTAGAAACGTCCGAGATAGAACGGAACTCTCTTATGCTGAAGACGATCCGCATTTTCATACCATATCTTTGCATCTCCATATCGTTTTAACTGCTGATCGTAAATGGTACCAATGAGGAAGGCAAGATCGGGATCTTTGTTGGAATCAAAGAGCTGCTTAGCATAGCTTATAGTTTTCTCGATATCTCTGTATGGACTGTCCTCATCATAATATAATTCTATAAGCAGATAACTTGCCTGTGTACTTCCATGCTTAAGAGCTATGGTAGCATTTTCCATTGCTTTGTCATAATCTTCCATGTTATAGAAATACAGAGCCTCGTTATAATACTGTATCTCTGTACGGTTGGCACTCTTATCAGAAAGAAGTGTAGGTATAACAAATGCAAATGAGTTTGCAACCTCAAAAATTATCTCATTATACTGTTCCATTATATCCATAGTTGAACAAATGAATCTCAGACAGGCCCATCTGTTCTTCTGCTTGAATACAAAGGAAACAATGCCTTTATCCATATCCTTATGATAGAATCTTGCAGAAATACCATTTGCATACTCTGTGATATAAGGTGTTATATTAACCTCGCAATCATATGCATCATTCATATAATACAGATAATCATCTATCTTACGGGGAGATTCCTTAGGAACAGTAGTATAGGTCACATAAATTGCAAAGTCTGTATATGTATGACTCGGAGCATAATACTCTTCGTCAGTATCCACATCAATACTCTTAACCCAATCTTTGGGGAGCTTGTGTATATATCCTTCAACCTGATCATGAATATATGTATATTGATACTGAAGAGTAGTTGCGTCATTAGGCTTATAATGATACTCTATACCCTTCGCCTTTCTCTTCTCTGATATCTCAGAATAAATCTTATCTTTCTCTTCAAACTCTATACTGTCAGCATGAGTTTCATTATATTCTATTCTGTCGACTGCAGCCTTTGCCTTGGCATCACCTTTGTCAGCCAGCTTCTGATACCACGACTTCGCCTTTTCAATATCGATCGGAACAATGAAATCACTCTTCTGACCATTCTCATCAATACGATTAAGACCATTCTCATATATATCACCAAGTCTCATAAATGCCTGAGTAATATTATGTTCTGTGGCCTTCTCTAAATATGTTATTGCTTTGGAAAAATTCTGTGCATCAAGCATCAAAAGACCTAACTTGTAATACAGATTACCATCCTCAACAAACTGTATGTATCTTTCATAATACTTGGCTGCCATATCTCTGTCGACTTTGGCTTTGATATTACCATACTTACCGGTCTCGTATACCTCACCAAGAATCTTGAGAGACTCACAACCATACTGTTGATATTGAGGTTCCATCATACCGATATCAGCTATCTGATTAAATGCTTTGATGGCTTCTTCGGATATTCCGTGTTCAAGCAGTTCTTTAGCCTTATTATATTGTTTCTCAACATTATTGGTCTGTGTATCTTCCTGTTTTGCCGCCGCACCTCTGACAAAAGGAATTTTGTTAAGAAAATCCGCAAAACGTCCCATGTTCGCTCACCTACTTTTCGTTAATTCTTTATTCACTCATTATCAATACTGCTAATAATCAGTCATTCGGCTAATGAGACCTTTGACCGATTAAAAATAACGCCAATTATATACATTTTAACACAGTATTATTCAAAGGGCAAGAGATGAACTATTAAGCTTTACAGTTCATCCCACATTCTTTAGGTAAGCAACGATATCCTCAACTGCATTTTTCTCATCGCTGCCCTCAGCAGAAACTGTAACTTCTTTATCCTGTGCAAGTCCCAGGCTCATCATGCCCATAATGCTCTTCGCATTAATGCGTTTATCTCCTGACTGAATAAACACCTTACTGTCAAACTGACTTGCTTTCTGTACCAAAACCGCTACAGGTCTAGCCTCTGCATCTGCTGTTAAATTCACGCATACAGTTTCACTTACCATCTCTAATTTCCTCCGCAATCTTACTTATTTTTCTTAATCTATGATTCACACCCGATTTGGATATGGGTGGATTCAACATGGTTCCCAAAAGCGCCAGATCTGCATCAGGTTCAGCTATCCTAAGTTCTGCAATCTGCCGCAAAGAAGGGCTCAGACTTTTCAGTCCCTTCGTTTTCTCTATATACTCTATATCTGAAATCACTCGCATTGCTGCACCTACAGTCTTTCTGATATTGGCCGTCTCGCAATTGACTCGTCTGTTTATATCATTGCGCATGTCCTTCAATATACGAACATTTTCCATATCCATAAGACTGACATATGCCTCCATTATATTAAGCATATCTACGATCATAGAGCCCTCTTTGAGATAAACAACATAATACTTTTTTCTCTTTACCACTTTTGCATCTAATGAAAAACCGGTTATGACTTCCTTTAACACCTCAGCCATTTCCTTAGTATCTGCCACAATCTCAAAATGATACGCCTTGTTGGGATCATTTACAGACCCTGCCGCCAGAAAAAAACCTCTTATAAACGCCTTCTTGCAACAATCCTTCTGAATGACCTGTTTGGGAAATCGGCAATTCTGTAGTGAAATCCCGTGGGAGGATACATACAAAATGTCATTGTCTATAAGATTTTCCGACAACTCATCTTCGTCCAGCCAGTCATCACCCATCAGATCAACATAGTCAGACAGTTTGAGTGTTTTCAAAACTTTCTCTGTCATCTCACCATATTCTATTGCAATATATTTGGAATGCTTCTCATATTGTATGCCACTATCAAAAATAACATCTATGAGTCTGCATATTTTATCACTGATCGTTCCGTTTTCAGGTCTCATAACAAGTCTTACAAGACCATCTTCAAACTCTATCTCACCGGTAGCTAAGGCAAGGGCAAGCAGCTCTGCTATCATACAATGTCTGGCATGGTTTTCATGCCTTCTTATCTCTTCTTTAACTTTGGTCGAAAATGACATGTCCTCACACCTTAATCATATCACTGCTAAATACTTCCTGTTTACCTGACATGAACAGCTTGCTTTTCATGCAGCTTCATATCAGCCTTTGTGTATAACATCTTTACCTGTTTCTCTACGTTCAGCCTTTACGTATAACATCTTTGCCTATATCTCTGTGTTCAACCTTCACACTATATGGAGAGGGCTCCAGTTCTTTATATATTCCGTTCGCCAATGTAACGGATCTGTGTTTTCCGCCTGTACATCCAACGGCTATAACAAGACCATTTTTTCCTTCCTTTATATAATTGGGAATAAGAAACTCAAGAAGGTCTACCGTCTTATTGAGAAACTCTTTAGCAACATCATGCTGCATCACAAAATCTCTTACCGGTTCATCGTTACCTGTAAATGGTCGAAGCTCCAGATCATAATACGGATTAGGTAAAAATCGCACATCAAATACAAGATCTGCATCTCTCGGTATTCCATACTTAAACACGAAGGAAACCACACTTATAATGAAATTACTGTATTCCGAATTTTCAAGGAATATCTTGTCTAACTCCGACTTAAGTTCCCTTGTAAGAAGACTTGTTGTATCTATAATATAATCTGCTTCCTTTCTAAGGAATGCGATCCGGCTTCTCTCTATCTTAATTCCATCTTCAACTCTCCCGTCTCTGGCAAGAGGATGGTTTCTTCTGGTCTCTTTATAACGCTTGATCAGCACATCATCATTGGAATCTAAGAACAATATCTCATAGTCATAATTGGCACTCTTAAGTTCCGCAAGACATTCGGAAAGCTGTTCGAGATATACGCCACTCCTTATATCCACACCGATTGCCACATCATCTATATCATTTTCTTTATCATATGCAATCTCAGCAAAACGCTTTATCAATTGAATAGGCAGATTATCCACACAAAAATAACCTATATCCTCTAACGTTTTCAATGTTGTACTTTTCCCGGCACCACTCATGCCTGTGACTATCACAAATCTCATCTTATTAAACCTTATTCTCCAACAAACCTGACTTCCGGCGAAAGTTCCACCTTAAACTTGTCATATACGGTATTTCTCACATCATCTATCAAAGTCATTACATCTTTAGCACTTGCATGCCCTTTATTAATAACAAATCCGCAATGCTTTTCGGACACTTCGGCATCTCCTACTCTGTATCCTGCAAGCCCTGAATCCATAATCAGTTTTCCTGCAAAATAACCTTCGGGGCGCTTAAATGTGGAACCTGCACTTGGAAACTCCAATGGTTGCTTTGTCTTTCTCGCCAACGCAAGTTCCTGCATCTTTGCGGTTATATCCTCTATATTGCCGGGGTTCAGTTTGAGTGTTGCACCCAACACTATCAATTCTTCATCTTCCACAATGCTGTGACGGTATGAAAAATCCATCTCTTCTCCTGATTTTTTAATCAGGTTACCGTCATAATCCATAAGAGATACACTTTCTACAATATCTTTCATTTCTCCACCGTAAGCTCCGGCATTCATCATTACCGCACCGCCTAAGGTGCCCGGAATTCCCGCTGCGAACTCAAAGCCCGTAAGCCCTGCATCCCTTATCTCCTGTCCGAGTTTATTAAGCATTATGCCTGCTTCAGCCTTTACAAGATTACCTTCAATAGAAAACTTTGCATAGTTCTTATATAGTTGGATTACAACACCGCCTATTCCCTTATCACTTACTAAAATATTGCTCCCATGACCCAGCAGAAAAAACGGTACCCTTTCCGCCTTGCAAAGTACAACCACCTGAGATAGTTCCTCTGTGTCCATCGGCGTTACAAAATATGAAGCAGGGCCACCGATACGAAAGGTGGTGTGCTTAGACATAGGCTCATCCAGCTTTACATTATCTTCGCCCACTATACGATATAATTCATTAAGCAAATTCTGACTCATGCTATAACCAACCATTCATTAATCATATTAGAATATCATCTAAAATATGAAACAAATTATACCGGCAAATGGCACAATCACGCATAATCTGTTCCAATAATCCATAATATCCGCAACTTACATAATTATATGCTAAAGAGAAATATAAAATCAATATAAGAAGTCACGAAAAAAAAGGGGAGAAATACTCCCCTTTCGTCTTTTTTACCAATTAGATACATCAAATTCAATCAATTTGTCAAGTATACACTTTACATCACTTAGTAAGAATAGCCTCCGCACATCCATAAATACCGGCATCATTTCCAAGTGTTGCGAGCACAAACTTTGTATTCTTGCAGGCGTGGAATACGTATTGCTGATAATATTTTTGAGTTGTTTCGATCAAAATATCTCCTGCACGTGACACTCCGCCTCCGATAACAAAAGCTTCAGGGTCACAGACGCAGGCCACAGTGGCAAGCGCCTTACCCAAGGTTTTCCCATGATTTTCAACCAATTCAAGGGCAAGATCATCACCTTCTTTTGCGGCATCAAATATCTCCTTTGCAGAAATATATTGCACATTTCTTAACTTTGACGGACGATCTGTATTGGTAAGTGCCCTTTCTGCCATTCTTGTAATGCCTGTAGCTGACGTATACTGTTCAAGACATCCTCTCTTACCACAGCCACATACATCTGTTTCGGCATCATTTACACAAATATGTCCTATCTCTCCACCGGCACCGTTGGTTCCGTAGAGCATCTTACCGTTAATGATGATTCCACCGCCCACACCGGTTCCGAGAGTTACCATAACAATGGAAGAGAAGCCCTTACCACCTCCCTGCCACATCTCACCGAGAGAGGCCATGTTGGCATCATTACCCACTTTACACGGAAGTCCCGTGATACTCTCAAACTCTGTCTCAACATTGAACACTCCCCAGCCGAGATTGACACAACGAAGCACTGTTCCGTCATCCCTTACCGGTCCCGGTACTCCTATTCCCGCACCGACAACCTCGTCTTTGGAAATGCCCTTCTCCTCTATCTTTGCGGTGATAGATGCTGCCACGTCAGGAAGTATGTTTTTTCCCCCCTCGTCTTTTCTGGTGGTTATCTCCCACTTATCAAGCAATTCGCCCTCTGTCGTAAAGAAACCTAATTTGACGGTTGTTCCTCCGATATCTACTCCAAATACATATTTGCTCATTTTATTAATATCCTCCTCTACACCTTTTATAATTATCTCTTGTTTAAGCTTTTTCTTATTTAAGTCTCCCCTTACCAAAAGCCTTCCCCTTCTGAAGAAAGGTGTCGGCGCATCCGACGGATGAGAGATACTTACTTCTTTGCCATCTGCCTGGTAACTCTGTCATACATCTCCTGAGCAGCATTATATCCCATCTCCTTCTGACGATGATTAACTGCTGCCGATTCAACTATGATAGCAAGATTACGCCCGGGTCGGATTGGAATATTATATGTAACGACCTTATTGCCAAGATATTCAGTATAATGATCGTCAAGACCCATTCGGTCATAATTGGCCTCCTTGTTCCACTCCTCCAGATTAATAACAAGGTCTATATTCTGAGTCATCTTAACACACTCAAATCCAAACAGTGCCTTAACATCAATGATACCAATACCCCTAAGTTCAATGAAATGCCTCGTAATCTCCGGCGATGTACCAACCAATGTTTCATCGGAAACCTTCTTAATCTCAACCACATCATCAGAGACAAGTCGATGTCCTCGCTTGATAAGTTCAAGCGCCGCCTCGGACTTACCGATGCCACTCTCACCTGTGATAAGAACGCCCACACCGTATACATCAACCAGTACTGCATGAATGGAAATTCTTGGTGCCAGTTCCACATGAAGCCATCTAACAGCTTCGTGTACAAATGCAGAAGTGGTGGCCTCCGTGGTCAAAACGGGAATGCCGTACTTTCTTCCCACCTCAATAATAAAGTCCTGCGGTTCAAGTCCTCTACAGAATACCAGACATGGAAAACTGTGTTGAAACAGCTTGTCAAATATCTCGGCACGCTTTTCATCATCTTCCATACTGGCAATATAAGCATGCTCTACATTACCGCATATCTGAATCCTGTTCTCATCGAAATGCTCAAAGAACCCGGAAAGCTGTACCGCCGGACGATTAATATCCGGGTCCGTTATAAGTATCTCGTCTGTGTTGATTTCAGGTAAATGATTCACCAGATTCAGTTTCTCGATCAATTGTGTTAAAGTTATCGAATACATTATCTCTCCTTTCTCCCAACGAAGTAGTTATCTCACATTATATCATGAACTTCCTAATTGCGCCATCCTTGGCGCAAAAAAACACTCGTTCATGCTATATATACTTCCGTGTATAATATATCATGAACTTCCTAATTGTTCCACACTAGAATTATAGATATTAGCAGTCCTTCATTATATCGTTATTTTATATACTGAATATACAACTAACTTTCGGGCATAAATAATTCTTATAATCGTAGTAAATTTATACGATTTTTAGGAGGTTTCTTATGCAGCGGGAAAAAGCAACATTTGATATTTTAAAGAAGATAGATGATGAGAGAATGAAGCGTAACTGGTCCGAATATAGTCTGGCAAAAAATGCAGACCTTACACAATCCACCATATCCACGTGGTACAGAAGAAATCTTCAACCTTCTGTTGCTTCCATAGAGAAAATATGTAAGGGTCTTGGAATATCACTTTCCGAATTCTTCAATGACGAAAGTTCCTATATGTATCTGACTCCCCAGCAAAATGAGATACTTGAACTCTGGGAAGCTTTGACCCCCACCCAGCGTGACAGCGTGATTAATCTGTTAAAGTCATTTTTATCAGAGAATTGAATATAGTGAAAGAATTCCCATGGGACAAAGAAACGATGGTTCTATGTCCCATGGGAATTACTTAATTCTATTACATTGCAATCTTATTACAAACCATTTACCACAATTTTCTCTTTAAGAGTTTTATTACAAATCCCCATATTTCTTTTTGTATGCCTGTAATTCACTTTGCAGATCATTATTGCTTTTCAGTAGATTATCATTGCTCTTTTGCAGATTATCATTACTCTTCTGCATCTCAACTTTATCTCTCTGCCACTTTTCTTTCTCTTCCCGCAGTATCTCCAGTTCTTCACATATTATATCAGCTTCCGTCATAAAAGAATGATCAGTCATAGTCTGTACCTCCTCTAATTCCTCCGCTCCCAGATGTTCACATATATAATCCCGCAATTTCAAGCTATAGTCTTTAAGTTTATATGCATCTTCATATGTGATATTTCCAAGAGCATAGTTCTTATTAATGATACCTATAATATCACACTCTATAAACTCTTTCAATTCCTCTGCGCTCTTTGTCATCTTTTTATTTTTCTTATCCACCCAGCTTCTTAATTTCATCAATCTGAAGGGAATGAGTATAACCATGTTCTTCTTTTCCATATCCTCAGATGACATGTCAGGAATTTTGATAACGGGCACTGTATAGTCGAATTGGTTACCCTCCTCGTCTAATTCCATCTCCAGAACATATTCATCAGGAACGTTATACTCATAATATAGATAAATAATAACAGGCTTCGGAAACCTCATAACATACCTGTTCTCATCTTTTACCGCATTCCTCTTGGCATGCTCAAAGCCGTAATCGAACACCCGAAACACAACTTCGTTATCATTATAGGTCTGCGCCTCCATGTGATACGCATGCTCACCATTGACCGTAACAATACAGTCTGCCAGTATCATGTTCATACGTTCATTATCTTTCACAAATTCAGTCCAGTTGTAGGTAAGAATACTATCATCCGGATAATCCGTTCCAAATATTCCGTTGATCATCCTTACAACTGCCTTAACAGATAATGTAATACACTTCTTGAAAGTTTTGTCAAATATCTTTTTGGTATCTCCTATACTTAAAAAAGTTTCATTTTTTCTATTATTATCCATAGGTATCTTATTCTCCTTAGCATAATTTCAAAAGCGCTTCCTTGCCAATATTGTATCAGACAAAAATATATAATACCATGAATAAATTCTATAAAATCATATACAAAATATTTTTATTATAAACTTTTGTTTAGAATTATGAATAAAATTTTATAATTATAAATAATCAATTATATTATTGTACCATTAATATAAAAACTAAAAACACCTTGTTATATTGCAGTGATGAAGAGAAAAAAATAATATTGAGATTAATCAAGGATATATTAAGGTTAAAAAATATGTGATCATTGCACTCCCAATACAGAAATGCTATAATCCTAACATAAATATGTATCCAACAATTCTGTATATTCGGAGGTAATATAAATGAATCAAAATAATAATAATCTGTCAAGTTTATTTGAAAAAGATCCCAAAAAGGCATCCACTATAATTGTTATTGTGGTTATCATGTGTTGCATATTCCCTGTGTTATTTCTGATACTTCCCATTGTTATAGTCGCATTTGTTGCATCCAGTAAGAAGAACGATGAGTACTCAGCAGATCACAGAACCAACATATCCGGTTCGGGAGACGGCGTCAGAGAGGAAATACTTGCACATGAGAAACCGATTGATTACAACAAATCGACCTACGAAATATACAATGAACTTATTAATAAGAAAACCGACTATAGCGGAGTAAACAAAGATCTGCTGTAGACAAAACCGCATAGGAAAAAACTATTACAGGCAAAAACCTGCAGACAAAAAATCCATGGACAAAACCGCCACAGAAAAAAAACTTCCACAACCGTACTTTGACAGTTGTGGAAGTTTTTTCTTACAGCTTTATAGCATAATCGCTATCGTACATTTCCTTTAATTTAATTTTGCTATTATACTGCTCGCCAATGCAGAACTCTTTCGACCAGCACATGTAATACGCCCACGGTATTTTCGACTGCTCAATAGTCTTAATATCCGGAAGGTATCCTATCTCAGCAAGTGCAGCCACCTTGTTCTTAGTAGTCTCCTTTAACAGTTTTTCATAATCTTCTTTGTAATCCGTATCTTCATACTTCTCAAGATAAATGTCTACAGATATTACATCCACATATTCATCTCCGGGATATCCTTCAGCAAGTCGGCAATTCCATACCCACAAAAGATTGTCAAGATGCTTCTCATTTACATAGTAATCGTACATTAACTTGTAGAGTTCCCGAGCCACCTCAGGCCCCTTTGCACCCCACCAGAACCAGGTTCCGTCGGACTCATGGAAAGGTCTCCATAGAATCGGGATACCCGCTTCTTTAAAGCGTTCAAGTTCTTCTGCTATAACATCCATATCACGATAGAAGGCTTCCCTTTCATACGTCCCATCTACAAGCACCATTGATGCGTCAAAATCTGTATGTTCTGCATAGAAACTCTTGTCTTCTCCACCTATAGGGGAATACCAGTGGAAAGAAAATGTTACTATACCATCCGTACTTGTTGCCCAATCGTATGCTGTATCCAGCGTCCCCTGATTCTCATATATTTCCGTAAGACAAGCCTCAGAAGCATCGTCATAATTAATATTCGGCGAATACGCCAGTAATTCAAATCCTCTGAGTTTTGGTTCTTTACCTGTAACTTCTTTAATATATTCAATTTCTTCACAGGGTTTTGTCTGGGTATGCTGACCTGTGATTATCCCCTTCCCCTGCACACTGTATAGATAATCCAACAATTCTCTGGCTTCTTTTGTTGCATTTTTATTAACCGGCTGCATCTTATTTCCTCCTCTTTTCTCTTGTTCATTTTTGGTATTTTAAGAATATAACTTTTCCCCTATCTGGGATTTAGCATATAAATTCCTACATTGAGGTAGCCTGCAAATGATACCCATAAAAGATATGGTATCATAAGGTATGCAGCAGCAGGACTTATCTTTCGGAATTTCAATATCGTTATCAGTATTAGTCCCCACATGGCAAGAAGCCATATAAATGAGAAAAGATATAACCTAAAATTGAAAAAGAAGAAAGACCAAAAGAAGTTAAATGCAAGCTGGATAAGATATATCTTAATTGCCTCCTTAACATCTTCTCTCTCAGAACCCTGCTGCCAGACAAGGTATGATGCAATACCCATCAACACATAAAGTATTGTCCACACCACCGGAAAAAGCCATGCCGGTGGTGATAAAGGCGGCTGATTAAGCATCGAAAATACCATCTGTGCGCCTCTGGTAAAATAAGCAGCTACAGTCCCTACTGCCACAGGCAGTAACACAGCAATCGCAAATTCATCCTTTTTTATATTCATATATGTACCTGAATTATATATTTTTACATTATATGCCAAAGCATGAAAATATATATCTTATAATACAGGACAAATAATCACTTTCTTTATGGAACAACAACTTCCTTGACTGCCGTGTAGCTTCCGTATAGCTTCTTCTTACCCGACTTCCTATATGCCCTCATCTTAACATAGTAGGTTCCCGGTAACAGAACCTTATAGCATGATGTCTTTGACTTACCGGACACCGTTGCAAACTTTGAATATTTTCCATCAGGTGCAGTTGCAAAACTGACCTCATAACCGGACGCTGAAGAATTTTTATTCCACTTAACATTTACAGGTCCCTGTACACTTACATTAAATCCTTTTATCCTTGTAGGGCCTACTGTCACCTTGCATTTCAGGGACTTCTTCTTTGCACCGTTAACAAATGTTCCCGTAATGGTAGCTCTACCATATTTCTTACCCTTAATTCTGCCGCCGGTACTTACCGATGCAACCTTACTGTTAGTAGATTTCCAGGTTACTTTTCTATGCACATGCTCTGATGCTAACAGCTTAACCGTAAGACTGTCACCCTTAGATACTCCGAGAGAAGAAGCACTTAAATGGAAATTTGACTTTGTCTGTGTTGCATCTGTAAAGGCTTTGATTCTCGCATTTGCTTTAAGTTTTGTTCCCATATCGTACCATTTACCATTTACTTTGATAAATGATTGATTCTTGGCAACATTTGCAATAAATCTTATCCAGTCATTCTTGGGATTGAGATAAGATGTATCAACACCCATATAGGCATTGGCACCACCATTGGTTGTAAGTCTTACCACAATAGAAAAATTCTCTCCTGCTGTCAGCGATACCGGCTCCGGTAATTCTATCATCTGATATCCTGCATCAGACAGTGTTCCCTTAATACTTGCAGAAAAAGCCTTAGTTCCGGCTGTCGGCTTTGACGCACTGGTAAGACCTGTATATACCTGAATCTCGTAGTTAGTGCCAACGCTTGTTGTATATATACTTACGGCCTTCAATTCTTCATTGTAACTTCCGGCACCTTTAGCCTTAAATACATTCGCATAATGTGTTGCCGAATTATATGCATATGCCGGATTGCCGGTTCCATCGTGTTGATAACAATTATTGTACATAGCAGATTTTGTACTCATCTCAAAACTCATCATTTCCGAAAGAGACTTGTCAGCATAAGAGATATACATATATCCTTTATCGCCAAAACTTGTACCGTAACTGTTTTTGACTATCCATGCGCCATTTCTTGATGGAGTTTTTTCAAAGTTATCCTTTGAATAGTTATCATCCCATCCAACTATGGTAATCGCATGATTGGCATTCTTTACCGGACTGTAATAAGATGCTTTACTATCCTTGAAATAATTCTTATCAAAATACATACCTGCCGCAACTGCACCATGAGTCTTAACAGCATCTTTTATTTTGTCAATAGAATTATCAAGATTTGTTGTATTATAATTATATAAATACATAGTCTTAACAGCATAATCTCCCTGATAACAAAGTGACGCCGCAGGTGTTGATCCATAGGGAGACTGACTTTCAGTGTTGATACCGGCACCTGTTGCCAAAGCTATTCCTGTTCCCTGTAGAGTTCCCGAAGCAGTCAGATAATCATATCCCGCCCTTGCAATCATGTTGTGATCACCCTTCGTATATCCGAGACTGTCTGTCTGGCGGTTATAAAAGAAATAAGCTATGGAATTTTCAGAAATATCTATATTTGAATCTGCCAATCCATTCTTAATAAGATTTGCTTCAATAACGGCAGCAGACGCGAAGGACCAACAGGTTTCATATTTGCCCTGATCTTTAACTTTGGTTATCCACGCCTGTCTTCTACTGTCAAATGCCGTTTCAAAAGCTCCCAGTTTTGAAATATCAGGAACCTCTTCATCATCATGAATTACCGCCGGCGCTATCCAATTATCGGATGTCACATATTGTTCTGACGATAAAGAACTTGCACTTACCACCGCATTGTCCGCGCTTAAAAATCCACCCGCTACAATTGCCATTATCAACATTGCAACAGCAATTATATAGTCTATTCTGCCCCTTCTCATTTCAACTTTTCTTAACTTAATATCTTTCATAAATCCACTCCTAAAAATATGTCTTCCCATCATGTCGACTGACTTTTCCATAACAGACATTCACAAACGTATGTCTATGCATCTCTACAATCTTTTCTCTATCTCGGAAATTACGGTCTTCAATGCTTTAATTCTTGCATATTTCTTATCATTTGATTCCAACACATACCATGGTGCATATGTTGTATTGGTCTTTTCGAGCATTTCATTGACTGCATCCTCATAGAGATCCCATTTTTCTCGATTGCGCCAGTCTTCGTCCGTAATCTTCCACTGTTTCTCAGGCGTATTCTGACGAAGTGTGAATCTCTCCAATTGTGTATCTTTATCTATCTGTACCCAGAACTTAATTACTATGGCGCCCCAGTCAGCCAACTCTTTCTCAAATTCATTGATCTCATAGTAGGCTCTCTGCCAGTCATTCTCACTGCAGAAGCCTTCAAGGCGTTCCACCATCACGCGTCCGTACCAGGTACGATCAAAAATAGCAACATGTCCATCCTTCGGAAGTCTGTTCCAAAATCTCCAAAGATAATGTCTGGCTTTCTCATGAGGTTCCGGACTCGCTATCGGGTGTACCTCATAACCTCTGGGATCAAGTGCCGATGCGATACGCTTGATATTACCGCCCTTGCCGGCAGCATCCCAACCTTCATATGCGATTATCACCGGAATCTTTCTTCTATAGATTTCATTGTGAAGCTGACGAAGCCTCTTCTGACAAGCCTTAAGTTCTAATCTGTATGTCTCATCCGTCATTGTCTTATCCGCAAGTGGTATATCGGCAAGCTTAGGTATCGGCTTAACCGGAAATGTATTCTGCAATACCGGAACCGCTTTTGAATAGTTCATCAAAGCCGTATCTATTCCGGATAAGAGAAGTTCTAACATCTGAAGCTCCGCCCACTTCTTATCTGTAGATGAAATCAGATACCACGGAGCATTCGGTTGATTTGTCTCATCAAGATATTCATCAAATACCTTTTTGCACTCATCATATTTCTCGTTCTGTCTTATATCCTTTTTAGATACTCTCCACTTTGTGTTCTTGTCATCCAGAAGCGCATCCATTCGCTTTTTCTGCTCCTTCTTGCCAATGTGGAAAAAGAACTTCATGACAAGGTATCCGTTATCAGTAAGTTGTCTCTCAAATCTTTTGATACTGTTTATTCTGTCTTTGTATTCTTTCTTCTTAAGTTTGCCCGAAAGGTAATCTTCTGTAACCTCATCCATCCAGCCGCCTTCAAAGAATACAAGTTGTCCCGCTGCCGGAATCTTAACAAAATGTCTGTATAGAAACGGCTTTCTCTTCTCCTCATCAGTTGCCTCCTGCATAACGGCAACCTTGAAAAATCTGGGATCAAGATTACGAATGATCTTGCCAAGCACACTTCCCTTGCCGGCAGCACCCCAGCCTTCTAAGACCACCAATACCGGAAGTTTCTTTTCCTTTATCTCGATTTGTTTTGCGGCAAGTTTGGTCCTTGCATCCTCAAGCCTTTTCTCTAATTCCTCCGCCTCTAGTTTTTCCCCTTTACTCCAATCCTTTAACATATGTACCCTCTCCTTTCTATTCTTACTTACTCTTTAGGCGTTTGCGAAACGCGTGGGTATAGTCTATCTCATTGTGCATATTATACAGATTCCATAAACAGACCCTTTGCGACCGTCGGTACTTATGCACCGTATTCTGGTGCATTAGTACCGCTACGTGAGCAACGGAGTGAGAACGTGTCTGTGTTGGAACTGCATAATATGCACAAAAGAGAAAACGTAAATTATCGTTTCGCAATTGCCTACTTACTCTTCTTCCTAAGACTATGATATATAGTTCCGTTGCTTAATGTGTAACCCCTATACTTGGCCAATTCGGAAACTGTTACAAGTTGATACCCCTTCTTCTTGAGTGCAGGGATAATCCGAAGAGCTGCTCTCTTTGTAGGCTCATGAATATCATGCATAAGAACGATATCGCCATCTTTGACATTATTCATTACCGCCGAAACAGTCTTTTCAGTATTTCTTGTCTTCCAGTCCAAAGTATCAATCGACCACAAAATTATAGGTTTACCCACAGCCCCCTGAACAGTTTTGCTGACTCCACCTCCCGGAGCTCTCATAGTTTTAGCCTTAGAGCCTGTAACATTTTTTATCTTAGCATCCGTATCTGACATCTGCTTTGCCACAGCATCTGCCGATATAGTTGTCAGAATAGTATGGTCATAGGAATGATTACCTATCTCACAGCCTATCTTATGGGCGTTCTTAACAGCACTCTTATAATTATCGACATTGCACCCCAACACATAAAATGTTGCCCTTGCATCATTTTTCTTAAGACAGTCAACTATCTCCTGGGTATATCTTCCGGGACCGTCATCAAAGGTAATTGCCACCATCTTCTTATTGGGGTCTATATTGCTTGCATATATAGTGTATACCGAACTCTTTTTTTCATGGGTTTTCCCATCAGGAAGATTATATACATATGCAACTTTATATTTGTAGGTTTTTCCTTTTTTAACTTTTCCGTCAGAGTAATAAGCCTTTGTAGTCTCTGCAAGTTTTTTGTATTTTCCTGAAGAATTCTTCTTGTATATTATATATTTTTTAGCTGCAGGAACCTTGTCCCAGGATAATTTGATTTTCTTTGTTTTTGTAAATGAAGACTGTATCTCAAAACTCTCTGCATTATAATACTTATAAATTTTCTCAGAAGGTTCAGATGTATTCGCCTCATCATCCATTGCAACCACATAATACTCATAAAGATTTCCGGCTTTAACAGTCTTATCTGTGTAGGATAGCTTTTTTGTCTCCGCAAGTTTCTTAAAGCCACTACTCTTATTGTAATTACCCGCGTTAGTTCTTCTGTATATTCTATATTTTTTTGCACCGTTTACCTTATCCCATTTTATCTTTGGATTGCCTTTTTTGTTAGCGTTATTGATATTTTGTGGCGGAAGCAATACATACTTTATACTTACTGAATTACTTTCCTTATCGACCTCTTTGTTTATAAGCCTTTTGACCTTATAATAATATGTAACACCTACTTCAACATTTGTGTCAGTATACTCCTGCTTTCCGGAAACATTCTCAATTGTTTTCAATGTACTATATGCATTGTCATTCTCCATTGAGCATTCTATCTGATATGATGCACCTTCTTCTGCCGTCCAGTATACCGTAATACCCGAATCGTCCTGCCGGGCTTCAATAACAAATGCTCCTTCATCACCAACTGTTGCTGTTGCATATGCAATCATCCTATTATTTTCCATCGTTGACACAAGAATAAATGCAAAGCATATTGCCAAAACAATTGCCTTTGTAATGCTTAATACTTGTTTGGTTGTTTTTCTGTCCATCTCATGCTACTCCTTGTCTATAATATATTAAAGTTCAGTATACCACGAACCATAGAGAATATCTAGACAATTTAACCTAAATAGTGATGTCATTTTTTTCATTTACCCCCTTGTCAGTTTACGATTCGATTGTTATACTAGTAAAGCCGTAACGGGCAATTACTGTTAAATAATATCTTTTAACCATATTAAACAATAAGATAAGGAGAATAAAATGGGCGGATTTTTTGGAGTTGTTGCTAAAGAAGATTGTTTGTTTGATTTGTTTTTCGGAACAGACTATCACTCTCATCTAGGAACAAGAAGAGGTGGTATGGCTGTATACGGAAAGAAAGGCTTTGATCGTGCCATCCATAATATTGAGAATTCACCCTTCCGTACAAAGTTTGACAAAGATATGCGTGAGATGGAAGGTAATATGGGAATCGGCTGTATCTCTGATTATGAACCACAGCCACTTATAGTAAGATCTCATCATGGTACATATGCCATAACGACCGTCAGCAAGATCAATAATACCGATGAAATAGTCGACAAACTATTTAATGATGGTAATTCTCATTTTCTGGAAATGAGCGGTGGCGATATCAATCCAACAGAATTGGTTGCTGCTATTATCAATCAAAAAGAAAACATTATTGACGGAATCAACTATGCTTTGGAATTGATAGACGGTTCTTTAACCCTTATGGTACTTACTCCCAAGGGTATATACGGAGCCAGAGACCGCTATGGCCGTACTCCAATGGCAATCGGTAAAAAAAAGGATGCTTTCTGCCTTACATTTGAAGATTTTGCATACAGAAATCTTGGATACGAAGATTACAAAGAATTAGGTCCCGGAGAAATTGTTGTTGTTGACACAGAAGGCGTCAGAACCTTAGTGCAGCCCGGCAAAGATATGAAGATATGTACTTTCTTATGGGTTTATTATGGATATCCCTCAAGTTCGTATGAAGGAATCAGCGTTGAGCAGATGCGATATAACTGCGGTAAATGTCTTGCGGAACGCGACAATGTCAAACCTGATATAGTAGCCGGCGTACCTGATTCAGGAACTGCTCATGCAGTAGGTTATTCCAACGCATCAGGAATTCCCTTTTCAAGACCATTTATCAAATATACTCCGACCTGGCCCCGTTCATTTATGCCTACGATTCAAAGTAAGAGAGATCTTATTGCAAGAATGAAACTGCTGCCGGTTCATGATCTTATCAAAGATAAAAGTCTTCTTCTCATAGATGATTCAATCGTGAGAGGTACTCAGTTAAGAGAGACTACAGAATTCTTATATCAAAGCGGTGCAAAGGAAGTTCATATAAGACCTGCCTGCCCACCTTTGTTATATGGATGTAAATATCTCAACTTCTCTCGTTCGTCTTCGGAAATGGATCTTATAACAAGACGTGTTATCGCCAAGTTAGAAGGTACCGAAGATATATCAGATGAAGTACTCAAAGAATATGCCAACCCCGAATCTCCGAAATACGAACAGATGTTAGAAGAAATCAGAAAAGAACTTAACTTCACATCTCTTCGATATAACAGATTGGACGATATGCTCTCATCTGTCGGCATCCCGGAAGATAAATTATGTACCTATTGCTGGGACGGAAGAGAATAATCCCCTACAAATATTTCGCCTCACAGAGTTATATGCACACGCAAGCTCTGTGAGGCTCATTTTTTCATCTCTTCTGTTATTTCATATCCCAATTCTTTCAATCTTTCAACAAGATACCTGTAACCGCCACGAAGTTTTTTCTTCATATTGACTGCATCACTCTTAAGCATTGAATACAATTCGTCTGTATTGTCTATTCCATATTTCCTTATTGCACTTTCAAGATGTATCGTAAGCTCCATATCCGCTATAGATACCGGTAAGCCTGATACCGGTTCCTGCTTTTTCTCACTTACAGATTGAATATAAATGATACTCGGCTTCGGTCTGGCAAGCTCATCATTTTGACCACTAATCCCAATAGTGAGATCAACATCCATCAGAAGCTCGCTAAGTATCGAGGACAACTTAACTTCGTCTCCAAGCTTAGCCTTACGCCTTAACTCGGCGTCTATATACCTTGCTTCAGCCTGACACACCCTGCAATCTCCTGCACAATCCTTTTCATGTTGTTCCGATTGCATATATACTATATCATTATGTTCAGCAATTCTTCTTCGTATTCTCTGAAGCCATTTTCTTCTTTCTTCTCCTGTCATAAAACAACTCCTTCGATATCACCCGGATCATATATTAATCACTGTCCATTTGCTTCCTGTTCTTTAAGTCTCTCCCTGACTATCTCTTTCAGATCAAATGCTTTATCCTTGACCCTTGGATTAACGGTACGACTTGCCATAAGTCTGGATAACAATGTCATTGCATCTGCATATTTCTCCAGTCTGTTAGCTAATGCAGAACAAAGATACATAAGAGTATCTTCATCCATTCCTGCGATTGGAAAATCCTCCTCGGATATGGCCTTCATGAATCCATCATAAGCAAGTTCCAAACATCTTGTCTCTTCTATTTTCAAACCTTCTTTTTCTTCAGGCTTCAAGAAGTCGCTTTCAGCATATAATTTACCTCTCACTACCCAGCCACGTTTTAGATATGTATATGCTTTTCTGCTTCCTTTAAAAGCCGCAAGCTCATTACATCTACAGGCAAATTCATATAATTTAAGAGATTCGTCATATGAAAGTCTGTTACCTCCAAGGAACACTCTTTCATTATTAAATGAAGGCATTCCGTTTTGCAACATCTTTCTCCATACCGGTATCATCTCATTAAAATATCTGGACAATGCTCCATACCCACATATAGGACACACGACCACCTCATACTTTATAGGATCCACCCATCTGAATTTGGGACGAAGATCTTCATCCATTCCCTGTGAATATAATTTTGATGATCTCACAGTTAATGATTTGAAATGCTCATCACAGATAGGGCAGACATATGACTTTGGAAAAAGGCAGGCCTCCTCCTGTTTGATTATCTTATTATATTCTTCAATTGATAATTCACCCATCACATACTCCCATATCCCATCCCCAATGTACTTACAACATTGGCGTAAGAACTTCTTTTGAAATTAATGATATGTTAACTACCGGTATCGACTTGAACCATCCGTAGTTTATGCATACATTTGTATAACACAATATACCATTATACTCATCTAAAATCAACAAAAAAATACCCATCCGCACAATACGGACAGGTATTATTTTATATTTCTAAAATTCCCCAATTTTCAATATTTTCAGTTGTCAAAATTTGTTTTTTTATTTAGCTTTTTATTCGGGTTTGGCAGGTGGTGTGCTTCCGTCTCCTCCGGGGCCTCCTGATGTATCTCCATCAGGCTTTTCAGGCGGGGTGCTTCCGTCTCCTCCGGGACCTCCTGATGTATCTCCATCAGGCTTTTCAGGCGGGGTGCTTCCATCTCCTCCGGGGCCTCCGTTACCATCTTTTTCTGTACCATCCGGCGCATTTCCACGCTCATCACTGCCATTGCTTTCAGATACTATCTCCACTGCCTCACCTTCCGACGTTGTTCCCTCAGTATACTCCTCTCCATCTACATATAACTTATATCCGTTAAGATTGATGGAATCTGCATCACATGTAAGGGATGAAATATAAGAATCACCTGTAAGTGTCCATGTACTGCCACCACTTATCTCAACATACACATCACCCTTTTGACCGTCTGAATTGATTGCACCCTCAAAAGAAGAACCTTCTGTCAGATACAAGTTCAAAGCAGACACATCATCCACTATCATATCGCCGTTGATGGTTTGTTTAACCGCAGTTAAATTTATTTTACCACCATTAGAACCTTCATTACCCCAACCTGCTGCCTCTGCACGAAGGAATATACCGTCAGAATCCTCATTTACTATATCAGCATCCGTTAGATTAATCTCGCAGGCCGTATTATTAACGAAGAATATATCACCATTTTTATTCGTCAGTGTACCGCCATCCATTGTAAATGAAGATGTTCCCGAAGCCGCATCCCCTGACATGGATTGATATATCATAACCGCCTGATAATAATCAGACTTATCGCTGTTTTTTGTATTATTATCTGCAGTTAAATTACAGTTGTTTAAGGTAACTGAATTCTTACCTTCCACCACTATACCTTGTGATGCTGTTGACACCATATCGGAATCATTTACAGTAATATCCGCTGTTGAATACACAACAGGAGATCCTGTTCCATCAGTTGTGTATGAGCCTCCGTTAACAGTAACTGTCCCGCCACCCCTGTCAGAGCGTATAGCGGCTGATGAATTACCGGTGGTATGAATGGTAAGGTTTGTGGCATTCATTGTTCCACCGCCGGTGGTCATTAATCCGCCTGAACAATTACCGGTAGTCTCTATTACCGAATCCGATATATTGACTGTCGTTCCCTCACCATAGGAAAACACTCCATTTGCATGCGCACCGTCCGACTCGATAAGTGAATCGCTTATTGTCAGTGTCGCACCGTTAGTGGCAAATATTGTTGCGTTTTCACCATAGAAATCTGCTTCATCGCCATCCGAATCACCACTCTTTGTAACTCCTATGTTAGAATATGTTTCTTCTGTTCCATCAGCCTCTATTGCATGCTCTCCACTAACGGAATTATCATAAGTTTCATTGACCGTTATATCATCCTTTGAAAGATGGCCGGTGCCCGCCACACTCACATTCGTTTCACTGTCTGTATCATCACTTTTCTCATCTGCAAGTTCACCGGATATTTCCACCTGTTGCTCGGACTTAACCCCCTCAGAAGTATTTACTGTTCCGCATCCCGCAAGACTTGCTATCATCATAGCACTCATGATCATAAATGAATATTGACTTCTTCTCATAGTAATCGCCTCCTATATATAATTCTAATTTATCTCTGTTATTATCCAACAAACTAACATTTATTTGTCAAAACATTTTACATATTGTTTGTTGATAGGCTTACTATAAGACCTGAATCTTAAAAGAACATTGAAAAAAATATTATTTTAAAAAAAGAAGAGACATTTTACTGCCTCTTCCCATCAAGATATACTTCTATAAGTTCATCGCTTTTTGAATACACCAGTTTAAGTGAAAAATATGGTCTGCCTTCCGCCAGCAGACGAAAGAATATCTTATCTCCTTCCCAGATATTAAGATTATCAACTTCCGCCTTATCAATCCAGACAAGTTCTCCCTCATCACAGTCAATTATTTCACCTGAATAATTGTCGGCAGTGTAAAGATGCATATACTCCACCACATCATCACCATATATGAAGGTTATTATGCCTCTGGCACGATATGATAAAAGTGTAAGTCCTGTCTCTTCCATGACTTCCCGTTTCAAACATTCGTCCGGACTCTCACCATATTCAAAATGTCCGCCAACACCGATATATTTGTCCTTATTGATGTCTTTTTCTTTTTTGACCCTATGCATCATAAGATATTTATCATCCTTTTCGATGTAACACAGGGTTGTCAGTTCCGGTACTGTATCTTCTTTCATTGCTGTTCTCCTGTTAACAGTTTCCTTCATATGACTGCAAAACAATTATATAATTTAATCAGCCTTCAAAGCTTCATCGATAGATCTTGCAAGCTGGTCGGCACAAGACGTCCCTCTGCCTTTACAGTCGTTACCACGCAGAATGTCTGCTGCACGTTTTGCATCTGTACCTTCTAACAGTCTGCCGATTGCTTTCAAATTACCGTTACAGCCGCCTACAAATTGAAGATTGTATATCTTTCCATCATCATCCAGATCATAGGTTATCTGTGAAGAGCATACGCCTCTTGGTCTATATGTGTATTGTTTCATCTTAATTCCACCTCTGTAAACGCATATTTATATTTGACTAACTCCGGTCGGATGCCGATCCCGTAACCCGTCACCTATTGACTTCGAACGGTATCAGGCTTCGGTTATCTACGCAACGGAAACAACAGTGTAATCCTTATCCTCAACAGCCTTCTTTAATACATCGTCAGATACTTCCGTAGAAAGAGAAACCTCTGCAGTCCCTTTTTCATGACTGACAACAGCCTCTGATACACCCTCAATTGCCTCTAACGCCTTTTTGACAGTTGCCTCGCAGTGACCACACATCATACCCTCAATTTTCATTGTCTTACTCATAATAACTTCCTCCTTTTCAACCTCTGCTTTATTAGAAGAATCTTCACTTCCGGCAGCCTCGCTACTGCCCTTTAATGATTCATCTATTATATTATTATTTGATTTTTTACCGGCATCATTCTCTATTGTTGCATCTCTTCTTCCGTGAAGCTTTACAAAATTAAGTCTCAACGCATTTGTCACTACACAGAAACTTGAAAGACTCATGGCCGCCGCCCCAAACATTGGATTAAGCTGCCAGCCAAACAGGAAAATCCACACTCCCGCTGCCAAAGGAATACCAATTATATTGTATATAAATGCCCAAAACAAATTTTCATGAATATTCCTAAGGGTCGCCCTTCCAAGCGTTATGGCATCAACAACATCCATCAGCTTACTCTTCATAAGAACTACATCTGCCGCATCCATGGCAATATCGGTTCCGGCACCAATGGCAATTCCAACATCCGCTCTTGTGAGTGCCGGGGCATCATTTATCCCGTCACCAACCATAGCAGTTTTCCCCTGTTCCATAAGTTCTCTGATTTTACTCTCTTTGCCATCGGGAAGTACGCCGGCTATAACATCATCAACACCCGCCTGCTTGCCTATGGCCTTAGCACTTTCCTCGTTATCCCCTGTGATCATAACAACTTTTATTCCCATATCTTTCAGATATGTTATTGCATCTCTGCTGTCTTCCTTAATCACATCCGCCACAGCTATTATACCCATAAATGTATTATTTCTTGCAAACAGAAGGGGTGTCTTGCCCTCTAGGGATAATTCGTGTAGTCTGTTTACCGTATCCACTGACAATATATCTTTGCCTAATAACTTTTTATGCTTTGTGCCTGACTTGTCATTCTTATGAGCATCCGAAGCATTTTCTATTCGTGTTAAATCTGCTGTAGTATCTCCACCAAGAATACCGGATATATACTTTACATTGCCACCAAAAATGTTATCATTACGCCACTTAGCTTTAAGCCCATTTCCCGGAAGCACTTCAAAGTCAGAAACCTCCACATCCTTACCATCATAGTCCGAATCTCCAATAAATTCAACCCCATATTCCATAACGGCCTTTGCCAGCGGATGCTCACTTCTTTTCTCTAAATTATATGCAAGCTCTATAAGTTCCTTCTCACTTACTCCCTTAGCAGGTATCACATCTGTCACTTTAGGTTCACCTTTTGTTATGGTTCCCGTCTTATCAAGTGCCACAATCTGCACTCTTCCTGCAGCCTCTAAGGAAGCGGCGGTCTTATATAAAATTCCGTGTTTTGCACCTACCCCATTACCCACCATTATAGCAACCGGTGTGGCAAGTCCTAAAGCACAGGGACAGCTTATGACAAGAACCGATATCCCTCTCGCAAGCGCAAATCCAAATTCTTTTCCAAGAATTAACCATACTATAGTTGTGACAATTGCGATTGCAATTACCGCAGGCACAAATATACCTGAAACCTTATCCGCTACTTTGGCAATGGGCGCCTTTGTAGCCGCCGCATCCTCCACCATTCTTATAATCTGGGAAAGCGTTGTATCCTCACCGACTCTTGTAGCTTTACATCTCAAAAATCCGGATTGGTTCACTGTTGCAGCAGACACCCGGTCTCCCTCCTGTTTATCCACAGGTATGCTCTCTCCGGTCAAAGCCGCCTCATTTACAGCACTGTAGCCTTCTATCACTATGCCGTCAACAGGAATGCTTTCTCCCGGACGCGCAACGAAAACATCACCAATATTTACTTCCTCTACAGAAACCTCTAGCTCCTCGCCATCCCGTACTACGACAGCGGTCTTTGGCGCCAGTCGCATAAGTCCCTTAAGGGCATCCGTAGTCTTTCCCTTTGACCTTGCCTCTAACATCTTACCAACCGTAATAAGGGTAAGTATCATCGCCGCCGATTCAAAGTAGAACTCATGCATATATGACATAACCTTATCGGCATCGCCGTTTAATTGCGTCCAGCTCATTGCATATAATGCATAAGTGCTGTAAATAAATGATGCCGACGAGCCCAATGCCACAAGCGTGTCCATATTAGGTGCGCCATGAATAAGCCCGGAAAATCCACTCTTAAAAAACTTTTGGTTAATCACCATTACTATAATAGCAAGCAGCATCTGAGTCAATCCCATAGCCACATGATTCCCGTCAAGGAACGGTGGTAACGGCCATCCCCACATCATATGTCCCATAGAGACATACATAAGTAACACCAAAAAAACTATGGATGTGATAAGACGCTTTTTCAAAACCGGAGTTTCCCTGTCTTCTAACATCGATTCTTCTGCGCTATGATCTATTCCACCTCGTCTTACGCTGTCCCCCATCTCCATTGACATTGCTAAAGTTTTATTACCTGACGTTCCATAATTACTTCCTTTTAAGGAAGCACCGTATCCGGCTTTCTCTACAGCCGCTATTATACTCTCTGACCTCGCCGAGCCTTCCACGCCCATGGAATTAGTTAGCAAACTCACCGAGCAGGAAGTCACGCCTTCAACTTTTGATACCGCTTTTTCAACCCTTGCACTGCAGGCTGCACAACTCATTCCGGTTACTATATACTGCTCCATATTCTATCACTCCATCTATCCAATGAAATCCCTAAATTGTGTCACAAAAAACACAATTCAGGGATTTTATTATTATATGTATTCACTTAAATCTAATTTTCACATTGCACCGATGTTAACTTCCGCCATCGAAATGTCTGAAACTACCGGTTCGGCTCCATCTGTGGATATCTCCATCTCTACTCTATGAGCAGTGTATCCATCTGCTGCTATCTCATCCACACGTTCTCCCGCTTTCTTAATGCCCTCATCAAGTTCCTCATTTTCTTCCATAAGAGACTTCTTATACTTCTCATGCTCTTTAGCCATCATACCCATTTGCTTTGCCATCTGGTACATATCAATATTATACTCCGCTAATGCCTGTTCATCCTTAGCCGGAACCATACCTCCCTTGGCAATCCTTCTGGCGATTTCCATCATTTTGGCCTCTGCATCTCCCTGCTTCTCCATAGCCTTAGATTGCTGATTTGCAACTGCACCATTATACTCTGCCCAGTGTACAGCCGCGGCCTGCTCTGTGAGCTTATCCGCAGTCTTTGCAGTCTCTTTAAGTTTCTCTATTGCCTCCTCGGAAAGAGTCAATGTAACACCGCCATCAACCTCGATACTGCCATTCTCGATTACCCGGTTTATCTCTGCAGAATTTGGGAATCTCACACGGATATTACCGCTACCCTCCATCTGCTTAGTAGAATAATTAACTGCCTTTCTACCGTCAGCTGCAGGAATATTAAATATTGCCATAATACGCACCTCCTTGTACTTATGAACAATTGCTTGTGTCGTAAATGCATGTCTAAGCAGACCATACATGCATTTAGTGAAATCCATTTACACTCATTATTGTAACATAATTGTACTTATATATCAATATCGGCACTATCACCACAATGCACTTCTATAATATGATTATCGATAATTTTCATCATTATCCGGTAATGTGATTTACCTGAGTAATGAATATTTTCTCTTAAAAAGCATAAAGAAACGGACGCCTTACCTGTCCCGGTTCAAAGCGTCCGTTTCTTTAAAAATCAAAAATAATAAATTATCTATCCACCAATTACTTGATAAGTGTAATTCCACCGATCAACGGAACAGGCTTCTCTTCCTGATTGATTGCTGCTATAAGTCCCATTATCCAGCAAACCACCATAAATATTCCCCAGGCCCATCCAATACAAGGAATAGGTGATAATAAAGAAAACAGGAATATTACCAATGCCTGATTAAGATGGAATTTCGCGCCTTCTTTATCTCCCGCAACAATTGCGATCAACAATC
Organism: Lachnospiraceae bacterium; assembly: GCA_017469275.1. Taxonomy (GTDB): domain Bacteria; phylum Bacillota; class Clostridia; order Lachnospirales; family Lachnospiraceae; genus CAG-590. The sequence goes on from JAFUGT010000147.1 coordinate 28,336, forward strand.
CAATCCATGTTATATAAGCTACTATGCTTGTTGTCTTAGCGTCCATAATTATCCTCCGTAGTATATTATAATTTTTAAAATATAATTCATTATAGCAAAAATATCACTATATTGCAATTGAGTATTTTTATCAATATATTTTTTGACATGTCCTGTATTATATGTTATAAGTACCAATGAATGAAATCCTATACATTAGTGAATACGCGATTGATATAAAGGAGTAACTATAATGAATTACATTGATCTACACACCCACTCATCTGCCTCTGACGGCTCATTTACTCCCTCCGAAGTGGTTGATTTGGCAAAAAGTGCAGGCCTTACAGCTTTTGCCCTGACCGATCACGACACAGTGAAAGGCATAGACGAAGCACTCATCCACGCAAAAGAAATCGGAGGAATAAATGTAATTCCAGGCACTGAACTTTCCTGCTACGAAGGTGAAAGAGAAATACATATTGTAGGGCTTTTTGTCAATCACAAGGACAAAGATTTTCTCGATGCTCTCGATAGTCTTGAAAAAGCAAGAGAACTAAGGAATGAACAGATGGTAAAGAAATTTGTGGATGCCGGAATACCTGTTACCATAGAGGAGTTGAAACACGGCAATCCCGGAAGTGTTATTACACGTGCTCATTTTGCAAGAGTACTGGTAGATAAAGGTATCTGCAAAGATAAAGCCGAGGCATTTGACAAGTATCTCGGAATCGATTGTCCTTTCTATCTTCCGAAACCCAAAGTCACTCCCGAATACACTATCGGTCTGATAAATGCTGCAGGCGGAACTGCAATTCTCGCTCACCCATACTCATATAAATTATCAAAATCACAGGTCGAGACATTGTTGGATAAACTTATCCCTGCCGGGCTTTCAGGAATGGAATGTTATTATTCCACATATGATGACGGTCAGACCTCAGAACTCAGAAGTATGGCATTTAAGAAAAATCTATTGGTATCCGGCGGTTCAGATTTCCATGGTGCCATAAAGCCTGACATATCAATCGGAACAGGATGGGGAAACCTTAGAGTACCTGAAAAACTATTAGATAATATCATTACATATCGAAAATCACAAAATTTATAACAATGTCAGCAATATTGTTCATATCACACGTAAATAAGCCCTCCGGATTACAATCCGAAGGGCTTTTAACTCTATGTATATTGTTATCACACAGTCACATAGGTAAATAATTATCCATCATTTAAAAACAATCTGATCTTATGATGATTAGAACTTACCTGCCTTAGCTGCTTCTTCTACAGAAACTGCAACTGCAACAGTCATACCAACCATAGGGTTGTTACCTGCACCGATGAGACCCATCATCTCAACGTGAGCCGGAACTGATGAAGAACCTGCGAACTGTGCATCTGAGTGCATACGTCCAAGAGTATCTGTCATACCATAAGAAGCAGGACCTGCAGCCGTATTATCAGGATGAAGTGTACGTCCTGTACCACCACCTGATGCTACTGAGAAATACTTCTTACCTTTCTCGTTACACTCTTTCTTATATGTTCCTGCAACAGGATGCTGGAATCTTGTAGGGTTAGTTGAGTTACCTGTAATAGATACATCAACACCTTCTTTCCACATGATAGCAACACCTTCAGGTACTGAGTTAGCACCATAGCAGTTTACCTTAGCACGAAGTCCCTCAGAATATGACTTTCTCGAAATCTCTTTAACCTCGTTAGTATATGGATCATACTCTGTCTCTACAAATGTGAATCCGTTGATACGAGAGATAATCTGTGCTGCATCTTTACCTAATCCGTTAAGAATAACACGAAGAGGTTTCTGACGTACCTTGTTAGCCTTTTCAGCAATACCGATTGCTCCCTCGGCAGCTGCAAAAGACTCATGTCCTGCAAGGAAACAGAAACATTCTGTCTCTTCCTCTAATAACATCTTACCAAGGTTACCATGTCCAAGACCAACCTTACGTGTATCAGCAACAGAACCCGGAATACAAAATGCCTGAAGTCCTTCACCGATTGCTGCAGCAGCCTCAGAAGCCTTCTTGCAGCCCTTCTTAATAGCTATAGCAGCACCTACAGTATATGCCCAGCATGCATTCTCAAAACAGATAGGCTGAATTCCCTTAACCTGATTATATACATCCAAGCCAGCATCCTTAGTAATCTTCTCTGCTTCTTCAATAGAGGAGATACCGTAGCTGTTCAAAACTTTATTGATCTGATCAATTCTTCTTTCATATGATTCAAATAATGCCATTTAATCGTTACCTCCTTCTTATTTGTCAATCTCTTTGTCTGTACGTGGATCGATAAGTTTAACAGCATCATCTACTCTACCGTACTGACCACATGACTTCTCGTACGCAGTATTAGGATCATCACCCTTCTTGATAAAGTCTGTCATCTTACCAAGATTAACAAACTTATAACCAATAATGAGATCTTCTGCGTCCAAAGCGATAGCGGTAACATAACCTTCTGCCATCTCAAGGTAACGAGGACCCTTCTTAAGTGTACCATACATTGTTCCCACCTGAGAACGAAGACCTTTTCCAAGATCCTCAAGACCTGCACCTATTGCAAGTCCCTCCTCAGAGAACGCACTCTGAGAACGTCCGTAAACAATCTGCAAGAACAACTCTCTCATAGCTGTATTGATAGCATCACATACAAGATCGGTATTCAATGCCTCTAATACTGTAAGTCCCGGAAGAATCTCAGCCGCCATAGCTGCAGAATGTGTCATACCGGAACATCCGATTGTCTCAACCAAAGCTTCCTGAATAATACCCTCTTTGACATTGAGTGTAAGTTTGCAGGCACCCTGCTGTGGTGCACACCAACCAATACCATGAGTGAAACCGGAAATGTCCTTAACTTCCTTTGCCTGTACCCATTTTGCCTCCTCAGGAATCGGTGCACTGCCATGATGCACGCCCTGAGCAACGGGACACATGTTTTCTACTTCTTGTGAATAAATCATGTTGAAACTCCTTTCAAAATGTAATATATATATTGTCTCATAAAATGAGAAAAAAATATAGTACTAATTTAAAAAAATTTTTGAAATTTTTTACTCTTCAGAAGAACCTTCCTCATCGCGTTCAACCTCTGCGATTGCATTCTTATGCATTGGTATACGGCAGTTCTTATTATTACCGAACTCAACTATTACCGTATCATCCACAACATCTAATACAACTCCGTAAAAACCACCTGTGGTCATGATATTATCTCCCGGCTTAACGGAATTTCTCAGTTGATCCATCTCTTTTTGCTGTTTCTTCTGAGGTCTTATCATAATCAGATATAATACTCCGATCCAAAGTGCAACCATGACGAGAGTCATTACTAAAGAACCTCCTGAAGCCTGTGAATTAGCTCCGCTTGTTAGTAGCATTGATAACATAATTTAACTTCCTTTCCTTCATTACTTTATTATTAATCCTCACCCTGTATAAAGCCTTCAAGTCTCATTTTCTTATACTCTTTGAAACTCTCCTCTTCAATTGCGGTTCGAATCTCACCCATCATATTATTATAAAAATGTAAATTATGCAAGACACAAAGTCTCATTCCCAACATTTCTTTTGCCTTTAAAAGATGTCTGATATAAGCCCTTGAATAATTTCTGCAGGCAGGACATTTGCACTCATCAGAAATAGGTCTGTCATCTAACTCATACTTTGCGTTAAAGAGGTTAAGTTTTCCACGATTGGTATATACATGCCCGTGTCTTCCGTTACGGCTCGGATATACGCAGTCAAAGAAATCTACCCCACGGTCAACCGCCTCTATTATATTAGCCGGCGTTCCAACCCCCATAAGATATGTGGGTTTATCCTTCGGCAGATAGGGAACAGTCTCCTCGATAATGTGATACATCTCCTCGTGAGTCTCCCCCACAGCAAGTCCTCCGATGGCATAGCCGTCAAGGTCCATCTCAGATATCTCTTTGGCGTGACGTATTCTTATATCAGAAAAAACAGCCCCCTGATTGATGCCAAACAAAAGCTGTCTTTTATTAATCGTATCCTCCAAGGAATTAAGTCTTGCCATCTCAGTCTTACATCTTGCAAGCCATCTTGTAGTTCTGTCGACAGATGCCTCTATATAACTTCTCTCCGCAGTACTTGACGGACATTCATCAAAGGCCATGGCAATTGTTGATGCCAGATTGGACTGTATCTGCATACTCTCTTCCGGTCCCATGAATATCTTTCTGCCATCAATATGGGAATTAAATGTTACCCCTTCCTCTTTGATCTTCCTAAGTCCTGCCAGGGAAAAGACCTGAAATCCACCGGAGTCTGTTAGTATAGGCTTGTCCCAATTCATAAATTTGTGAAGTCCACCCAGTTTTTTCACTATGTGATCTCCCGGTCTTACATGGAGATGATAGGTATTGGATAATTCTATTTGTGTACCAATCTCATGAAGATCGGTAGTTGCAACTGCCCCTTTTATCGCAGCAGCAGTTCCTACATTCATAAAAACCGGTGTCTGGACTGTTCCGTGTACAGTCTCAAAAACCGCACGCTTTGCATTTCCATCCGTTCTAATAACTTTATACATAACTATATATTCCTTTTGCTATATTTTCATCCAGACAATTGCGAAACTCATCGATACATCTGTTTTCCTTGTGCATATTATACAGATTCCATAAACAGACCCTTTGCACCCGCCGGTACTTAGTGAACACATAGTGTGAACTTAGTACCGCTGTGCGTGCAACGGAGTGAGAACGTGTCTTTTATGGAACTGCATAATATGCACAAAAAAGAAATATTAATAAAGAGTTTCGCAATTACCTATCTATCTTTTTTCACTCCGCCCATTATACTTGTTTTCTCATAGCATGTAAAGAAGTTTTACATTTCTTCCGAAATATATAACAGGTTAGACTGGAATCTATTTTGAAAGGGTGAGGCATATGAAAATTGACTCAAGTTCCATCCGTATGGACTCAAGTAGATTCTATACGAACACTTCGCAGTTTGAAAACAATACTGCATCAAGAAGAATCAAAGGCAGTACCGCTTATATCAGCGCCGGATTCGCATCGGAATATTCGCGATTTAGCAGTTATGCCGGAAAGAACAACGAAACCCAATTTGATACTTATAATCCTTCCGAAGTAAATGAGGACGAACCGGAATACTTAGGTTCCGACCTTTATTCCAGCTTCTATAGAGGACCTTTGGGTATCACAAGTGTGAGAAATTCTATCTCGGATTTTCACGCAAAACTAATTGAACAGATTGAAGAACTCATGGAGAGGATTAAAGCCCAGCTTCTTGGTCAGCCTTATAAAAGACCTGAACGGGGTAACAAAGAAGCAGTGCTGGATCTCACATCAGGCAGCAGACAGCCTGGAAATCTATGGGTACGGCAGGGAACTTATACGGCTGAAGCTGAAGTCGAAGCTACAACATTTACCACTGTAGGCAAAGTTAAAACTGCTGACGGAAGAACCATTGACTTTAATATGTCACTTAACATGAGTCGCTCTTTTGTAAGAGAAGTATCGTCTGTATCGGAAGGTCTGCCTTATATTCTTACCGATCCACTGATACTTAATATTGATGACGCTCCCGAAACAGTAAGCGATCAGAAATGGTACTTTGACCTTAATGGTGACGGAAGTATGGAAGAAATATCACAACTTGCAGGCGGTAATGCTTTTCTTGCTCTCGACCGGGATGGTAACGGCAAAATCGACAACGGCAAAGAATTGTTTGGTGCTACGACCGGCAATGGTTTTGGCGAGCTGGCCGAATTTGACGAAGACGGTAATGGCTGGATAGACGAAAATGATTCCATATATGAAGATTTAAAAGTATGGCGAAAAGACGCTTTGGGAAATGATATTATGACAGGACTTAAAGGCTCTGATATAGGAGCTATTTACCTGGGTTCCTTAGACACGGAATTTTCTCACAAAAATCTCGCTTCTAATGATACTAAGGCAGTCGTCAGACAAACCGGTTTTTTCTTACATGAATCTACCGGTGCAGCCGGAATAGTGCAACAGGTTGATTTTGCTTCCAGACAGGCAGTATAAAGATAAGGGTGTCAAAAGTCACTTTTGACACCCTTTTTATTAATCTTTATATAACATGGAACTTCCGGATTAATATTTAAAACTATATGAGTACTTAATTCTCCGGTGACTATCTTACTCATTACGTATAGCTGCAAGAGGACTTAACTTGGTAGCACGCTGAGCAGGGAAGAATCCCGCAAGCATACCTATAACCGTAGAAAATACTATTGCAACCAATATAAGCCACGGCGGTATCACAGAGATTTTCGTAGCGGCACCGAAGCCGTAATCCTCCATTACCGTCGGCGCAATAAATTTGTTGACTACAACGGATAATATAAAACTTAAAAATACTCCGGCAGTACCTCCTATAAATCCGATAAATGCTGCTTCCGAAAGGAACATAGACCTGATATTACCAAGGCTGCATCCTAACACCTTCATAACACCTATTTCTTTCGTACGTTCATATATGGACATAGTCATAGTATTGGCAATACTGATAGCCGCAACAAGCATCGATACAGCACCGATACCACCGAGTACGGCTTCTATGATAACAAATTGCTTCTCCGTCTCCTCAATCCATTCCTTGTTGGCGTCTCCACGATATCCCATATCATTAATGGTCTGCAGGACATCCTCCACATTCTCTGAACCATCAACATTGACAACCAACTGAGAATACTTAAGATCCTTATAAGGTTTTCCGTTCTTATCAAGGGGCTGCTCCGGTATTATATCATTAAGACCGTAGTTCTTTTGTATAAATGCTTTAAGATTATCCATGTCAGCATAGCAATTATATGAAAAATCTGAATAATCGGACTCAGAGCCCACCGTCACCCCTGACACTTTAACAGGAACCCTCTTAACATCCGGTGTAAAAACCGAAGCACTGGTACCATTTTCAAACTCAAAATCTTCAGAGAGCTCATCTAAAGTTTCTAATTCACTGCTACTGCTTTGAGATTGTTTTGCAGATTGAGAAGCATCATCCGAATCACTGTCTGAAGCATCATCCGAATCATCACTTGAGGAACTGAAATCATCCTCATCGGAGAATTCACTTTCGAAATCGTCTGCATCATCAGCAAATATAGGATCTACGTCATTCTTAACTGTTGTGGTGGTTGTATCAGCACTGTCAGAATCCGTTTCAGATTCATACTCTTCTTTAACGATTCCTCCGAAAATAGTTGTTCGCAGCAAATCGACCTGCGGCACCTCATCCCTTTCATAATAGGGATATACACCTGTCGCCGACTCATAAAAGGACTCTTTAAGTACCTGATTACCAAATAAAAGTGTCAAATCACCGTTAGAATTCGACTCAGGAAGTTTTCCCTCCTCTAATTCTATATCTTTAAGATATGACTGGGTAACTCCCACTATTGTGATGTCATCCGCTTCATACTTACCTGCCAGTAGTGGCATTGTGAAATATAACTGGGGATCAATACTCTTGACATTCTCAATCTCCATTAATTTTTCAATAGTACTGTCATCTAAAAGTAATTCGCCTTCACCATATTCAGCTTCCGATGTAACAAATATCTCTGTCAATCCACCGGCAGAATTAACCTCAGCCATTGTCGCCTGTCTTAGTCCCAAACCCAAAGATAACATTACAACAATAGATGCTGTACCGATTATTACGCCCAGAACCGTCAAAAAAGATCGTATCTTACGCCTCCACAAATTCGACAGGCTCATTCCTAAAATATCAGATAATTTCATGTATATTTCATCCTCTTATATTGTCATTTAAGTTTATCAACAACATTATTATCATCTAACCCAATACCCAACAATAATGCCCTTCACCACAGACACATTATCCAAAGTTATTATCGTTCATCTTCTACAACAGAAATGTCTTCTTCAGGTATGATTTCCGGCTCATCCACCTTAATCTGAGGAATATCTTCGCTATCATCATTTATTTCATTCAAACCATTATTCTCTGAATCATTTTCCGAAGAACCATCCGATACCTGTTCAACTTCATCGGAGGTTTCTGACTCTTTATCCGCTTCATCACCAAAGAGGTCTGCTTCATCCTCTTCCTCCATAAGTTTTGCAAGTTTTTTCTTTCGCTTCTTCACCACAATAATTATGATTGCCACAACAACCGCTGCTGCCGCTAATCCCGCAATAAGCCATACCCACCACGGTATCTCTGTTTCCTCGTCATCTTCAAATTCCTCATAATCCTCATAGGAATCATCACTATAAGAATCAACACCGACCAGACAAGGAACATCCTGAGTCAATTCACCTTTGTTTCCTTCCGAGTCCTCATAAGATATCTTTACCTTGACAGTTCCTTTTTCAGAGTTGTCCTGCTTTCCGGTAACTTCTAATGTGGCATATGCCGAAGAATTAGCTGCAATATTACCCACATAGCTTTCCACAGCACTTACAGCTTCATCATCAGTTGCAACACTTATGTTATAAACTCCCGCACTTCCCTGATTGTTAATGGTGAACACAAGACTACCCGAAGAACCTATTCCGATGGATTCCGGAGTCATGGTCACATCAGTTACGTTCATCTTAACTTCCTGATAAACAGTTAAATATACACTCTCGCTGGCACTATAATTATTACCTTTTCCGTCATCAAAATCACCTTTGATCATCAAGCGGTAATTCTTCTGAGGAAGATCTGCAGAAGTCTTAAGTTCTATTTCGAGATCTCCTGTTTTTCCCGCCTCGATTTTTTCAACAAATACAGCATTAGATCCTGAAGTAGGCAGGAAATTACCCGACTCATCACCTATTAAAAATTTACCGTTACATACATTGGTCTTTTCAGATGAATTCATAACATGAATTTTCATCTTGAAACTGCTGCCTGCCATTACCTTCTTAGGATCGGTATCAAATCCTTTTATGATAAGTTTAGGAGGGGTAGATTCTTCATCGTCAGAAGATGAAGAACCTCCACCACTATATCCTGAATATGAGCTTCCGCTGCTTCCTGAATCGTCATCATCGTCATCATCAGAAGCTTCTGTAGTTTTTTCTGTCTTTTTGTTGCTACTGCTCTTTGATGACGATTGGGTTGTAGCAGTAGTAGGTTCCGTTGCCGAAAAATATATATTGATTGTCTTTATCACATAGAAATCAGCAGAAGAGCCATCCGCCGCATACTTTGTATATTCTCCGATAAAACGTACACTCTGGTATCCATCTTCTAAGTCTGAACGTGCTTTAAGGGTATAAGCTGCCTCTAACGCAGCCTGTTTAGCGGCATCATCACCCGCATAAATAATCTTATATGCATCTCCGCTGGTCTCAAAAGGAAACATGGTATCTATGACCGGATAAACACTCTTAAGTTTGATACTATCTGCCTTTCCTGAAATTAATTTAAAAGAAACCTTAACATCTTTTCCCGCTGTTCCCTTTATAGACTCTGTCACTTCAACACCTATATCAGAGTTTTTCCCTAAGGTTCCGTTAGGATCAATACTTGTGCCGGTCAGCGAATTATCCGAAGCTGTTCCTGTTGTGGTAATATCGCCGGAGGTTATATTGTTATCTGTAGTAAGCCCTGAAGCTCTGACTTCACAACCATCACCAGGCACCTTTACCAATAATGATAATGCAAATATAAATGCCATTAACAAAGTTTTGATTTCTGTTTTTCTATTCCTGTCAATCACTTTAGATTTTTTCATGATCACGCTTCCTCCCGGTCTTTTCTTCGTCTGTCTTCTATATTAACTATTTTCCCATCTACTATCCTTATAACTCTATCTGCTATAGCTGCAAGACTATCATCATGTGTAACCATCACCAATGTCTTATGATGTTTGTTGACGACCTCTCTCATGAGATCCATCATTTCCTTAGATGTCTTGGAATCAAGGTTACCTGTCGGTTCATCGGCAAACATAATCTTTGGATTAACCACCAACGCTCTTGCCATTCCCACACGTTGCTGCTGTCCTCCGGACATCTGGCTGGGCTTGTGCATCGCATGCTCCTTAAGTCCCACAAGTTTAAGCATCTTTATCGCTCTTTTCAGCCTGACTTCTTTGGGAACTCCCCGAAATGACAAGGGTAAAGCAACATTTTCCAAAGCATTAAGTGTTCCTAACAGATTAAATGATTGAAAAATAAACCCTACATTTTCCCGCCTGAACTTGACCAGCTTGTTCTCTTTCATCTTCTCAATATGCTGACCATCAATTATCACTTCACCCTTTGTCGGTTTCTCCAGACCTGCCAGCATGTTGAGCAATGTTGATTTTCCGGAACCGGAGGTTCCGACTATGGCGCAAAACTCACCTTCATACACTTTGAAATCAACTCCGTCTAATGCATGTACCTTAGAAGATCCGACCCGGAATATCTTATATAAACCTTTAACCTCTATTACAACGTTATCCACTAATATCTATCCTCTCATAGAATAATGTGTGAAACCCTCAGATGTGATATAAAAATCAGCAAAGTTGCGACATGTTCGCATGAGTCTCAATTATGCAATTAAACATGAAGACATCTATCGACATGAATAAATATGCATAAAAAAATACGGATTTTCGTCAACGTGGATAATTATATCACAAAAATCCGTATTTTAAAGTTTTTTTATTCTTTTTCACAAAATATTAAGAAATTGTTACATCAAGTTCTTTCATCCACAGATTAGCACTTGCGTCACTAGGCATTCTAAGATCACCTCGAGGAGATAACGATACGGTTCCCACCTTTGGTCCATCAGGCACGCAGGATCTCTTGAACTGTTGTGAGAAAAATCTCCTATAAAATGTCTTCATCCATTTAAGTATTTCTTCTTTTTCATAATCCCCCTCAAAGGCTAGTGTCGCAATTCTGAAAATCTTTGATGGCGGATATCCAAACCTTAACATATAGTAAAGGAAGAAATCATGTAATTCGTAAGGTCCTACTATATCTTCCGTCTTCTGAGATATCTGGCCATCCTTAGGTGGAAGCAGTTCAGGGCTCACCGGTGTATCAAGCACATCATATAAGACCTTTGCAGTTTTCTCATCAGTGTTGTCTGCATACCATCTTACCAGATATCTGACAAGTGTCTTTGGAATTGATGCATTTACACCATACATAGACATATGATCTCCGTTATAAGTTGCCCACCCAAGAGCTAACTCTGACATATCCCCTGTACCTATAACAAGCCCACCGGTTTTGTTGGCTATATCCATCAATATCTGAGTTCTTTCTCTGGCCTGCGCATTCTCATAGGTTACATCATGTTCATTTTCATCCTGTCCGATATCTGCAAAATGCTGTCTTACGGAGTCGACAATAGAAATTTCCCTGACGGTAGTTCCCAAAGCATTAGCCAGATCTATTGCATTTTGATATGTTCTGTCGGTAGTACCAAACCCGGGCATTGTAACTGCCATTATATCCGAATGATCATATCCGAGAATATCATATGCCTTGACTGTTACCAGAAGTGCAAGTGTTGAATCCAATCCTCCGGAAAGCCCTATGACGGTATGCTTACAGCCCGTATGTGCAAGTCGTTTTCGAAGTCCCATGGCCTGTAATGTTATAATTTCTTCGCATCTTTTGTTTTTCTTGACATCATCTGAAGGCACAAAAGGCAGCCTTGAAAAGCTTCTATCGATATCCGTATATTCAATATTCAGTGTAAATGGTATATAGATATATGCATCATCATCCTCCACCCCACCTGTAAGATTTGCAAATGTGTTCATGCGCCGTCTCTCGGCGGCAATTTTCTTAATGTCAATATCCGCGATTGTCAGTCCTGTAGTGAACAATTCTGATTCTGCAAGAATTTTTCCATTTTCAGCAACCATATCATGTCCGCTATATACAAGGTCCTGCGTGGACTCATCCATACCGGTATCCGCGTAGATATATCCCGCTACAAGTTTTGCGGAATGTATGGAAACCAGCTTGTTTCTAAATGCAGACTTAGTTGCGATTTCGTCGCTTGCGGAAGGATTACATATCAAAGTCGCCCCATGGAGAACATGAGAAACTGCCGGTGAATCAGGCACCCACATATCCTCACATATTTCTCCCGATATCAATAATTCCGGAATTGTATCACACACCATTATCTGATGAGTTCCAAACATTGTTTCCTGTCCGCAAAGAGTTATTCCGTATGGAACCTCAACCCCTTTAGAAAAATATCTTCCCTCGTAAAACTCCTGATAATTAGGAATAACTGATTTGGGAAGGACCATCAGTATATCCCCGCCCTGACAAAAAACAGCCACATTATATAGACTGTTAGCCACCATAAGAGGCATACCGAGTACTATAACCATCTCCGTATGTTTTGTATTCTCAAGAATATATCCTAATGCCTCCTCACTCTTTGTAAGCAAGAGTTCCTGCATAAATAGTTCACCGCAGGTATATCCTGTTATACAAAGTTCAGGGAAGACCAAAACCTTGACATTCTTCTCATCAGCCTGTCCTATAAGTTTCATGATTTCTGCTGTATTGTATTCACAATCTGCCACTACAAGCTTTGGAGATGCAGCCGCTACTTTGATAAAACCATCTTTCATATATCTGTCCTTTCCAAAAAACCGCCGGCATATCACTGTCGACGGTCTTACATTAATAATTATGATTTATTTTGCCGCAATAACATCTGCCATATCATACATACCGGCAGGTTTTCCTGCAAGAAACTTAGCAGCCTCAATTGCACCCTTCGCAAAAACAGACTTACTGTATGCCGTATGGTTGAAGGTTATAACCTCGTCAGTACCCGCAAAGATAACATCATGTACACCTACTATAGTTCCACCACGAACTGCAGATATACCTATCTCCTTATCCGGTCTCTGCATACTTCTTCCGCTTCTGTCGTATACATATTCATACTCATTATTAAGCGCCTCATTTACGGAATCTGCCAGTGCTAAAGCAGTACCACTTGGGGCATCCTTCTTCAATCTGTGATGCTGTTCAACCACCTCGATATCATATCCTGCAGGACCGAACACCTTAGCAGCGTCCTTCAACAATTTGATCAATGTATTGATACCCAAAGACATATTGGCAGACTTTAATATTGCCACTTCTTTACCGGTATCCTTCACTGCCTCAATCTGCGCATCTGTAAGACCTGTGGTGCATAAAACCACAGGAATATTCTTATCCTTACTATATTTTAACAGATTATCAACTGCCGCTGCCGCTGCAAAATCTATTATAACATCAGCCTCTACATCACAGGCAAATATATCTGTAAAAACCGGATATCCGTTATCCTTGTTATCAACGATATCAATACCTGCCACAATACTTACCTCAGCATCCTTTGCAGCAAGTTCGGTTATGACCTGACCCATATGACCGTTACAGCCATGCATTATTATTCTTGTCATTTACACGCCATCCTTTCGTAGTTATGCCATCTTAACAGGATAATTGTTCATTGCCTTCTTAATCTTCTCTATGCTTTCAGGCTCAGCCTCGGTCATAGGCATTCTCAAATATCCATTGCAAAGCCCTGCCAATTCAACAGCCTTTTTAACAGGGATTGGATTGACCTCACAGAACATTGCATCACAAAGTTCAATCGCCTTAAGCTGTAATTCAAGAGACCCTGCCACATCGCCATCTAAATACTTCTGAACCATATCATGGGTATCTTCCGGAATGATATTAGCCGTAACCGAGATAACACCCTTACCACCTAAAGAAAGCAGCGGAACAACCTGATCGTCATTACCTGAATAGATATCGATACAACCGTCAGCAAGACTTGCAAGTTTAACAACCTGAGATATGTTACCTGATGCTTCCTTGATACCAACTATATTCTTAACATTCTTGGCCAATGTGACCGCAGTAGCCGGCTGGATATTACATCCCGTTCTGCTCGGAACATTGTACATTATTATAGGAATATTGACTGCTTCGGCAACGGCTGTATAATGCTTGATCAGACCGCCCTGAGTAGCCTTATTATAATATGGAGTCACGACCAAAAGCGCATCTGCACCGACTTCCTCTGCCTCCTTCGACAACTTAATCGCCGTCTCCGTACAGTTAGAGCCTGCACCTGCAATAACAGGTATTCTCTTGTTAACAAACTCAACGCATTTTGCGATAACTTCAATATGTTCCTCTTCAGACATTGTAGATGCTTCACCGGTGGTACCGCAGATGATAATTGCATCGGTCTTATGTGAAACATGATATTCAACCAAATCCTTCAACTGTTCATAATTAACCGTTCCGTCCTCATTAAACGGAGTGACAAGCGCAACTCCTGATCCTGTGAAAATAGCCATATTACATCTCTCCTTTTAAATAATAATTCTTGATGCCTTTGCATCTTATGACATATAAAGACGCTCCGTCAGCGGTGCCAACGAAGCGTCATAAAAAGCTTTTCCCATGTAGCTTTCTCTGAAATATAATCCACCTGAAAGCCCTCAAACAGCTATATATATGCTTCAGTCCGTAGCACTCCACCTGACAATATACCCTGCTATATACTTATGCAGAATATTATATCTTCATTCCGGTGACAGCCGTATAGCTGTTAACTATACGTCCAGATAAGATAACCATAAGGAGTTATCCCTCTTCGGCATGCATCCCTTTCCAAAATCTTCTTCCAGCCTTATCTGTCCAATCTTATACTTATGATACATGCGCCTCTACTTCACGACGAATACGTCTTCTTAACGATAATATCACCATGCTTACTGCATGTCAACCTATTTCATTTCAATTATTTTCAAACTTATTTTTATTATATGCCAATAGCACTATATCCGAACCCAAAATAATTAATCATTTACTAATTCTACCCTTATATAATTCCTACGGAAATCATAAAAAGAATAACCAGAAGAACAGGTGCAATATACTTGATCATCACTATATATAATCCCTTTCTTCCAAACTTCTCACCGTTCTTAGTAGATTCTTCGATAACCGACTTGGGTTTCAGTACCCATCCCACAAGAATACAGGTTGCTATTGCCACAATCGGCATCAGAACAAAATTACTGATATAATCAAGTATATCAAGAATCTGAGCAGTGCTTCCGTTCGGCAATTTGATTTCAAAATAAAGTACATTATATCCCAGACATACAATTACACCGATGATAAGCGCTGCAACTGTCTCTATAATAGTCGCTCTTCTTCTCGACATGCCAAATTTATCGATAAAACTTGACACAACCGCCTCTAATACAGACATCCCACTGGTAACTGCCGCAAAAAGTACCATCGCAAAAAACAAGGTTCCGATAATATCCCCCGCTTTACCCATAGCCGCAAATATCTTAGGCAATGAGACGAACATCAATGACGGCCCTTTTGTCATACCTTCCGTTCCGTTAAATACATATACTGCAGGTATGATCATTACTCCGGCAAGAAATGCTACAGCCGTATCAAATATCTCTATCTGGTTAATGGATTTAACAAGATTAGCATCATCCGGCACATAGGAGCCATATGCTATCATAATACCCATAGCAATAGAAAGACTGAAAAAAAGCTGTCCCAATGCATCAGTCACAACAAAGAAGAACTCCTTAAGTCCAACTCCTTCCAAACTTGGCACCACATAAACCTTCATACCGTCAAGACCGGTAACTATCTGTCCGCTTTCATTTGTGTGTTTGATAGTAAGCGAAAATATTGCAATACCAATAACCAAAAGCAAAAGAATCGGCATAATGATCCTTGAAGATTTCTCTATACCTTTATCTACGCCCATGTAGATTATGATCGCACATGCAAAAAGAAAGATCAACATCATAACTATAGGTTCTGTCTGATGTGTAATGAAACCTGTAAAATATCCGTCTTCCGCCGCCTCTTTCCCATGTCCTGTCATGAAAGCGATAAGATATTTGACAACCCATCCGCCGATGACGCTGTAATATGGCATTATCATAAATGGTATTACACATGCCAGAAAACCAACAAAACCAAATTTTTCATTAAGCTTCTTATACGCTGTCAATGGACTTTGTTTTGTTTTTCTTCCTATCGCCACCTCTGAAGTCAACAGTGTAAAACCAAACGTAACAGCTAATATCAGGTATATTACAAGGAATAATCCTCCTCCGTCTCTTGCCGCAAGATAAGGAAATCTCCATATGTTTCCCAATCCCACAGCACTTCCCGCTGCTGCCAAAACAAATCCAATAGAACCTCCAAACGAGCTTCTTGATTTCTCTTCCATAATTACATTCTCCCTTTTTCTTATTTTAATTATCTATATTTTAACACATTTCGCTTAGTGTAACACAAAAGTAAGAATTTGTCATCAAATATCATAATATATTCCAATTATAATTTCAGATATTTTTCTGCCTCCTGCCTTAATTGCGTCGAAAGCCATAAAGGACTGACCACCTTGACCTCCGGACCAAATCCTCTTATCCATCTAAGAACGTCAGGTGTAATGGCAATACTCTGATAAAAATGGAGTCCGTCCGTTTCCTCAGAGAGTTTTTTTGCACGTTCGGACTCATATTCCTTAACATATCTTATACTATCCCCTGTAAATATCAGTTCCAATTCCTCCCGGTCTTTTCCTGCAAGTTTCAAAAATGTTTGCTCTGCTTCAACGGGAATATCTTCCTCAAACAATTCATCCATCACATCTATATGTCTTATACGCGAAACCCTGAATCTTCTGACTTCATTCCTCAATTCACAGAAAGCCTCCACACAAAGATAGGAATCTATAATTACCATTCTATACGGATGAATAGTCCTCTTCGTCGATTCGTCACTGGAAAAACTGTAATACTCAATCTCTAACTTATTGTGATTATCAATTGCATTCTGTATTAAATGTTCCGTTTTCCAATCTACCAAATCTCTGTTGCCACCATTATGCGTCTGTCTAAAACTGCCACACAACTTATCAAATTGAAGCTTATTAAGAGAGGCTGAATTCTCAACAATCTTATCAATAAATGCCACAGCATGCCTTCCCATCTCAAGATGTACATACTCTTTAAGCATCTCCTTTGCAAACGCAAGAGAAGCAAGATCCGTCATTGTGAGATCAACGTTCTTCAAAGTATACTTATCCGCATAAAAGTAAGTCTTGCCATTTCTGTCCTCTTCCAAAATACCATAGTTAAGAGATAATTCATCAATATCGCGAAGAATGGTACGTCTGCTCACATCAATATCCCATTCAAGAAGTCTGCGTCTTATCTCCTCTGCCTGATATCCTCTTGTATTCTCCGACAACAGCGACAGTATATAAATCTGTCTTTGTGACATCGAAATATCTTTTCCCTTTTCTCCCATATCTCTAGTCTCCCTTTTCATATTTATAAGAATAGGTGATTGCGAAACTACATCACCGTCCCCACAACTTAAGTTTTGTCTTAAGAGAGGCTTTCTTAATTATCTGTTTCCTGATAAATGCTATAAGACCTGCAAGCTCCTCGTTCCGGCTATCTTCCAGATATTCATCATGGAAACTCATCCTTTCAAGCATTTCCTTGATTCTATCTACATCCATCTTAGCCTCATAGCGCTCATTCATGTACACTAATTGTTCCTTATGGCTTCTTAAACTGTCAAAATTCTCATCACAAAGTCTTATCATATCACATATATCCGCATACCTGGCTATAAGCGCATCCCGCATATTTTTCTGATTACACAATCTATAGCGCCTTGCCTTGCGCATTATAATTCTTATAAACGCCACAAGAAGTACAACAACTCCCAATACAATAATGATATATATTATCCCTGCGAATCTGCCCATGGCAAGCTGTCCCAGAGCATTTGCAGTGCCATCACCGTTATTGTCATTTCCACCTAATCTTCCCTGAAATATCTCTGCAAAAGCTGACCAGAAATCGTCCTCCTCCGTAACCTCATTACTACCCGGAGTAACTTCAATATTTGTCCATCCCAGGCCATCAACATATATCTCTACCCATGCGTGAGCCTCTGCATCCGACACTTCAACCTGCATAACAGGCGCATCACCAAGAGCAGAATAACCTTCGTAATAATCGTCAGGATCAAGCCAATCCGCCTCCTCTGACGCAAATACCTGTTCCATTGAAAAAGCATATCCCTCAACATATCTTGCAGGTATCCCCATCTGTCTGAATATCAGTACCGCAGATGAAGCAAAATGGGCGCAATATCCCTTCTTGTTACTTGTAAGAAAATAATTGACAAAGTCTTCTTTATCAGGCGTTCTACCGGGTTTCAACGTATATGGATAATTCTCTTCAAAAAACAGCGTTACGGCATCAACTATCTCCCTCTCGGTCATGCTGTCATTTAAGCCTATCTCATTACAAATATTCTTAATAACCTCTATATTTTTCTCCGGCACATCAAGAAAAACCTTATCAACTTTGCTGATATCAATATCTTTTGGAATTTTATTAATCGACTTTTCTTCCCATTCTATTTTCGGATAGTAGGTGTACTCCGCATCCTGTCCGTAACCGATACCCTGCGTCGAGGCTAACAGATTCCGATTGTTGAATATGGTATAGTCATCGAACAGGGTGTAATAGGGATAATAAAGATACGCTGTATCTGCCCCTATATTCTGAACTATCATTCGACCTTTCGCACTGTATTTTCCATGGTCGTCCCTAAGAATTTCCGCTTCTTTTTTCAGGCTTTCCTCCTCAAAGACCGCCTGGTCATTTTTTCCCATATCATCTTTACTGTATAGGCTTTCCCACTGATTATCACCATATATCCCTCCGGTAAAACCCTTTAAATATATTCCTTCGTTGCCGTGGGGAACAAATGACACCTGAAGGTCAGTCATGTAATCCGGTCTGACATTGGAAATGCCGCCAAGCCGTCCACTGCTCATACCACCGGTACTGGGATACATATTGAAAAAACTCGAAAATCCAAGCAAAATAAAATTACCGATAGCGTCTGAAGTCTTATTCCACAATCTCTCACTCTTGAATTTTCTCTCAAAAGATGTAGGATTCATTATGCTGCCCGCAAGGAAAACAACACACATGCTTAGAAGTGACAAAGATATTATTATCTGCCTGAATATTACGGAATCCTGCGTGTAAGACACTCTCTTTTTTCTTATGCCCCTGACTTTTAACGGGGTATCCCACGCAAATACAACATAGTGCCCGTTAGCTTTGAAAATCAGCACCGCAAGATATCCGACCATCATAAACGCAATATACATAGGGTCAGGAGACAACTTCATATAAATCGGTATGAAAAGAAGTGGAAATGTAAAAAGAACGGTCCAGAACATACTCATAATGGAATACATCCATATATTAAGTACTATAATCATAACAAGTCCTATAAAGCACGCCACTATTGAAACGGTTAGAAAACTGTTATCTATCTGCACTTCATACTCTCTGACACCCGCCAGATTGAAGAAGGTTTTGGCCTGCTCCATAACCTCATTAACTATAGTGTAAAATCCGGAGTTCGCATATATCCTAAGCAGATATATTGCGCCGACAAACAGAGCAAAAAATATGATATATCCAAAATCTCTATAGATAAATCTTGATGAGGCATAGAGAAACGAAAAGTACATGGACAAGATCAGATATATAACTATAACCATCAGATAGTTATATGAGATACCGAAGGCAGATAGAAAACCGCCAATAGAGCCGAGCACCAGAAAAAAGACAATAAGTGCCCTCAAAAAGCAATTTAAAATAATATTGCCGTTACGCATCACTGCAGGTTTCAGATATATGCCATCCGTAACAAGCAGATCACCCTTATGAACTTCGTCTTCTTTTTTCTTTCTGAATAATAATGCCATTTTTACTTCTCCGGGTCTATGTATTAATTAAGCTTCTATTTCAATGATAATCACAAATCTGGTTACTACTAATAATAACTATACCTGTTGCTTCAAAACTGCACCGGTCATCTTATCTCCAAATACCGCATCCTCTTCTATGACCTGACCGTTAATCTTTCCTATATAGAGGTAACTTCCCCCACCCTGATTTTCTGTCAGAAAAGCATCTTCCATTCCGATATCACCGTTATAACATTTATCATAAAGGACCATTTCCATCCAATTACATCTTTCTATCTCATTTCCTATATAACAACCTCTTATTTTCCCAATATTCGAACTATAATAATGAACTGTAAACGGAAGATTCTGCAACACAAATGCTTTAGTGATACTGTCTGCCAACTCCAGCACAGCTTCCGCACACATATCCTCATCATTGGCCAAATCCACAAGTACATTAAGCTGCATTGCAGACAGATTGACTCTCTCCTTGACCATAAGCTCGTCCTTCTTGACCGAGAGTTTCCAGTGAATATTCTGAAGTTTGTCACCGGGAATATATTCTCTTATCCCACTTACATCAGAAAAATCATAACCTTTTTCTTTGCTCTCCAGGGCCTCAGTCACGCCACGAAGATATATCTGCCCGGCTTCTTTGTTACGTTCAGGTCCATTTGGGAAAATAAGACACTCCGAACTTTCATTTACATCCCTCCTGATTTCTCTTATTCCAAGAACGTCAACAAAGGTCATCTCCGATATCTCTATATGAAATCTTCCGCAATACTCCATAACTATCGGGTATGTAACCTCTGTCTCTTTCTTTGCCCGTACAGGAACATTAAGGACATGATTTCCCGAATTACCGTAAAATGCATTGGATAATTCCAGATTAAGATTGACATTAACAAGGGGAAACCAGCTATCATTACTGAGCACAAAGCGAACTTCAAACTCCTCGCCCTTTACCATAGGCTCTATGGGAGTTTCGATTTTTACCGACACCTTGTCTCTTGCCCGACTCACGCCAACCAGACTATATATAGGAAACAGAACAAGACCCACAAGCAAAATGAAATTAATATAGCTGTGAAATACAACCATAACAAAAATATCCAATAAAATTATGACAATATAGCGTATTATATTTCTGATTCGTTTCATTTTGGCACACTCTATACTTTCTTATCTCAATCTACATTTCTTATTTTGTCTGTGAAGTTCTTGGCACTTTAACACTTTGGAATAACTCATCTAATGCCTTATTGATATTTTTCCCTTCGGCTCTTGCCTTGGTACTCAATTTAACTCTGTGTCCCAATACATCTACCAACACACTTCTGATATCTTCCGGAGTTACATACTCTCTATCATCCAATACAGCCATTGCCTTCGCCATTCGCAAAAGTGCGATACTGCCACGTGGACTTGCCCCCATTGAAAACAACGGATTAGTCCTCGTCTCCTCAACAAGTGTCACTATATAATCATACACAGAATCATGTACATACATATCATTTGTCTTTTTACGAAGTTCCATGAATCTCTCTACGGTCATAACATTTTCAAGCAATGTTAACGGCTTCTTTGCATTCTCCTTGAGAATCTCGGTAGCCGCCTCATGATCGGGATAACCCAGCGACAGGCATACCATAAACCGGTCTAACTGGGATTCAGGAAGCATCTGGGTTCCGGAGGAGCCTAAGGGATTCTCTGTCGCTATTACAGTAAATGGTTCAGGAAGTTTTCTTGTGACTCCATCCACCGTAACATTCCCTTCCTCCATAACTTCCAGAAGTGCCGACTGGGTTTTCGGTGATGTACGGTTAATCTCATCGGCAAGAAAAAGATTACAATATACTGCACCTTCCTGATATTCAAATTTCTTTGTATCCTGATTGTACATAGAAAATCCCACCAGGTCGCTCGGCAGAACATCCGGTGTAAACTGAACTCTCTTATAACTAAGTGACATGGATTTTGCTATTGCCATTGCAAGAGTCGTCTTTCCAACTCCGGGAATATCCTCCAAAAGTATATGTCCTCCTGCCAACATTGTTGCCAGGACCTTATCAATTACAAGATCCTTACCTTTAACCGCTTTCTTAATTTCCTGCTTTACCCGTTGCATAGCAAACCCCTTTCTGTACCTGTCTTTAATTAACAATCTATCTGATTATCAGCAATTCAATTATTATACCGGAGCAATTCTCATTTTATCTTAAATGGGCTTCACCATATATCTGATGAAGCCCATCTTCCTACACTATAATTTATCCATAAATGCATCTACATAATCAATCACCGTCTGCAAGGTCTGTTCAAGTCCTAATGTAGAACTGTTAACACACAGATCATAACTTCTGGAATCTCCCCATTTACCATCGGCATAGAAGTTGTGATACGTTTTTCTCATCTTATCTTCCTTCTTCATTCGGTTAAGAGCAGCCTTGGCATCAAGATTATATTTTTCCATAACTCTGGCCTTCTTAGATTCTATATCTCCAAGAATAAAAACACTGACCATATTGGGATTATCCCTCAAAATATACTCTGCACAACGACCTACAATAACAAAACTTTCCCGTTCCTTGTCACCTTTTTGTCGCATGAAATCAAATATATGATTTGCAACCGTCTGTTCCAACGGAAGATAACTGCCATCCATAGATACAGGATAAAATATCGGATTAAGCGGCTTCTCATCATAAAACTTTGCCACATCGGGATTGATTGAACCCTTCTCCGCAACATGATCAAATATTTCTTTGTCATAGAGTGGAATATTATAATGTTTTGCCAAACCCTCTGCTATAACATGACCACCGCTTCCGAATTCACGTCCGACGGAAATAATTATCTGCTTTTCCATAAGCCATACCCTCTTTCTTTAATAGGAGAATTATACCACATCTTGCACAAATTGGAAATGCTCATTTTTTGTTTTTTTGTGAATTTTTAATGGTTTTTTGTAGGGAATCCCCATCTATCTGACTGACTTACACTCCATATAGTAACGCTTCTCAAAAGCTTCTCCCATAGAGAATGTCTTTCTTGGCAACACACCGTCCTTGATCACTCCTATAAAGAGATCCTCCTTCTCAACCTCAGGAAGAATAAACCCAACATTTCCCTCCCTGGCACTTAATTCTTTTACCACATCTTCACCATGGATATAATCAATCTTAGCTTCCTGATGTGACTTCAGATAATCATCAAGAAAACTCTGAAGTGTAGCTACAGGTATTCCCCATGCGGGCTCTTTAACCTCTAATTTACGATATCCCTTAGCACTGCATAATATAAATTCAT
Organism: Lachnospiraceae bacterium; assembly: GCA_017469275.1. Lineage (GTDB taxonomy): Bacteria > Bacillota > Clostridia > Lachnospirales > Lachnospiraceae > CAG-590. Next base: position 51,474 of record JAFUGT010000147.1, read on the forward strand.
GTATTTCTACATTTTCCTTATCTGTATTATCCATTGCACCTTTAGGAATTTCACCGTAAGCATCGGTCTCAGATTTTTTCAAATCATTTAACTTAGGATAATTTTGACCGCAGTTAAATTCACATCCATTTGCGCTATAATATTTCTCTGCTTCTTTAATCAGATCATCTTCAGCTATGTCAAACAGCACACGATGTATAGGCTCAATCTCAAGACTCTTGTCATGTATATTAACTATCTCACAAAGACAGAATCTTGCCGGATGATTCTCTATTTCCTCCTCGGTAAGTCCACGCTTTATATTCTCCCACGCAGCCTTGGCTGTTGCCATGGAATGATTGCCGTCACCAACAGCAAAATTTAAAAGAGGATAGTCTTTTGTAAGATTGTATTTCTTTTTAAATGTTTCCGGCTCGGCAAGCGCTTCTAACTTCTCCATCAACAGCTCAGTCTCTTCACCTTCCTCAATCAGATAACCAGAAATGTGTCCTCCATTTTTCATAAGGTCTGTATCATACAATTTTGTAAATTCATCTTTCCTCTCAATCAAAGGCTCGATAATCGAACATTCCGGATCATCGATCAATAACATAATATGTGGCAGTTCCAGATTGGCAGTCTGACGAACTTTCAATCTGGGTGGGATTCTCTCCTCAACAGTCATCTCTGTGGGACGAATAAGGCTTCCGGCACCCTTTTTATACTCATAGGTTTCCAGATCGACACTAACAACCAGACCATTTCTGCAATAGTCTCTTCCAACGTTTCTCTCCACCAGTACAAATCCCTTTTCAACGGGTTCAAGTATACCTTCATCCACATATTTTTTCATTGTGGTATGTATTGCATCCACCTTTTCCTGCTCATTATCTGCTCCAAGATAAACCTCCGGCAGTATAAGTTTTAAAGTTGAAGGCGCATCACCTACAATACTCTCCGCATCAGTCCAGTATTCAGGCTGTGACGTAAACTGATCACAGGCAACAACTGACCATTTATAGAGATCTGTTCCTTTCTTCGGCATAAGAATTTGTGGTACTCTAATACAATTCATAATATCTCTCCTCGTAAATTATTTATAATTTAGGCGATTGCGAAATGCATATTCTTTGTTTTGCCTTTGTACATATTATAAAGTTCCATTGCAGGCACGCTCTCGCCGCTTTTCGCTATCACTTGATTTTTAATGATATCTATGATAAAATACTCATTGTCAAAATTCATAGCTATTAACTGTGCAGATATGGTTCATCGGTAGAACGCTAGCTTCCCAAGCTGGAAAGGCGGGTTCGACTCCCGTTATCTGCTTCGCAAAGCCTTGATTTATAAGGGTTTGCAAATTTGAAAGTGATTAACTTCCCTATTCTAATACCTGTCTCAAACATGAGCAGAATCCCAAGATTCCTCAAGTCCTGCCACATCTTATACGGGTGCATTTTAAGTATTTTTTCACGTTCCATGTCAGCCACTTGTTGCTGTATCGTGGTAAGGTCAATGATACCACGATTAAGCGCCTGCTGCAAGATATCCATTTATTCAAACTCAGTCATGGTATCATCTCCTTCAACATTTGATTATTCTAAAATCGTGTCACTAATTCTTACATTTATCAATATTGTATATCATCATGTATCAGAATAAAACGTTTTGTATGTATTGTGTTCTCACGTAATCTTTGTTCCATATCATCGTGATATAGATTCCAAAATGATTCATCAGATGCATGCTTCTTAATTTTTTCCATTTCTTCATTCCAAGCCTTCTTAGTAGTTGCAACAACACCTACATAGTTTTTATCTTCTGTTTTTGTAACTATGTCACCTCTCTCAAAAGGGTTATAAATATCAACATAGGAATAGAACAAGCTCTCATCATTTTCCACATTTATAACCAACGAGCCAGATATACTCGATTTCACCATCAACATCTATTTCAACAGCTCCTATTTCATCACCATCACCGGAATGTTTGCTCCCAATCAGCGGTTTATCCCCTAATTCAGAATCCAGATATACTTTGTTACTTCCTAATCCCATTGATTTCGTCAAGAATTATGATAAAATTGGTATATAATTATATTACAGTTTTATTGACGATGGAAGTGGAGGGACGCAAGATATGTTTGGAATGTTTATTAATGAATTCGTTGGCGCATTAGTACAGGTATTGCTATTTTCTTTGATTCCCCTGATCTTTTGGCTGATATTTGCCAGGAGAAAACAGAACTTTTTTAGGTGGATAGGAATTAAAAAGATCAAGCATGAAGGGAAATGGTGGGGAACAGCATGTGCAATCCTTATTGCTACGGGATTATATATAGGTTTAACGTCATTTGCAATTCGTTTTCTTCCTGAAGGGGTGACCACCGCAGGCAGAGACTTTGCCGGCAAAGGATTTGCTGCATTTCCTGCTGTGTTGGCATATGGCTTTATCCGTACCGGATTATCCGAAGAAATAGTCTTCAGGGGTTTTTTATTAAAACGTTTTGGAGAAAAGTTTGGGTTCATCACCGGCAATATCATACAGGCAATCCTGTTTGGCATGATGCACGGAATTCCTTTTGGTTTAGCAACACACAATATACCTGTGACTATAGTAATGACTATACTTCCCGGTGCTTTTGGGTGGTTCCAGGGATGGATGAACGAAAAAAAATTTGGTGGGAGCATTATT
>JAFUGT010000148.1 GCA_017469275.1 Lachnospiraceae bacterium
GACTATGTATAATGCTCAGTGAGAGCTTGCTCGCATAAGAGCATTTATACAATAGTCAGCATACGGCGGCGCACAATGTCCAGGGGACATTGGTACTGCGCCGACCGAAGTGGAACGAAGACCGCCGCGACACCGAGCAGCTTTGCTGCAAAGGTATCGTCATGGCTCAGTATAGTGAGCGAAACTCTTATACGTTTTTGATATTGTGAACGGCTCCAGTGACTTTCGTCATCGCTTAGGGACCCGCTTGCGCTCGCGTTGCATCACGTAGCAGTACTAAATTCGTGAACAAGTTCACTCATTAAGTGCTGACGTGTTGCAAAGCCCACGCGATGATTGATAAGTCACGTGCTCGCCGTTTCGCAATACTCATAAGTTTTCAGAGTTTCGCATCTACTTTCATCGGTAAACACAGACGGAGAGAAGAGGAGAAATTAAACATGAGTGAGAAAAAATGTCCTAGTTGTTCCGGAGTAATGGAACTTTCAAAATCAGGTAGAAAATGGATATGTCCATACTGTAATGAAGAAATAGCAAATGATATAAAGGAATCTGAAATTGAGTTGAAGGATGGCTTACCTCTTAATATATTCTACCTTGAAAAAGATATGGCTGAAGATAATTTTAAGAAAGATACAAAGGAATTGCTTAAATCATTGAAGTATTGTCTAAATGAGCTGAAAACACTTGAAAGAATAGAAACTTATATGAAAAAACTTATGGCGGATACGGATAGTTATGGTTCGGATGATATGGAAGGTGTTCACAAGGAACTTGCTAATGTTGCCAGGGAAAGATTAGGTGATGAATTAAAACAGGATGAGAGGATTATTCTTTACACCGAGAATGGAATGTTTGCAAGGCGCAAAGAATTTAATGTGATAACTGATAAAAGATGCTTTTTTGTCAATAAGAAGGATTATATACAGATAAAGCATACTGATATAGTTGATATTAAAGTTGATACCACGTTTGGTATGCCCAGCTGGTATTTGAATGGAGATTATAAGAAGTCTATAACATCAAACTGTACGGATAACAGAATGTTAGGTGCGATTATTGCTATAGTCTGTCTGCTTTCATTTAAGAATGATACAGAGAGAGAAAGAATCAGACTTGTGTAGTATTTATCTGTATGTCGATTACCATCAGTGTTGTTGTAAACAATAGCATTAGCGAGTATAATTATATAACATGGGATAGATATAATTAAGCTCTTATGCGATGCGTGTGTTTATTATATATACAGTTGGAATGTTAAGAAGGGGGAAGATAAGATTTATATATGGAATGACGGTGAATTGCCTGAAAGCCTCAATACAGCTGAAAAACTTTTTGCAAAGCATTCATCTAAACCGTTTAATCCCAAACTTGCTAATGTGTTCTTTAAGAGTGGTATGATTGAGGCGTGGGGAAGAGGTTTTGAGAAGATTACGGAAGCATGTAGAAAATACGATGGACCTTTACCGGAATATGATATTAATGCTGATGGTATAATGGTTTTATGTAAGGCGTGCGACAAGTATTTGGAATTGCTTAATGGTGAATCCAATCAAGCTAATCAAAATGAACAGATTTTGAAACAAGATGCCAATAATGAAACAAGTTTTGAAACAAGTTTTGAAACAATCGGAATATGATAAGATATTAAAACTTTGTAGAGAAGCGAAAGGTATTCAGGAAATATAATGGATATAGAATTATATTATCAGGAAAAAGGTAATGGAGAGCCGTTTATTATGCTTCATGGAAATGGAGAAAATAGCGACTATTTCTGTAATCAAATTGAATATTTCAGTAAGAATTATCATGTTATCGCAATAGACACCAGAGGACATGGGAAATCACCGAGAGGAGAGGCACCATTTACAATTGCGCAGTTCGCTGATGATTTATATGATTTTATGATGCAAAAAGAGTTGAAAAATGCGATTATTTTAGGTTTTTCTGATGGTGCTAATATTGCTATGAAATTTGCCATGAAGTATCCGGACATGTTGAGAACATTGATTCTAAATGGTGGCAATCTTAATGCAAAAGGTGTAAAGAGCTCGACGCAGGTTCCTATCGAAATAGGATATAAGATTGCAAGTTTTTTTGCCGACAAATCTCCTGAAGCTAAAAAGAATGCGGAAATGCTTGGACTTATGGTTAATGATCCGAATATCAAGACTGATGAGCTTTCAAAGATAACAGTTCCTACACTTGTCATTTGTGGAACGAATGACATGATAAAGGAATCTCACACAAGAGAGATTGCAGATAATATTATGTATTCTAAGTTGATGATTATTAAAGGGAATCATTTTGTAGCCAATAAGAATCCGGAAGAATTTAATAAGGCAGTGGATGTTTTTTTGACAAACCGGGGAAATGTAATATGAAGATAACCAAAACGCAAAGTAATACAATTCCAATAGAGAGTACCGCAGTGAGATACCTTGTTGCTATGGATTCATTTAAGGGGAGCTTAAGTTCTATTGAAGCAGCGAATGCAGTTAAAGAGGGAATACTAAGAGCAAATCCTGAAGCAATTATAAATGTCTGTCCGTTGGCTGATGGTGGCGAGGGAACGGTTGAGGCTCTGATATATGGGTTGAATGGGAGTTTTCAGTCTGTCAAAGTTTCTGATCCTTTGGGCAAAGTAATAGATTGTAAATATGGTATTATACATTCATTTTCATCGGATAACGGTAATGATGGATGTGATTCTGAATTATGTGCAGTCATTGAGGCTGCCGGAGCCTGCGGACTGTATCTTGTTCCGGATGATAAAAGAAATCCTTTATATACCACGACTTACGGGCTGGGTGAGGTGATACTTGATGCGCTTGCTAAAGGATGTAGAAAGTTCATTATCGGAATAGGAGGCAGTTCAACGAATGACGGCGGTATCGGAATGCTTGAAGCGTTGGGGGCTCATTTTCTTGACAAGGATGGAAATGAGATATCTCGTGGTGCGAAAGGACTTGAAAATTTGCATTCCATAGATGTATCAGGTATGAATAAGGAGCTGTGCCAGTGTTCATTTATGATAGCATGCGATGTAGATAATCCGTTATGTGGTGAAAAAGGCTGTAGTCAAATATTTGCAAGGCAAAAAGGCGCAGATGATGATTCAATAGAAAATATGGACAGATGGATGGAACGCTATGCGGATTTGACTAATGATACATTAAAAGAAAAAAACGAATTTATTGATAAGAATTATCCGGGTACAGGTGCTGCCGGCGGATTGGGATTTGCATTTAAGTATTATCTGGGTGGTGAACTTAAGCCGGGAATTGATATTGTGATTAAAGAGACAGGCATGCTTGAAAATATTAAAAATGCAGATGTTATTATTACAGGTGAGGGCTGTCTGGATGCTCAAACTTCAATGGGAAAAGCTCCGGTAGGATTAGCTAGAGCGGTCAAGGCGTGTGATCCGACTAAGAAAGTTGTTGCATTAGCCGGTAAGTTGGGTGAAGGTGCAGAAGAATGCAAAGTTCATGGCATAGATGAATGTTATGGGATAACAGATTATATATATTATGATGATTTTGCAGAGTATATGGATAAGGAAAATGCATATTCGAACCTGTCAAAGTTGGCAGAGAACATTTTTAAAAGTTGACACATAGAATTAGTTATAGATAACGAGGAAAAGTAAAAATGAGCAGATATCTTGATTGCCAGTTTATTATTGCTACACATTCTCCGTTTATGTTGGGAACGCTGGATTCAAAGATATATAATATCGATAAACCTGATTGTAGAGTAATGCAATGGTATGAACTTGAAAATATAAGATATTTTTATAATTTCTTTCAAAAGCATAATGCTGCATTTGAAGAAGCTTTAAATCAATCCGGACTTAAAGCGGAAGAATGTGTATTTATTGATAATACTGCTTCGAATTTGGATATACCATCTGAAATGGGATTTACTACGGTATATTCAAATATAACATTAATTTATAAGGAGAAAAGTATGCAGGGAATTTTATATATATGTGCAACTCCGATAGGAAATCTTGAGGATATCACACTGCGCACGCTGCGAATCCTGAAAGAAGTTGATTTGATTGCGGCGGAGGACACAAGAAACAGTATAAAACTTCTTAATCATTTTGAAATAAAGACTCCTATGACCAGTTATCATGAGTATAATAAGTATGACAAAGCCAAGATACTTGTGGAGAAAATGTTAGCGGGTGAGAGTATTGCGCTTATTACGGATGCGGGAACGCCTGCAATATCCGATCCGGGAGAGGAATTAGTGAGACAGTGTCATGAGGCAGGAGTTCAGGTTACAAGCCTTCCGGGACCATCAGCATTTGTTACGGCACTTACCATATCAGGAAGGAAGACAAGAAGATTTTGTTTTGAAGCATTTCTTCCAAACGAAAAGAGCGATAAAAAAGAACGGCAGGCAATTCTTGACGAGTTATCCAAAGAGACCAGAACCATAATAATTTATGAGGCACCCCATAAACTTGTAAAGACGTTAGAGGATTTATACGGAACACTTGGAGACCGCAATATCTCTATATGCCGGGAACTTACAAAGAAGCATGAAGAGAACCTGAGGACTACCCTTAGCGGAGCGTTATCATTTTATATGGACAATGAACCGAGAGGCGAATATGTGTTGGTTATTGAGGGAATAACCAGACAGGAGTTAAAAGAAGAGGAACTTAAAGAACTCTTTGACATGACAATACCTGAACATGTGGCATACTACATGGAAAAGGGAATGGAGAAAAAGGAAGCAATGAAGCGCGTGGCAAAGGACAGAGGAGTTGGGAAACGAGAGATTTATCAGGCTCTCTTGGAGGAGCAAGGGTAGTTATAAGTGGGCAAAACTTTTCAAGGCTACTACATGTGAGGAAATCAGGATCCTTGCCAATATAGATTAGCAAAAAAGGATTAGAAAATAAGGTTGCAAAAAACTATAAGGTCTTGGCAGACGAAATGCCAAGACCTGTTATTTTTGTGCCTAACATGGTTATTTTTGCTTAGTGTATTCAAATCGATTTGGAATTTTGATAGAATGTGTTCATCATTTTTACAAGGAGGAGCAATATGGGATTATTAGATGGTGTGAGGAGTTTAATTAAATTGTACAGGCAGCCTGTTATTGATCATTTGGACGAACTTGTAGTAATGTTACCTGTTGTTGGTGGCGCCGCTGCGGTTGTTGCAAAGGTGATTAAAGAAGCGGATCAGGCAAAACGGGAAGAGCTTAGCAAATTGAAAGAGGCGGTTGAGAAGAATACAGATAAGCAGGACGAGGCTATATCCATTCTTAAGAATATGGCTACGAAAGATTCTGCTATCAAAACTGCTCTGGAAAAAGCGACAAAGGAGTGTGCAAAGGAAGCTCTTGAAAAAGAGAAAGAAGCTGAAAAATCAGTTGCTTTTCCGACAGCTATGTTTATATCTTTTTCGGATAGCCTGACAGAGACGGAAAAAGTTAAGAAGGAAACAGGTCTTGCTTTTTCAGGTATTGATCCTGATAACCTAAATCCGGGACGTGAAAAGGATGCGCTTATAGTGATTAACCAATTTATTGATGCTTATCTTGGTGGCGATTGTAGTGAAATGACAGAAGATGGTTATAATATTTTTGAAATAACACAAGAAGGTCTTTCATTTAATTATAGCTGTTCACCTGAAGACTATGATGGTATAGAGGATATTCCACAAATTGACAAAGCTTATTATGACAAATTGTTATTTGCATTAAATGCTATCTGTGCGCCTGCAGATATGTCTGATTCAGAGATTAAGGGAAAATATTTTGACGAGTATTATCTATACGGTATGAATAAGGAAGAGTTGGAAAATTGGTTTGAGTAAAGGAGAAATAACATGAAGTTTTTTAAGAATAAGATAATATATTTATTACCATTAATATGCATGTTATTGTTAGGAAATGAATTAACATTAAGGGCAAATGCTGCTGCAAGTGATATTGAAAAAAAGTATAATTTATATTGGACCAACTATACTGGAAGTGGCAGTAATATCGTGGACATGATCAATACGGTAAATATATCCTTTAAAGCTAAAGAATATCAATATACTGATGAGGATGATAGTTCAAGTTGGTATTATAGTAATGCAAGTATTGTAATTGCTCCTTATGATACAGATATACTTATTAATAAAGGAATTATGAAAAGCATTAATAGTATATCAATATATTTAGGCAATTATTTAGATATGGAGAATCCGGTAGTGACCATTACACCGGAACAGCTGAAAAACGGATATACATATAATATTAAAAAGGATGACTGTGAAACAGATGGCGAATATTATTCGTTTGATTGCGTTGGATTTGCTATAAATGGAGAAGTTGGTGACCAATTAAAACAGGATGGTTTTACTACTATTATATCCGCATGGCAACCCCTTTTTCGGGATATTAAAATTGCATTTGATTTTTCTAATCCGACGATAGAATCTGAAAAAGCATATAGCGTAGATAGTGACCCTATAACAATAGATGGAAAAAAGTATTATGTTGGCTCGGTTGAAATAACAGTAGATGACGATACACGTGTTGACAAAGTGTATGTGGATGATGTCCTCAAGGAAGATGTGGATGGTAATAGCTTTATTATTTGGACAGACGGTGGCAGTAAAGAGGTAAAAGTCACAGTCTATGATTACTTTGGGAACAAGGCAGAAGAAATAATTAGAATCCATAACGATGGTATGGATTACAACATATCGTATAAAGATGGAAGTCAATCGAAAAATACTACAATTAACAGTTATCCTATACGCAAAGAAGATGGTACGTCAGATTGGATAAATACTTTTAAATGGAAAGATAGTGTCAAGTTTAAGGCACAGTCTTCTGATAAGGTATCTAAAATTGCTTGGATGGGTGTATATAGACGAGCTGATGGAACCAGAGTTAAAACAAGTTCGATAGGAAGTAATTTTGCAAATGATTCAAATCCTGATTTTGTATGCTATAAGGGAGAAGACGCTAACAAGGAAATCGAATTAACTGAAGATGGAGTATATTATATTTATTCTATAGATGAAGTGTCATATCAGAGTGAATTGAATTATTTGATGGAAAAAGAATATATTTCGACAGTTGAAGAATATGAGGAAAGGTTAAAGAATTATACTATTAACGGAACTGTAGATGATTCAAGAGTACATATACTGATAGACAAAGTCGGAGCTGAATTCTATGCAAAGAATGCTGTCACCGGAGAAATCTATAATGATATAGACGAAAAGACATTTAACTCTGATTTATATGTGTATATTAATGGTGTATTATCCAATTATGATTATGATGGTTTTGATATGACATATATTACTCCTGATAATAAGAAAATTAAGAAGAATATTATTGATTGGAATTTTGCAGGATTGATTATCAATAGATTTTTAACTGCGGATTGTGCACAGAACGGAACGTATATAATAGAATATACTGATCCGCTTGGGAGAACACTTAAAGAGTCATTTAAATTGGATAAAAAGGGACCAGCGGTAAAAGGTATTGTTAATGGTGAATGGTATGATTCGCCATCAGTATTTGGTGATAATAAGGATAAAGCCATTAGTTATAGTGTTGAAGGAGCAACGAAGATAACACTTACTGTATTTAAAAAGGCTGGAGATTACAATAAAGAATATGGTGAAATGGAGATAGATTATACATTAGATCTGCCTGCAAAGGGGACATTGAACCAAAATAAGCATGGGTTAGGTGTATATCTGTTGACCGCAGAGGATGCATCCGGTAACAAGACAGAAGCAATGTTCCGGTGGGGTGATATGAGCTCTATTGATACTGTGGATAAAGTCACGGTGACCGCAACTTCATCCGATACAGATACATCCGGTAACAATAATAACGGTGGACAAAATGGCACTAATAATACTTCCAATAATTCTAACACCAACAATAATGGCAGCAGTGCATCAAACGCTAATAACTCAAATGGTAATACTTCAAGTGGTACTACAACCATCAAACCTGCTGATAAAGGGAAGGCATTGACGGTTCCGGGAGCTAAGGCAACATTTACTGTTACATCGTCCGATGCGGCTAATCCGACAGTGGCATTTTCGGGAATAACAGATAAGAAAGCAAAATCCGTTACGATTCCTGAGAAGGTTACAGTTGATAATGTAACATACAAAGTAACTTCCGTAGCTGATAAAGCGTTATCCGGTAATAAGAAAATCAAAAAAGTGACAATTCCTAAGGGAGTTACATCCATCGGAAAAAATGCATTTAATAATTGCAAGAACTTAAAGAACATAGTAATTAAGTCGACTACCCTCAAATCAGTTGGTAAGAATGCCATAAAGGGTATTAGTAAAAAGGCAGTAATAAAGGCACCAAAGAAACAGCTCAAAGCCTATAAGAAACTGTTTGCAAAAAAGACAGGCTATAAGAAGACAATGAAAATAAAGAAGTAGTTCTTGCGCCATTTTTATTGATTTGTTAAACTGATATCTGTAGTGCTGTTGACGAATAATCCGGTACACCATATAAGACAGGATTCACCCATAAGTATGCGGGTTTGGATTATCTGTCCGGTGTGCCGGTATGCATGGAAAGGTATTGGTGAGATATGAATATATTATGTAAGATGAATAAGTATTTAATTGCCTGCTTGGCGACTGTAGTGCTTGTTTCCTGCTTAATTGGCGGGATTTGTGATTGTCGGATAGTGTATGCCACAGAGTCGGATGCGCCAGGTAGTGCGGAGCAGGAGCTCCCCCAAGGTATATATAGAAGTGAGAACGGGTATTGGTATTACGCCTATAGAAGTCTGATTGATGAGGGGACTGAGGATGGGGGAGATATCGTAATTGTTGGACGTGATGTTTATGAGGTCAATGCTCCTTCAGGATTACTTTCTGAAATCACAGAGGATGACGTTACCCTGACAACTTTCAACATACCTGCAGAGATTGACGGACACAAGGTTACTGCAATCGGTAATCCTTATCAGTCTTCATATGTTAATCCTAATACATCCCCTGAAAAGTTTAAAGAATATGAATGTGGTTTCAATAATCTTGATGAATATGACCTGGTGGTAGTTCCTGAGGGCGTGGATACCATATATAGAAAATGTTTTTACTCATCAGGCTTTCATCAGGTGAGGCTGCCTGATACCTTGGAAAATATAGGAGAGAGCGCATTTTTCTATGATGTGAATCTGGAAAAAATTAATATACCCGAATCTGTCACTTCAATAGGTGGCAGAGCATTCAGACATACTTTATGGATGAATAATAAGCGTAATGAGTCCGCCCAAGGTCTTGTTATAGTTAATGGTATTCTTATTGATGGAATTGCTGCGACGGGTGCAGTTGTTGTGCCACAGTCGGTTAGCCATATAGCGGAATGGGCATTTTCAGGTACGGGTACAGGTGGAGATGACATTCCATCAACACTTTCATCCGTAAGTATTCCATCCTCGGTCAAAACAATCGGTATGTATGCTTTTGCTCTTTGCAGTGCCTTGGAAAAAGTTGATATACAAGGTTCGGGAATCGAAAGCCTTGGTCAGCAGGTGTTTCGTGGAACCGCAATTAAGGAAATATATTTTCCTAAAACAATCAAGACGATTCCTCTTGGAGTCTGTTACGGGTGTACTGAGTTAAGCAAGGTCACGATTGCGGGAGCTGAAACTATTGAAACTTCGGCTTTTCAAGCATGTGCCGCTTTGAAGGATGTTGCATTTTCCGATAAACTAAGAGAACTTGGGGTACAATGTTTCAGTACATGTTCTTCTCTTAATGAGATTAATATTCCTGCGGAGGTTACAATTATTAAGGATAGAGCCTTCAAGTATTGTGTTAATCTGACAAGGGTGGTACTCCCTGAAAACCTTGAAGAACTGGGGAAAGAGGCTTTTTATGTCAATACTTCGGAGGGGGCAGACAAGGTTGTAATTACCATACCTGAGAAAATGACAGATATTTCGGGTCTTAATTTGCTAGACCTTGATTACGCAACCCTGCGTGTGCTTGCGGGGGGTGAAGTGCAGAAGTATATTGATGATAATAGTGTACCTACCTATCAGACATATATGAAAGGGATGCAGGGAATATATGAAGGTACGGTTAATATAACCAATAACAACGTAACAAATAATGAAACGACGAATAATGTAACGAATAACAACATTACAAATAATATTACTAAAAATGAGACAAATATAATTGATAAATCTACTAAGATTGACAATCCGGTAGTTAATATCGATCAATCGTCAGATGATGCCAAAAAAGCAAGTGAAGAAAATCTTGCGGGTAAAGTCTTTACATATAATAAATTAAAGTACAAGGTAAATGATGATGAAAAATCAGTAACATTTATTTGTATGATGAATTCTAAGCAGAAAAAACTATCGATTCCCCAAAAAGTAAGACATAATGAAGTATCTTTTAAAGTGACTAATATAAATGACGGTGCCTGCAAAAAGATGAAGAAACTTGAAGTTGTTACTATTGGCGCAAATGTGGAAACAATTGGGGATAAAGCCTTCTATAATTGTACACGATTAAAGAAAGTAACTTTTGGTAAAAATGTGGAAGACGTAGGAAAGATGGCATTTTATGGTGATAAAAAGTTAAAGAGTATTATTTTTAAGAATATTAAAAATCTTAAAACTGTTGAGAAAGCAGCATTTTATCTTAGGTCCGGGAATACGGATAAGCATTTGAAATTGAAACAGACATCTAAGAAAAAGATGATTGGATATCTGAAAAATTCCGGTGTCAAGGTAAAGCAATGACGACAAATCACTGAAGGGTATTACAGATGAACGAGAGAAGACGAATTCTCGAACCGGGGACAACTCTCAATAAACGATATAATATTATTGAAAAGATTGGTTCGGGAGGTTTTGCAATCACATATAAAGCCGAGGATACATTTAATAATATACCTGTTGCAATCAAGGAGTTCTTCCCGGCAGACAGTTCCTTAGAGTGGGAGCATGAAAAAGCCAGATTTGTTAAAGAAGCTAAGATTCTTAGAGAATTCGATTATCTTGAAGGAATTGTATCTGTCAGAGATGTGTTTGAAAACGAAGACACTGCATATCTTGTGATGGATTATATTGAAGGAATTTCATTAAAAGAATATGTAAGAGAATATGGAACTTTTTCGTGGGATGAGCTTCTTTCTATGTTATCTCCCGTAATGAAATCCCTTGCTAAGATACATAGAAGAAATGTTATTCATTACGATATAAGTCCCGATAATCTTATGATAGGTATGGATAACAGAGTATGGCTTATTGACTTTGGAGCAAGTAATAAATGTGCATCTAAGGTCGATCGTACAGTAATACTCAAACAGGGATATGCGCCGCTTGAACAGTACTATTCTGATGGCAGCACATTTGACGGAAAAACAGGACCATGGACGGATATATATGCTTTATCTGCAACTATGTACACCGCCCTGACTGGGGAAAAGCCGGGGAGTGCTGTTGAGAGAATGCAGGGAAATGATGTAAGGTGGGAAATTTTTGACAGTTTGACGGAAGATTGGCAAAAAGATGCTTTGAAAAAGGGTATGTCGCTTAATAAGTCGGAGCGATATGCTTCTATGGAAGAATTTATCGAGGCTTTGAGTTATTCTCCATATGATAACGATATGACTGTTATAAAAGCCGGTATGAAGGACAGCGGTGTACAGGGGGAGTCCGGCAATAAAAATTATATAATAATATATATATTATTACTGGTTATAGCAATGATGGCAGGTGCTATTTTGTATGGTATGTTAGACAGGAGATTAAGCGATGACAATGCAAAGGGAAGCTATATGAATAAGCATTCGGTGGAACCATCAGAAACCGGAAATAATACGCAATTTGAAGGTGGCATTACACCTGAAAAGGCTGCAAGGGAACAGGTTGCGACAACTGAGAAGACAACAAGAGAACAGGATGCCACAACCGAGAAGGCAACAAGAGAACAGGTTGTCACAACCGAGAAGATAACACAGGAACAGGTTGTCACAACCGAGAAGATAACACAGGAACAGGTTGTCACAACCGAGGAAAAGAATATAAATGAACCGGTAGGAGACAGGGATAAGAATAAGACAGATAACCAAAGCAACTCGAAAAGTGGAATATTTGAGAATAACAAAGAGGTTTTAGATGATGATGACGAATTATACTGATGATTATCTTTTTGTCAAAAAAAGGGGAGTAACATTAAGAATTCCAATTCATGAGATACGTTATATCGAAAGTGGTGCGCATAAATTATACGTACATGTTAATGAAGACACTTATGATTATAACGATAAAATGGAAAACGTGGCTGAACTACTTAAAGAAAGAGGATTTATAAGGTGTCACCAAAGCTACCTTGTCAACAAATCATATGTCTCAGGTATTCGTTATGATAAACTTAAGATAGGTGATAAAGAGGTAAGGATCAGTAGAAAATACAAAGACAATGTAAAAAGTAATTTCTCGGGTGAAGATAATAGTTCAAGTGGAAAGATATATATTGCCGGAAAAGATAATAATAATAGAGGTTGCATATTATGTATCAGTGGGCCCTATACCGGAAAAAGATTTGAACTGGTTCCTGAACAGAAGATAACAATCGGTAGGGACGGGAATGTCTGTGAAATAGTGATCAATATCCCGAAAGTCTCAAGGCAGCATTTGAATATTATATATCATAAAGCTACCGATTGTTATGAGGTGACAGATATGTCTACGAACGGAACTTATATTAATAATGATATACGGCTTGAAAAGAATGAGAGATATGAGGTGGAAGCGGGAGAGACAATTGGACTCGGAGACGGAATGACAGAATTCAAATTGTTGTGAATACGTTTAGATTATAATAGAATGTCCAAAGTTTATATATCATAGTATTTTGAAGGTGGATAGTTAAAAATGCAGCTGATAAAATGTAAAAATGGTCATATATATGATGCTGATAAGCTTAATAATTGCCCCCATTGCCAAGGTGTTGTTAAAAATCTTGATTATGAAGCTGATACTTATGGCTTAGACCAATCAGATGTCTTAACGGAAGTATCAGAAAGTAAAGGGCGTGCGAATAACGCCAATCTTGGAACGAGAAAGCATGTTGGAATTCTTGTGGGAAATAGGGGGAATCTTAAAGGCAAAACATTTATTCTCTATGAGGGGGTCAATAGAATAGGACGAGCAGGTAATCTTGAGGTATGTCTTAATAATGAAGAGTCTGTTTCGAGGAACGGACATGCGGAGATTGTTTATGAAAATGGCTGCTTTGATCTGTCGCCTATGAAGAACGATAGAATTGTATTAGTGAACGGTGAAAGAATTAAAGATAGGATAGATATTAAAGACAGGGACGTATTAACCATAGGTGAATGTGTCCTTACATTTATCAAATTTGATGATGTGTATTAAAGATGAAATGTTTGCAGCACTTGATGAGGATAATATATTAAAGTACGGCTTTGCATTTAGCGGAAAAAAATGCCTGATACGTGGCGGGAAGATTTGAAATAGTTCTTGTGAAACAAGATGAAGAAACAGTACTAGACATACATACGCGCAATCCAGGCGCTCAAAATCAGAGAGACAAGGGAGAGGAGGATTCCTACAGGAACCACCCACCTTGTCTTTTTGATTTTCACACTCATAAAGTAGACGGAGATGGTATAGAATAGGGTTTCCGTACAGCATAGGAGGATTGAGGCAGAAAAACCAACATACGAGTCGGTACCGTAATTTTTGAATATATCAAATAGAAGCGCATTTGCGCCTGAAGCGGAGAACATTTTAAGTAGTGCCAAGGGAAGAATCTGAATGGGGAAAGGCAGGAGGTTCTCTAAGGGCTTTAACATATTGCATATGAAGTCAAGAACGCCGGAACTTCGGAATATGCCTATGGCAACCAGCAATCCGATTATAGTCGGGGCAATTTCAACTACGGTTAAAAATCCTTGTTTTACTCCCTTGAGAAACAGCTCGAACACAGGCTTCTTCTGAAGGGCAGCATAGACGATTATGTAGAATATTACCATTGGTATAAGAAAGAGAGAGAGGTATGATATAAGTTTCATATTAACTCCTGCAAAGGTTACTTTTTTGTTGGTGTGCTGGTCAATAATTAAGCATGGTATCTTCTCACGTCATCTCTTTTTTTTGTTAAAATAGTGCAGATGATAACCGCAAGAATTGTTGTTATCGCAGTACTTATTAATCCCGGTGCTATAACTGCCATTGGACTTGGGCTGCCATAGCTTGCGCGATAAGCAATCATATTCATGGGGATTATCTGGAGAGAGGAAATGTTAAGTATAAGAAATGTGCACATCTCATCACTGGCAGTATCACAATCCTCATGAAGTTTCTTAAGTGCCTTCATGGCTTTGAGTCCCGTAGGCGTACAGGCCCAGCCAAGTCCCAATATATTAGCGATAAAATTGGCGCAAATATAATCGTTTGCCTCGTGATTTTTCGGTATGTTCGGAAAAAGAAAATGAAGTAATGGTCTCATTTTTTCTGAAAGATATTTTGTGAGCCCCGATTCTTCTGCAATGTTAAGAAAACCACTCCACATTCCGATGACACCCGCCATGAGTATCAGAAGATCCACTGCATCCTTGGCTGAGGATATTATACTTTCGTTAAGACCTTCTATCTGACCTGTAAAAGAAGCGTATATTATTCCTGTGATGATAAGAAATGACCATATATAATTGAGCATAATTTCAAACAGTTTTCACTTTGTTGATATATCATTCTAATATATGCACTATGATGAATAAAAATTCATTAAAAGTATTGAAATATACAAATTTTGTAAACGTGAACATTTTGTAAAATATGATTTTATTTTGTTGCTTTTAAGCCCTTTTCATGGTAAATTTAGGATTGTACAATTGCGTGAGATACCTGTAGGCGAAAGGAGGAGATTCTATGAAGACAACTGGAATTGTCCGTAACTTAGACAATTTGGGACGCGTGACGTTACCTATTGAATTAAGACGGAATTTAGACCTTGATATTAAAGATCCGGTTGAGATCTTTGTGGAAGGGGACACTATAATGCTCAAAAAGTATGCCCCATGCGATATTTTTACAGGTAGTAAGGAGGATTTGATTGAGTACCACGGTAAGATGGTAAGTAAGAAAAGCATTGAAGAAATGGTCAAACTGGCCGGACTGTAAGAAAAGTATTTATTATTACATTATAGAATAGACTGAAGATTGAAATGGGTATTTGACAATTGAACATGAGCGAAGAGTTGGAGAATAGATGGTGGTAATCTATTCTCCGATTTTTATTTTATGACACAAATTGCCTGTCAATTAATTGACTAGGTAAATGAATATTCATTCATAGTTTTAGTATATACAATTATTGTATAATATGATGATGTTGGAGCCAAAAGGTCATAACTGCTTTGTGCTTGCACAATAAGCATTATGACTTAATGACACGCTCAAACATATAATGCCTGTTCTTTTCGGTTGACATTTATTTCACCTATAGTTACAATAGGGTTTGTAAATTTCAAAGGAATATTGCTCTGAGGATGAGTGAAACAATGTTTGTATATACGCATTTTATCCGATATGTATCGGGAGATTTATTGTATATAACTGTGATGTGGCCTCATCAGTCAGATTAGGGGGAAACCCGGTGTGAATCCGGTGCAACCGCCATTACTGTGTTAAGGTCGATATATTGAGAGTGCATTACTCTGTGATCTGATATCGTCGTGCCTTTAAGCCAGATTACCCGCATATTCCGGCATTTTAGCTTTTGGGTGAAGGAAAAGCGATTAGCTCATTTCGAGGATTTCGGAATGCTTTCTTTGCGTATGACAATTAACCATAGTGTTCTTGTATAATGAAGCATTTACACAAGAACAAGCATTGGGATTATATCATGAGTTAAGATGTCGGTTTTGCAATAAACATTGCAATTAATCGGCATTTTTTACTTTGGACTCTTTGTTTGAATCAGGATGTGAGAAAGGCAGGTTTCTTATATGGGATTGACGAAAGCTCAATGTGTGGAAATGCTTAACAGGAAATATGAAGAGACCGGTGTGTATCCTAAGAAATCTGATTTCTCGGAAGAAGAAGTCACTGCGGTCAAGTCGTATTTTGGACCATGGCCGAGAGCGTTAGAAGCCGCAGGAATCAAAGAGGCAAAACCCATAACAAAGAAAGAACAAAGACAGCAGAAACGTATTCTTAAGAAAAGGGCTATAAATGCTAAGCGAAAAATAATGAAAAAACAAAATGTGGCGGAGAAGAAAGGAAAGGAAGAAATATGATTCAAACAAGAAACAAAAAGATTTTCTCCTGGGTACTGATTCTCGCAATGGTAATCAGTGTGATTGCACCCGGAAGTGCAAGCGTTGTAAATGCTGAGGAGACATATGACGGATATGTATATGTCACAATTGAGCGCTTTACTTTAGGTCAGGGCCTTGCTGCAGAGCCGAAGAAGATTGGGTATCATGAAAGTGATAGTATGGCTGATATTTTGAAAAGAGGTTATGGCGAGGATGCTATAGTTGTCACAACCAGTTCGTGGGGGTCGACATTTGCCGGTTTTGTAGATGGAGGAGAGCCGGAAGGTTGGACGGTTAATCAAATCCCTGAGAAGATAAGAACCGGCTTATCTATAGAAGCTGATTCGGGTTATGGATATTCATATCCGGCTGTTACAGTTGAAGATATTGAAAAAAATGGAAGAACTAAGGCTGATACACTTTCTAACGGTGATTATACCGGTCAATCATCACTTATGTCATGTATAGATAATACTGCTGATCAGAAAGGTATATTTGCTCTTACGTATGGTGAAGAAGCAGATGGCAGTCATTTTCATAATGGCTCTGTATATCGTATTGAATTTGGCATTTACCATTATAGCGATGATTTGAATATAACATGGTCACAACCTATGATTGATTTTCCCGATAAGGATGATCTTATCAGGGATATCGTTGATTATTCAGGCGATAAGGCACAGGCAGTATATAAGAATGCGGTTGCCACTTTAGAAGATTGGGATGCTACTGCAGAGGAAGTGGATAAAGCAGAAAATGCACTTGAAGCTGCCGCTAAATATGAGACAATATATAAGGACTCTCTTAAAAATCTTAAGGATGGTCTGGAAAATCCGGGTTATAAAGATGAGTGGGCTGTCTTATCAATAACAAGAGCCGGTCTTGCTGATGATCAGTGGAAGTCTTCTTATATTGATAATGTAGCTGAGAACGTGAAGAAAATAGGGTCAAATGTTTTAGATACAACCGGATGGTCTTATGCAACAGAAAATGCAAGGGTAGTAATAGGATTAACCGCAGCAGGAGGAAATCCAACGGATGTAGCAGGTTATAATCTGTTAGAGCCGCTTGCTGATTATAAAAAGGTATCAGGTCAGGGAATAAATGGTATAATATTTGCTCTGATTGCATTGGATACGAAAAATTATGACATTCCTGAGTTGAATTCAACTGATGGAGAGCAGACAACCAGAGCAAAACTCATTAATGGGATAGTAAATGCTGAACTTAAAGATGGAGGATGGACTTACTTTGGAGATGATGCAGATGTGGATCTGACAGGTATGGCAATTCAGGCGTTAGCACCTTATTATAAAGGAAATGAACAGGTGAAGACTGCGGTTGACCGTGGACTTGAGTATTTATCAAAGGCACAGGATAACAGTGGAGCATTTAATAATTATGCTGCAAAATTGACAAGTGATAGTACTGCACAGGTTGTATGTGCTTTGTCGGCATTGGGACAAGATGCAGATTCTGATGAAGCGTTTGTCAAAGGTAATAACTCGGCATTAGAAGCACTGCTCTCATTTTATGACGCAGATGCGAAATCTTTTAAAGCCGGTTCTTCGGATGATGAGATTAACGCCTATTCTACATTGCAGGTATTATACGCTCTTACCGCTTATGATATGATGAACAATGGAAAGGGCAGATTGTATATGTCAAAGGATCATGAGCATGGTAAAATTGAGTTAAATGGAGCTAAAGAGTCAACATGTACTGTTGTCGGTTACACAGGGGATAAAGTGTGTGTTGAATGTGGTGCAGTTGTTGAAAAGGGAAACAATATAGACAAGAAACCTCATACTTCTGTTGAAATTCCGGCTGTTGCTGCCACAGAGACAAAAGCAGGAAAAACCGCTGGTAAGAAATGTTCGGTATGTGGCGAGATATTAGAGGCGCCAAAGGATGTTCCGGCAACAGGTAAGAAAGAAACAACAGATGTACCAAAAACCGACAAAGAAGTGTTGCCTTCAGAATATAAAGCAACAAGCACTGCGTCGTCTAATCCAACAGTAGAATACGCGGGTGCAACTGATAATAATAAGGCGGTAGTAACGATTCAGAATACGGTCAAAGACTCTAACAGTGTATCTTACAAAGTTACTAAGGTGGCTGATAATGCATTTGCCGGTAACAAGATTATTACTGATGTTACAATGGGTGAGAATATAACCGAGATCGGAGCTAATGCATTTAAGAACTGTACAAAGCTTTCCGGTATCATAATACAAAGTGACAGTATTGCTAAGATTGATGAGAGTGCCTTTGCCGGTGCCAAAGCCCTCAAGGAAGTGGACTTTTCAGAGTGTAAGCTTCAGACAATAGACAAAAATGCATTTTCAGGATGTAAGAAGCTTAAGAGTATCAAGATAAATGGTAACAAGCTTACGAAAGTCGGTAAGAACGCATTTAAGAATATCAAGAAAAATGCTAAGATAATAATTTATGCAAAGAATAAGAAAGCCTATAAGAAGGTCGTTAAACTGATTAAAAAGTCAGGTGCAAAGAAGGTAAAATACTCTTATAAGAAGAAAAAATGAGAGTAATTGCAAAACAAGCAACAGTATTATTATGTTTCGCAATCACTTATCTATTAGAAATATAGAAGGAGGCATCCCTATGAAGCAGAATAGATGGAAAAAGATTATCGGTATAATTCTGCTTGTGGGGGTGCTTGTTCTTTCTTTCTGGTATGGCGGTAACGCACCGGGATTGCAGGGTTTTTCAGTTAATTCGGATGTGAGCGACAACACAACAAATGCAGTAGGTGCGGATGTAGATAATGAGAGAACTGTCGAGAAGGATAATGGCGACAGGGACAATACACACAAAACTGAGCTTGATGACGGAAACATAATTACCGATGAAAAGGATTATCCGGAACGAACAACTAATCAAAATGCAAATCGGGATAATAATAAGCAAAATGCCAGGGAATCAAAAAAAGAGAAAAAATCAGGTCTGTTAGGGCAGATCATGATGAAGATTAAGAAGATTGGTTCTTCTAATAGATCTAAGAAAAATAATCCCCAGTTAAGCAAAAGAGCACAGAAGAACGCCAATCGGGCAGCGGATAAAAGTATTAAGAAAAACAAGAAGAAGACAGCTCAAAATAATAAAAGTAATAAAACAGATAACAGTAATAAAAGAGACAACAGTAATACGTCTGATAGTAACAGTAAAAGTGAAGGCAGTGCCGCTAACGGCAATAATAAAAGTGACTACAATGCCTCGGATGGCAATAATATAGATAAAGCGCAGCAGGATAGTAAGGGAAATTCCAGGACAACAGATGATGGTTCTGATAGCAGGAAAGCAGATTCGGCTGGCGCGGAGGAAGGTAACACCCAAAAGAATTTTGCAGATAACGAAGATACAGGTGAAGATAATAGCGATAACGTGGTTGACGGCAGTACCAAAGATAATGGAGACTATCTGACCTGTACAATCTATATATCCTGTGCAAGCGTGTTAAATCATATGGATAAGTTGAGCGATGCGGCGAAGAAAGTAGTTCCGGATGACGGAGTTATACTGAATTTAACCACAGTTAAAGTTAAAAAAGATGCGACAGTATTTGATGTGCTGCAAAAGGCGGCCAGGGATAATAAGGTTCATCTGGAATATAATTTTACACCGGCCTATAAGACCTATTATATAGAAGGTATCGGCAATCTATATCAGTTTGATGCCGGTAATCTTTCCGGGTGGCTATACAGTGTAAATGATGAGTTCCCCGGAGTAGGCTGTTCAAGCTGCAAGGTCAAAGACGGAGATTGTATCAAATGGGTATACACCTGCAATTTCGGTAAAGATGTGGGTGGATATGTGTTTGATGAATAGCACAAATGAAGCAACGAAGTTGCGGCATATGCGCAGGCAGATGATTTGTGGCTTGTATATGTGGAGTTTCGTGAATAGTAACGAATAATATGATATGCAGAGGTTATTATATGGAGCAGTATCATCCGATAATCAATATAATATATTTTGGACTTGTGATTGGGTGTAGTATGGTTTTTCTGCACCCTGTTTGTCTGTTGATAAGTATAGTGTGTGCGGCCGTGTATACCGTTATCCTGTTTGGCAGAGAAAAAGCGGTTAAGGGCTTTGCCGGAGTAGCAATTCTAATGTTTTTGACCGCTCTTATCAATCCCACCTTCTCTCATCAGGGAGTAACGGAGCTTATGGAACTCCCCGGAGGAAATATGCTTACTTTGGAATCGATTTTCTTTGGAATCGGCGCGGCGTTTATGCTTGGCTCAACTTTACTCTGGTTCAGAATTGCCGGTGAAATATTAACTGAAGATAAAATTGTGTATCTGTTTGGCAGCATTTTTCCTATTCTTGGTCTGTTGCTTTCAATGATTCTCGGTTTTATTCCTAAGATAAGGAGAAAGTATTCCGAGATAACCATGTGCAGAAATAATGGTAAAAAAACTTCATTCAGACATCATGCAGACAATATATCCATACTGATAACCTGGATGTTAGAGGACTCTGTTGAAATGGGAAAAAGTATGAAGGGACGGGGGTATGGATTGCCCGGACGCACCAGATACACAGTGTTCCGGTTTACAAAAAGAGACAGGCGAATGCTTCTTTTTATGGTCCTTGCGGGAGTATATGTTATAATCGGAAGTATAAATGGAGCTTTGGAATGGTGCTATTATCCTGTAACTATGGGTGCGGGATTGGGGCTTTATTCACTCAGTGTATATGCGATGTATGTGATGTTATGTGCATGCCCTGTTTTTGAAGAATTTGTTACTATTCACAGTAGATATAAGTTATGATATGTGCTTTAACATGCTTGCATGATTAAACACATATCCTAACTTATATCGAAACTGTGAAGCAGGAACTCCACATACAGCCACAAATAAAGCAACGAAGTTGCGACATATGCGTAAGCAGATGATTTGTGGCTTGTATATGTGGAGTGCTGTGAATAGTAACAAGAATTTCGATATAGTATCAGAGAAAGAAGCAGATACGCGTGAATGTGTATTACAATGTAAATGGGAGATAAGAGATGAAAGCGGTAGAGGTCAACAAACTTACATTTTCATATAATGGATATGATAACCTTGCTCTTGACAGGGTTTCTTTTGATGTGGAGCAGGGGGAGATAATGTTGGTTATCGGAGAATCCGGATGTGGAAAGACAACACTTCTAAGGCATCTCAAGCCCTCCCATTTTCCTGTGGGGAAAATCAGTGTTTCCAGCGAGATTAACATTTTCGGTAAATCCATTGAAAACTTATCCGATGAGGAGGCATCCTTTAAGATAGGATTTGTTGGACAACAGGTGGACGAGACTTCGGTAACGGATAAGGTGTGGCATGAACTGGCATTCGGACTTGAGAGTATGGGCTGTGATCAGGCCTATATGCAGGCAAGAGTCGCGGAGATGACTGCATTTTTCGGATTGGAAAATATTTATCATGAAAAAATCTCCGAGCTTTCAGGCGGGCAGAAGCAGATCGTCAATCTGGCGGCAGTCATGGTCATGGAGCCTGAGATATTGATACTGGACGAACCTACCAGTCAGCTTGACCCCAATTCATCGGCGGAATTCTTTCACATGATAAGGAAGATACATGAGGAACTGGGAACCACAATTATAATAACGGAACATCGCCTGGAAGATATTCTTCCCATTGCAGATAAAGTGATGGTGCTGCATAAGGGAAAGCAGCTTGTTATGGGAAGTCCAAGACGGGTATGTAAATTTCTGTATGAACATAAGCTGCCACTGTTCCGGTCTATGCCTGTGGCTGCGCGGATATATTGTAATGTAAGTAATGTAGAACCCCGAAATGACTCAAGGAATAATTCTTTAGGAAATACAACGGAGAAGGGGACATCGAATTATCATCTTGATTATAAAGAAATTAATAAATATGGGTTGAATGACGGTATGCCCCTTTCCGTAAATGAAGGCAGAAAATTCATAAAAGGTATATTTGATAGCAAGGATATTAGAACATTTTGGGATGAGACTGATGATAATATATTATCAGGAAAAGTATCTCCCACAGAAAAGAATGTCACACCTAAAAAAAGTCCGCATATAAAAGACAGTGCAGAGCGATTATCGAAGGGAGATAAAGAAGAAGCCGCAATAATAACAGATGAGGTATGGTTCCGATATAAAAAATCCGGCATTGATGTGTTAAAAGCGTGTGAACTCAAAGTGCCAAAGGGAAAGATTACAGCGGTACTCGGTGGGAACGGTGCTGGTAAATCTACGTTGTTAAAATTGATAAACGGTAATATTACCCCGTATCTTGGTACTGTTAAATCCGGGAATAATACTATAGCCATGCTTCCGCAAAATCCTCAGGCTATGTTTGCGAAAAAAACTGTAAGGGAAGAACTTGAGGAAGCATATATTAATGAAATCGTGAGTAACAGTAAAGTGCGTAATTCAAATGAAAACGCAGACAAACGGAAGAATTTGAACAGTGGTATAAATGACCGGGATGAGATGTTGTATCAGGTGGTAAAAGATTTTGATTTGTCGGAATGTCTTGGCAGACATCCTTTTGATCTGTCCGGCGGACAGATGGAGAAACTGGCTTTGGCGAAGATAGTGTTGATGGATAGAGATATTATACTGTTGGATGAGCCCGGTAAAGGTATGGACTATGCTTTTAAGGAGCGGTTAGGTGAGTTTCTTAAGAGTATGACCGATAAAGGAAAGACCATACTTTTAGTAAGTCATGATGTGGAATTTTGCGCAAAATATGCCGACTACTGCGGAATGTTTTTTGATGGTCATATAGTTTCGTTAAATGACAGAAGAACATTTTTCCTTCAAAATGCATTTTATACAACCGCAGTAAGACGAATGACTAAAGGAATGGTTGATGCAGTTACGATTAAAGATTTGTATGATCTGCTTGGTTTGGAGGAAATAAGGTCTGCCTGTGATGACACGGATATAAAGGATACCGGAGCAGGAGATGACGGAGCGAAGGATGTCGGAACAGAAGATGACGGAGCGAAGGATACCGGAGCAGAAGATACCGGAGCGAAGGGTGCCGTGGCGGAAGATACTGTAGCGAAGGACAGGGATGACCGCGGGGAGTCCACTGACGATAGTTTTAGGGACACAATAAGCCACTATAAAGACGGAGAAAAGAAGCCTAAGATAAGCAGCATATTGCCACCGCTGTTGTTGCTTGTGGTGATGCCATTTACTATATATGTGGGATATGCACTGCTTCATCAGAGAAAATATTATTTTATTTCATTGATGCTGATATTAGAGGCAGTGATTGCCTTTTTTCTGAGTTTTGAAGGCAGACGTCCCCACATGAGAGACATAATGACAATTGCGGTAATGAGTGCAATTACGGCGTTGTCGAGAGCTATGTTCTATATGGTACCTGCAGTTAAACCCATGGCGGCTCTTACTATTATATCCGGTGTGGGACTTGGCAGTGTTTCCGGTTTTGTGGTAGGAGCACTTTCGATGTTGGTTTCGGACATTTTCTTCGGTCAGGGACCTTGGACACCATGGCAGATGTTTACTATGGGATTTCTTGGATTCTTGGGAGGGGCAGTTTTCAGTAAATTCGCAAAAGGTATGATGAGCGGCAACGTGTTTGTTAAAGAGAATGGAGAAAAACGGGATAAAGAAAGGTATGTGAAAAAGGGTATTCTTTCAATCAGCATTTTAGGAGCATTATCTGTTTTATTAATATACGGTGGTATTATGAATCCGGCTTCCATACTGATGTATCAGGAAAATGTTACGTTAGATATGCTTCTTGCAAGTTATGCTCCCGGTTTTCCGATAGATTGCATTCACGCAGGGGCAACCTTTATTTTTCTATGGTTACTTACTGAGCCGATGTTGGAGAAACTTAACAGGGTGAAGAAGAAATAAGGAATGCAGTGACAATCCTGTGTTAATGGAAGCATTATCTTTCAGTTGAAAATAAACAGGTGTGGTTTTATAATAAAGTATAAAGATAAAACATAGAATAAATTTAGGACAGATATGAGAGGGATAGATTATGGCATTTGTCGAATGGTTAAAAGTAGTTTTATTAGGAATAGTTGAGGGTATTACGGAATGGCTTCCAATCAGCAGTACCGGGCATATAATTCTTGTAAATGAATTTGTACATTTAGAGCAAAGTGATGCTTTTATGGAGATGTTCGATGTGGTGATTCAGTTAGGGGCCATTCTTGCGGTTGTGGTAATCTTTTGGAATAAATTGTGGCCTTTTCATTTGAAGAAAAATGCGCCCAAAGAGAGTTGGTTCATACATCCCGCAGAGAATGGTTTCATGAAACATTTTCAGAAGTTCTGTGACAATTACTGTCATATGGATAAGATTGTCCTTTGGTTGAAGATAGCCGTGTCATGTGTTCCGGCTGCTGTTTTGGGTCTTACATTAGATGACTGGATAGATGAGCATTTCTATAATGCAACGGTAGTTGCCATTGCTCTTATTGTATATGGTATCGTATTCATAATAATCGAAAATCGTAATGAACACAAAAAGCCCAGAGTGGCAAGTCTTGAAACTCTAAGCTTTAAAGACGCTATTCTTATAGGTATATTTCAGGTCTTGGCGTTAATACCGGGTACTTCCAGGTCAGGCTCTACAATAATCGGTGGGATGTTGATCGGAACCTCAAGAGAGATTGCGGCAGAATTCACTTTCTTTCTGGCTATACCGATCATGTTCGGAGCAAGTCTTGTGAAGCTCCTTAAGTTCGGGTTATCATTTACCGGTACGGAGCTGACGGTTCTGATTGTTGGAATGATCGTTGCCTTTGGTGTATCGGTTCTTGCCATCAAGTTCTTAATGGGTTATATCAAGAAGCATGATTTCAAGGTGTTCGGCTGGTACAGAATAGCCCTTGGTATTCTGGTGTTGTTATATTTCTTTCTTATAAAGTGATGACAGTTTACTATGTAAACAGCTGCTTGCTCATCATATTATAATTAACCATGTTAAAAATCAAAGATACTTAGCTGCGTAGGTCATGATACCGGCGATGGTCTTACCGTCGGTCAGCTTGCCTTCGTATATAAGTTTCTTAAGATCTTCTATATCCCATTCCTCAACATTTATCTCCTCTTCGGGATCAAGATGCTGGGCGGTTTTTGAAAGCCCGGTTGCAAGATATACATCTACTTTTTCATTACAGAAAGCGACGGTGGTGTTGACAGTGAGCAGGTACTCCATCTTTTCGGCAACATATCCTGTTTCTTCTTCTAATTCTCTGATGGCACATTCTATGGTAGGCTCATCCGGTGAATCAAGTTTTCCCGCAGGAAGCTCTAAAGTGAAACGATCTAATGCGTTTCTGTATTGTCTTACCATAAGAAGTTTGCCATTATCTGTAACTGCCACAACACATGCGGCGCCGTCGTGGTGTATATAATCCCACTCTGCAAGCTGACCGTTAACTTCCACGGTATCCTTGTATAATCCTATTACGGTGCCCTGTGCCCGCAGCTCTCTTTTCAAACGTTTGACCGGTTCCATATCTGTCCCCATCCTTTCTTTATTATAGTAATTATCAACTATTTCAGTGATAATCCGGTTGAACTTTCATGTTCATTTAAAGAATTTTCATCGCCTTTGGTATCATTTACTGTTTCCAAATCTTCTCCGGTATAAAGCTCATCCTGTGGGAAAACTGTATTATCACTAACCCAGGAGGTACTTCCTGCACCTGTGTAGAATTCTCCTCCTGCTCCCGTGTATGCGCTTGCACTTCCATAACTTCCATAGGAAGTATTGGTGTCCGGCTCACCATCTTTCAAGGTCTTCAGGATTATGAATATGCTTAGTGCAAAGAAAAGCATATTGAGCATTCCACCACCAAACGGGAGTATATTTTTCAAGATAGTCTTAACGAGAAAAACAGCTATATAGACATAAAATGTTATCCAGTATATGGTGTTAAAGTCGTCACCTGACTTGGTTATGGATTTTCCTATCTGGGCAAGCAGGCAGTATATAAGCGCCATTAAGAATATCAATCCGAACTGAAACGGCAGCCAGATAAGTCCGAGTATCACAGCCCATTTAATTATAAAGTTCTTATATCCCGAAAGTATGGCGGTTTTTGAAAACGAGGTTATATGAAAAATAGATGCTACTTCGGAAAACTTGACCTGTTGTGTCTGCCCGGTAATGAAATTCACCTGTATCGCATTGGTTTCGCTTAAGAACATAGCCTCGCTGATATTGCCCTTTTCACTGAGCTTTTTGACTAATGTATCAATGTTCACCGCACCGATCAAACCGCTGTTATCATTTATACTATAATAGGCAGGAACGCTTGTATCTACGAGCACATAAGTAGCGGAAGAAGTAGTCTCATATTTCTTTTCAACCTGAAAAGAACCGTTTTCATAACTAAAATCAGGCATACTGTCTATAAAATCAAAAAGACTTTTATCTGTGCAGAGTTTTGTTGCACTTATACCGAAGGTTATGAGATTAAGTAAAATAGTTACAATCAGTGCACATATTATTTTGCTTCCGGTCGTCTGCTTGCGGAGCTTATAATAGACATCAGAATGGACAACGCCTTCAAAAGATTTGATAATCTGTAAAAATGGATTATAGGTATCAGTCATAGTATTCCCCCTCGTTATTTAAGTATTTGTGAGACACTGATTAGTTTTCGGATAATATCTATTTAAGTGTTTCACAGATTAATTATAGTATTATATCAGAAGTGTGTCAAAAATTATTTGTATATCTATTGCGAAATAGTAGGATTATAGTTATACTTGAAGTAAATGAGGGCGAACTGATATAAGTGGTCAATAGAAAGGAAAGATGAAAAATGAGAAGAAAAGGAAGATTGATTAGAGTTGCTATTGCAGTTTTTATGATGAGTATACTTGCAGGCTGCGGTTCAGATGGAAGTAAATCCGGTAAGACCACAAGTACCGTAAAGAATGTCAATGATGTGTTGGAAGAGCAGATGGCAGAAAATGATGATGAGGACCTAGAGGACGATTCCGAAAATGCAGATGGATCGGATGTGGCAATTGAGAATAATGGTGATGATTCATCGTCGAGCACTTCGGAAATAGACGCTGTTAATGAAAAACTTGAAGAGGCGGGGAAAGCTGCCGGGGAAACTGCTTCAGATGGAATAGATGTAGACCTCACAAAACTTAGCAGCACTATGGTATATTCTGAAGTATATAACATGATGTCTGAACCTGATAAATATTATGGAAAGACGATTAGGATGGAGGGAACCACATCCATTTATCATGATGAAACAGATGGCAATGATTATTATGCCTGTGTGATCAAGGATGCAACGGAATGTTGTGCCCAGGGTATAGAGTTTGTTCTTAATGACGGTAAGTATCCGGAGGCAAATTCACAGGTTACAGTGACGGGAACATTTTCGTCATATAAGATTGGAGATTATGAATATTACACATTAGTTGATGCGAAGATGGAATGAAGCAGTTTGCTGTTATTAAAACAATCATCCGAGGTGGATGCCTATGCCGGACTATCAATTATTATACAAAACTTCATTTTATATGGTGGCAGCAATTATCAGTATTGCGGCTATAGTTTTTGTTGTCATTGAGGGATGGCTTGACAGACGTCAGACCAGGATTTATCTTTTGATGCTTTTTGATGTGTTGTTAAGTGCGGTTGGAGGGATCGTTTACAAACTATCATTGCCTTATGCTGTCGGCAATTCCAATCTGACTTCTTTCATGCTCTTATTTCAATTTCTTGATTTCTTTGCTCATACAGCGCTGGCACCATTGTTTTACGTCTATATCCAGAATGTGATAGGTGCTATTCACAGGCGTTCACTCAAAAAAAGACTGGCATTTTTGATACCGTTTTTCATCTGTGAAAGCATGGTGCTTCTAAATCCCATAATCGGATGGATATATTACTTCGATGAAAACTATGATTTTCACAGAAACTGGGGAGAGGTTATCACTTATATTGTAGCGGCATTTTATTTTGCGCTGTCTATGTTTGATATTCTTTTCTATTGGCATGCAGTTAATAAGAGAAGACGACAGGGCCTGTTATATTGTTTTCTGATTACACTTTCCGGAATTATAATCCAACTAATATCTATTAATCTGTCCGTGGAACTGGTGGCGGAGTCCATGGGTCTTATGCTTATCATGCTTGTCGTGGAGAGGGAGGAGGATCGTATCGATCAGTCCACCAGAACCTATAACAGGAGCGCATTTCAATCTGATATCAACAATTTCCTCAGGATAGGCAGGAAATTCCACATAATATATATTCGCATATTAAATGATGACATATTACAGAGACTTACCGGCTCTACGGATGATGACATTCTTTTCAGGGAGATAGTGAAATATCTGAGGCAGGTACATTCAAAGTACGAGATATACAGGGTGCGAAGCAACGCATTTCTTCTGGTCTGTCATGGTGTTGATGATTCGGAAGTCAGCACTTTGACCAAGCAGATAAATGATCGTTTTGCGGAAAGTTTTGATTTTGGAGATATATATGTCAGACTCAAAGTAAGTGTTCTGTATGCATCTATACCGCTGGAACTGACAAATGAGGACGAGATAATGCTTCTTATAGACAGCGTTGATTATGAGCATGAGGATATGGAGCAGGATGTCAATAATCCGGGCACCGGCTATTCTGAGTATGAAAATATGAGCACCAGCAGAATTCTACACGGAAGCGATATACCCCGTATACTGTATTCCGCATCTTTGGAAAAAGCGCTTCACAGAGGTTTATCAGAGCATAATTATGAAGTACATTATCAACCGATTTATAATATTAAGGATAAGTCCATATGTGGGGCAGAGGCAAGCATTTGCCTAAATGATCCCGAACTTGGAATTGCCACAGCGGAAAGGATAATGCCTCTTGCAGGCAAGCAGGGGATTGATATTTTACTTAATAATATGCTTCTGGATGAAGTATGTATGTTTATGGGGAGTGGTATTCCGTTAGAGCTGGGACTTAATCAGATAAGCGTGGCTATTTCCGTCAAGCAGTGTATTCAGCCATATTTTGTTGATATGTTGGATAGATTACTGAACGAGTATAATGTGGTTCCGTCCATGTTCAATTTTGAAGTCCCGGAGCCTGAAGATGCAGAACAGGCAACACTACTTGAGGGAGTGATGAAGATACTTAAAGATAAGGGCTTTACCATTTCTCTGGATAGTTTTGGAACAGGTTATACCAACATGAAAGCCTTCTCTAATTTCGGCTATGACATAGTTAATCTTAATATAGGTGTTTTGGGAAAGCATGAGCTTAATGATGCCGGAAAGATCATATTAAAATACAGTATCAGAATGATACGTGATATGAATATGAGAGTATTGGTCAAAGGTGCCACTGTATATGATCAGGTTGAATGGATAGAACAGACCGACGCATCTTATCTTCAGACAGATTATTATTCCAAGGTGGTAACTCAGAGTGAACTCATCTCCATACTGCGTGTTACAGAGATTGCCAGAAGGGATGAACAACGTGCCAGAGCAGGAAGCGAAGCCAAAAGTAATTTCCTTGCAAATATGTCCCATGAGATAAGAACCCCGATCAATGCTATTCTCGGTATGAATGAAATGATACTTAGAGAGAGTAAGAATGAGGCAGTCATTAATTATGCAAAAGATATAGAGCATGCTAGCAGAAGTCTGCTGGCTCTTATTAATAACATTCTGGACTTTTCCAAGTTAGAAGCGGGCAATATGGAAATCGTGCCGGTAGAATATGACCTCAGTTCGCTGCTTAATGATGTAATTAATATGACCAAAATGAGAATTGAGCTTAAAGGACTTAGGCTTGATGTTGATGTGGAAACGGAACTTCCGGAGAAGCTTTTTGGGGATGAGATGCGTATACGGCAGGTTTTATTGAATCTGCTTGATAATGCCATCAAAAATACCGAGGAAGGCAGCATAGGGCTTAATGTAAGAGGAAGTTTTTCTTCTGACCACAGCGTGCTGTTAATAATCGATGTGAAGGACACGGGAACAGGTATCAAAGAAGAAGATAAGAATAAACTTATGGAAAGGATAAAAAAGCAGGGGGCTTTAAGGGATAAATCGTTAGATGGAATGGGACTTGGACTTACCATTGCAGGGAATCTTCTGAATCTAATGGAAGGTGCCATCCAGATTGAAAGTGTATATGGCAAAGGGTCAACATTTACTGTAGTGATTCCTCAGCAGGTGGTAGAACCGACTCCAATCGGCGATTTTAATGAAAGGTTTGTTGAGAATACACTTGGTAATCCTGAGTATCATGAACAGTTTATAGCACCGGAAGCAAAAATTCTGGTGGTGGACGATACGCCTATAAATCTTACGGTAATTAAGAGTTTGTTGAAGAAAACACAAATTCATATCGATACGGCATTAAGTGGTAAAGAAGGACTGGAGATGTGTGCCGGTGTTCACTACGATATCATTTTCTTAGACTACAGAATGCCTGAGATGGATGGAGTTACGATACTTAAAATAATGCGTGAGATGAGTGATCATCCTAATGTTAATACTCCGATCATACTTCTTACCGCCAATGCTTTATCGGGTGCCAGAGAACAATTTATGGCTGAGGGTTTTGATGATTATATGACAAAGCCTATTGATGGTCGGAAACTGGAAACACTTCTCATGCGATATCTTCCTAAGGATAAGGTTATATTAAATGCCGATCAGGATACGGATTCATCTTTTGAGGATAGAGAACTTATGGAGCTTTTAAGAAAAAATGCCGGTCTTGATGTGGAGCAGGGTCTGTCTAATTGCGGTTCTTTAGAAGGTTACCTGGAAGTGCTTAAGATATACCTGGCCTCTGTGGAAAGCAAAGTGGGAGAGATAGAGAAATATTTGAGAGTTGAGGATTATGATAATTATACAATACAGGTTCATTCCTTAAAGAGTACTTCAAAGGTGATAGGTGCCATCGATATATCGGAAAGAGCGTATGAGTTAGAGCAGGCGGGAGATGAAGGAAATGTGGAATTGATACGTGGCAAAACGGAAGGTTTTCTTGATGATATAAGGCAACTTGGAAGGACACTTTCGGATATTCTTGGCGGAGAGTCACAATCTAGTGACGATAGAAAAGAACTTCAGGAGATTGAGCCGAATATGCTTAGAGATGCCTACAAAACTCTATCAGATTTTGCTATGTCCATGGATTATGAAAATTCAATTTTTGTGTTGGATGAACTTAAGAATTATAGGTTAAAAGATGAAGATGAAAGCAGGATAAACTCAATTCGGGATGCTATTGATAATCTTGATTGGGATGAGGCTGTTCGGCTAATGGACTAAAGTAGGGGTGTAAGTAGAAACAAGATGACATTATTAAAGCAGGAAGGTGTTTGGAATGGATATTATATCATTAATTAATCAAACGGCTTTTTATATCGGTGCTGTTTTTGTTGCGGCTTCATGTATTGTATACATGCATATACATAACAGTATGGACAAGCCCCAGACCAAGATATTCAATATTGCCTTGTGGACGACTATATTAACATCTGTATTTGAAGTAATAACAATTTATGCGGAACCTTATTGCGGTCAGTATGCATCTGCGAGGATAGCACTATATGCATCTGATTATATGTATTTTGTTCTGCATAATATGTTGGGTATGTTCCTTTGCTATTATTCTTTTTTTGCGACGCAGACTTTTACAAGAATGACGCCGGAGAGGCAGACCTTTTATTTGCTGCCGTTTTTGATCTCTGAGTTTTTTATCATTACTAATCCGTGGAATCATTATACCTGGTATTATGACGAATCATTTCAATTTCACAGAAACTGGGCAGAGATATCTGTTTATGTTGTAGGTGGACTCTATTATATTATTGCAATTTATTATCTTATATTCAGGTGGTATGCCGCAACAAAAAAACGGAAGCTGATGCTGGTTATGTCATTCATAATGACGGCAATAGGTATAGTTATCCAGTTTTTTTTTCCTGGCATGGAGGTGGAACTGTTTTTCGAGGCCATAACTTTTCTCGGAATAATGCTGTCTGTGGAGTATGATGATGAACGAGTAGATATGGTGACAAGGATGTATAATCGTGAAGCTTTTGTTCAGGATGTCAGTTACTATCTTGATACAAAGACAAGATTTGACGCGGTACTTTTGAAATTGACCAATTGTGATACATATGAAAAGATGCCGGGAGCTTTCAGTGTTAATGAGGTGTTTTCATCTATGGCAACAGCCATAAGAGAAATTTATAAATATTCAACGTGTTACCGGGTAACTCAGAATAGTATAATACTGTTGGTTTTAAATAAGGATGAAGCATATGCGGATATGCTGGCAGAAAAACTTAAACAACTGCTTATTGCCGGGTTGGGACTTCCTAAAAAAGATGAGAGAATCACAGGGGTTATCATGCAGACAAAGGTTCCTGACGAGGTGTCTTCTGTGCAGGATATGCTTCTTTTTGTGGATATGGAATATAATGATATAACAGCCAATAAGATTGCTAAGGGTGATGACCTTCATGAGTTTTTTGAAAGAGCCCGGATCGAAAAAGCAATGCGTGAGGGATTGGAAAATCACCGCTTTGAGGTATTATATCAACCTGTGTACGGATGTAAAGACAAAAGAATCAATTCTGCAGAAGCGTTGATAAGATTGAATGATCCGGTTCTGGGACAGTTATTGCCGGAACATTTTATACCTGCCGCAGAAAGAAATGGTATGATAGACGTTATCAGTGATTTTGTTTTGAGAGAGGTATGCAGATTTATCAAAGGCGGAGGTCCGGATAAACTTGGAATTAAGTATATTAATGTTAACCTTTCTGTGTTACAATGTATGCAGACACATTTTGTTGACAGGGTGAGAACGATATTAAAAGAAGAAGATGTTGGCCCCGGCAGAATTAACTTTGAAATTATTGAGTCCGTAGCCGCAGAAGATTATGGCAATCTTTCCAGGGTGATAAGAGAATGCAGAGAGCTTGGTTTTTACTTTTCCATGGAGGGATATGGTACCGGATATTCAAATATATATTCGGTTTTTTCCATGAATTTCAATGAGATAAAACTGGATAAAACAATACTCTGGGAAGCCTGTATAAGTGAGCAGGGAAGGATAATTCTTGAAAACAGTGTGAGAATGATTCATGAGATGGGAATTCCTGTTGTGGCTGTGGGAGTTGAGACCCAAAAACAGTTAGAAATGGTGGAGAAGTTAGACGTAGAGTTGGTGCAGGGATTTTATTTTGCCAAACCGCTTTCTAAGGCTGATGTTATGAGATTTGCAGGTGCAGACCGACACCCGGAAATAACGATTTAAAGTTTTGATATTATATTAGATTTGAAGTATAATGGTATGATAAAGGATAAGGGAAGATTGGAGATGAGGAGAGATAATGGATAATAACGTATTGATAATCAGTGAAAAAGACACGTTTTTGGCCATGACATTACAAAAGAATCTTATTAATAATGATTTTAAGGTATATCACTCTATTCCGAACGTGCAAAAAATCAGTGAATTTCGAGAAATAGTTAATATCTATATATTTTACATGGATGAGGGGACTGCCATAGATATGGATACGGTAGTCTACCTTAAGGACATGAGTATAGAGGAAGACATAATGGTTATTCTAATTGGTTCAAATGACGAATTCAGAGAGGCTACAAAGATTCTTCCCAAAGAGAATCTGGCTGCATTTTTCCTACGTCCCTTTGATATGAAGCAATTTATT
Organism: Lachnospiraceae bacterium; assembly: GCA_017469275.1. Taxonomy (GTDB): domain Bacteria; phylum Bacillota; class Clostridia; order Lachnospirales; family Lachnospiraceae; genus CAG-590. The sequence continues at coordinate 34,090 of JAFUGT010000148.1, forward strand.
GATAAGATGAAGTTTCTCACAGATAAGCAGGAGATTGAAAATCGCAAGAACAGGGTTCTCATAGTTGATGATGACGTTACATTTTTGAAGATGGCATACACATGGCTTAAGGATAAGTACAGGGTATCCATTGTTAATTCAGGAGTTCAGGCAATAACATGGCTTGCCAAGAACAAGGCGGATGTTGTTCTTTTGGATTATGAGATGCCGGTAGTTGATGGACCTGCATTATTGGAAATGCTAAAGAGTGAGACGGATACAGACAGCATCCCTGTTTTCTTCCTGACGGGAAAGAGTGATCTGAAAAGCGTACAAAAAGTTATGGATTTAAAACCTCAGGGCTATCTGTTAAAGGCCAGTGGGAAATACTCGCTGTTACAGGAGCTTGACAAATTCTTTATGACCAGGAAAGCAATGAAATAAATAATATTATTTTAATTAATAATTTTGTCAGCAGGAAGGTATTTAAGTAAGGTGCTTTCCAAACTGTCAGCATTAATAGGCTTTGTCATATAATTGTCAAAGCCTTCTTTAATAAAACGTTCCCTGGCGCCTGAAAGCGCATTGGCGGTAAGAGCGATAACGGGAGTTGTTTTATTTGGGTTATCTTTAAGATTTTTAAGACGCTTTAAGGTTTCAATACCATCCATTTCAGGCATTCTGTAATCTAAGAATATCAGGTCATATTTTGATATGCCGGATTTTTCAAGACATTCTTTGCCACTTTCTGCCACGTCTATTTGTATTTCAGTTTTCTTGAGAAGGTTCTTTACCACAACCATATTGACAGGTGTGTCATCTACCACAAGGATTTTTGCTTCCGGTGCCCGGAAGCTTTCTTTATATTTTGCAACTTCTAAGTTGGACTTCTCTAATTTGTTCTCCAGGTTTCCGATGATTTCATCAGCTACAACTGCCTGTGGAAGTGTAATGGTAAATGTTGAGCCCTCTCCATACACACTTTGAACCGCTATGTCACCGTTCATTAGTTCCAATAGGTTATGAACTATAGCGAGTCCCAGCCCACTTCCTTCAACGGTACGGTTTTTGCTTGGGTCAAGTCTTTCAAATTTCCCAAAAAGTTTATCCATATCCTTTTCTCTTATACCCACTCCGGTATCTGCGATGGAAATTATGAGATTAATATCCTGGTGTAAATTATTCGGTATTTTGCTTGTTCCTCCCATATCTGAATTATCTATAGGAGTAAATGATACCGAAAGAGTGACGGTTCCTGTGGTTGTATATTTGACAGCATTGTTAAGTACATTTATCATTATCTGTCTAAGGCGCATTTCATCTCCGCGAAGATAATACGGAGTATCGGGATCTACATTTACAATGAGGTCAAGACCTTTTTGAGAGGCTTTGACCTGAATGATATTAATTACATCCTTTAAAACAGCATCAAGTTGGTAATCGGCGTTTACAATTTCCATATTACCGGCCTCGATTTTTGAGAAATCAAGAATATCATTGATCAGTGAAAGGAGAGTTTTTCCGGCACCTTTGATAGTCTTTGCATATTCGATTATCTTTTCATCCTCACTTTCCCTAAGAATCATTTCGTCCATTCCAAGTACGGCGTTGATAGGAGTTCTAATCTCATGGGACATGTTGGCAAGGAAATTGCTCATAGCTTCATTTGCAGCAATAGCTCTTTGTTCTTCCATACGGGCTAACCTGGTTGCTTTTAATATTCCGATGAATTCGTTCTGTGATACCGGATTTGAAAAGTAGAAGCCCTGAAGATAGTCAACGCCAAATTCCTGAGCCAGCTCTACTTGGGCTTTGCTCTCTACTCCTGAGATTAGAAGTTTCTTACCCATACGCTTTATCATTTCAGTACTGCTCTCCATGATAATACGTCCCACTTTCGTCTGCTCAGCTTCCCAGAGGATGGTACGATCTATCTTGATTATATCCACATCCAAAGAAAAGATGGAGTGGACATTAGAGTAGCCTATGCCATAGTCATCCACCGAGAAATGAAACCCATGGTCTTTAAGTGTTGTAATAAATGATTTCAGTCCTTCGAAATCTGTATTAGCCGCACTTTCCATTATTTCAAAATTAATTCTTTCCGGGTCGACATCATATCGGGAAACTATCTGTATGATACGATTTGCATAATTTGCCTGTGTACACTGTACTGAAGAGAGATTGACATTTAGTGTTTCGATTCCCATTTCCACAGGTATTCCGCTATTTAAGAATTTGCAAACTTCTTCTAATACAAAATCTCCAAGCTCAAATATCATACCGTTTCTTTCGGCTATAGAAAGAAATTCATCGGGATATATCTCACCGATAATAGTGTCGTGAAGCCTCAGCAAAGCCTCTCCTGATTTGATTGAACGATCAGATGCGTCGTATATAGGTTGGTAATATACTTCAAAACTTCTGTTTTTAACTCCGGTTAAAATTGCCCGTTCTACCTGGGCGCGACGGAATATGAATCTTAAGTCTTCTCCGTAAAGCACACTGTTTTTCTTGATGATATTTTCGGTGACAGGACTTCCGATAAGTCCCATCAGTTGCTCCCTGCTACCAAAATCCTTTGGTATTTCAACATAGAATACGACAGCGTGAAATACAGTTTTTCTCCCCTGAAAATCCCATTCTTTTAAGAAACGGTCATATATGGTTTCTGCCATACCCATATATTTTTCTCTGTCTACATTACTGTTCATTACAATAAATGTTCCCGGATTCATGTAATATATATTTTGATTTGGAAGCAATGTTCTAAGATAGCTTATATTCATTGCGGTAAGATTTTCTATGTTCATTGGTCCGACTGTCTGCATGAGATTTTGTGGATTGGCCATTTTGAGGCATATAAGACTAAATGGATGCTTGGCAGCCATTAGCATACTGATATCCAGGGAAAGTGCAAGTTCGTTGTAGGCTCCGGTTCGTGGATTTCTTCTGTCGTCTTCATTCTCTACGGTAATGAGAACGCCGGTTATGGCAAGAGATTCCATGAAGAGTTCTATGTGCATAGCGGGTTGAAGAAGCTGGAGTAACATACCAAGTGCCACCATTGTGAAGAAATATACCAAAGTTTTACGCTTTTTGATATCAATAGCTTTCCAAAAAAGCATTATTAGAAGAATCGCCGCAATAAAATAGAATGTACTGACTATATAGATTATACTCTCGCCTTTGTTACGGACAAATTGTCTGTTCTCGTCAAAATAGCATATATAATGGGTAACAGGATTGGCAATCACAAGAATTTCAGTGATTATCATAGGTAATTCATAGAGTAGATGATACTTTTTTGACAATCTGTAATGAGCACCGATTACAACTGCAATATAGAAGCAGAAGAGGGGTGACAAGATACTGTGTAAAGCAAAGTATAGAAACTGATTAATCTCCTGGAGTGGTATCAATGAGGGGGTTTCCTTGACATATGGAAGAATTGTTGAATTACACAGATCGCAAATAATGGAAATAAGGATGTTAAGCAAAATAATCAAAAAAATCTTATTTTGCAGTTTAAAAAATCTGTTTTTTACTACGGTATAATACAGGCATGATAAACATACGAACAGAGCGCATATGAGATATCCGGAATTAGTAAGACCATCAAAAATGTTGGCAATTGTCATGAGGATCAGCCTCCTTTAATATTAATGTAAACCGGGCAATTGCGAAACTCTGTTGCTTTGTTTTGTAATTGCCTGATTTATAGTGGTCCGTATCCTGTCTGTGTGGCATATACAAGAAATACAAGTGCGATGACACACCATATTATAAAGAGAGGAAGCAGGAACTTCACCCATTTACTGAAGGGAACCCTGCATATGGCAAGTGCAGCCAGAATCTCACCACCTGTTGGAGCTAGTACATTGGTAAAGGAATCCCCTAACTGGTATGCAAGTACAGCGGTCTGTCTTGTGATTGCCGAGGAGTCGGCAAGAACTGTCATAAGGGGCATGGTTATGTTGGCCTGGGCTGAACCTGAAGGAACTGCTACATTAAAGATAAGGTGAAACAGAAACATCCCGCAGGCCATCAGTGTATTGGGAAGTTCGGTAAGTACACCTGCTAAAGCATGGAGAATAGTATCCATTACGTTAGCATTTTGTAACAGAAGAACCGCAGCGTTAGCCAGACCGATCATTATACCCGGAAGTAACATATCCCCGCAGCCCTTAACAAATTTATCACAGATTTCTGCCGGCTTTAGTCCGCCAACTACTCCTCCGATAATTCCAACAGCTAAGAATATTGCTGCTAATTCATCAATATAGTAATCCATTTTGATAATACCCCATACCGAATATATGATGCCGATAACGAATATGACAACAACGAAAAGCTGGCGTAATGTGAATTCGGGGATGTTGTCAAGATTGATTTTCTTGTCCTGGTTATGTTCCAAATCATAATCATAAGATATAGATAGCTTTGGATTTTTCTTGATCAGTCTTGTGTAAGATAAAACGTATATGATAGAGGCCAGTTCCAAAACTATGAATAGGATTATTCTCAGATTCATACCTGAAAATCTCGGAAGTCCGGCAATCTCCTGGGCTGCTCCTACTGTGAAGGGATTGGTGATACCGCCCCCATATCCGGCAGCGGCAGACATGAATATGATGCCTACGGCGGTCAGCGAATCAAAACCTACGGTTATTGAGCAGGCAAGTATAAGAGGTACAAATACCAGAAATTCTTCAAAATTGCCACAGAAGGCTGAACCACATCCAAAGAAGATCATTAGGATCGGAATCATAAGAAATTCTTTTCCCTGAATGTTCTTTAGTATATTGGCAATACCAACATTGAGAGCGCCCGTACCATTTAGTATTCCAAACATACCCCCGATGATGAGCAGAAAACATATAACATATGCGCCTTTTTGCATACCAAGAGTCAGAGATTGGAGAAGTTGGAAAGGTGTTACCGGGGTTCTTTCGATGAACATGAAGCTGTCAGGATCTATTACATCTTTGCCAACTGCTTCGTTATATGATATTTCATATTGTCCTGCCGGTACAATATATGTTACGACAGCGCACAGGCACACCACAATCGCCATAAGAAGCAGAGGATTCAGGGCTTTCTTTGATTTTGTTGACTTATCTTTTTTGGGTCTATTCATGCTATCATTTCTCCTTGTTATAATGATATTATTCTTTATCTAATCCTATACTCTTCATAAATTCTTTGTTTTTGCGGTCTAATTCTTCCTTGGCCAATTTATCTGTCTCGGCTACAAGTTCATTTTCGTCATCAAGATCGTATGCAGTTGCTGCATCTACTTCTTCTTTGTTAAGTTTATTTTCATCAGCCAGAGCAAAGAGTGCATCTACAACATCTTCTTCAAGCTGGGTACCTCGGATACGCTTGATTTCAGAAAGGACATCTGACAGAAGCATCTGCTTTCTGTATGGTCTGGTGGAGTACATTGCATCAAATGTATCTGCCACAGCAATTATTCTTGCGACCTCGGGAATTTCTTCTCCTGCAAGCCCGTTAGGGTATCCTTTACCATCCATACGTTCGTGGTGGCATCCTGCACCTACGGCAAGATTTTTAACGATATGAACATTAGATAATATTTTCCTGCCGTTAGCCGCATGAGATTTCATGATGACAAATTCTTCATCATTTAGTCTGGCAGGTTTATTAAGAATGCTGTCAGGAATACTTAATTTACCGATATCATGTAAAAGAGCTATATTATAGAACTCATTAATTTCATCTTCCGTATAACCTCTTTTTTCAGCCAGCTTTTGCGCAAGCATACGCGTATAGTAGGCAACCCGGAAAGAGTGTCCGCGGTTTTGTGAGTCGCGCATGTCAATACACTTGGCAAAGGTATGCATGATTTCGTTGATGAACTGCTGATCTTCTTTTTGCTTTTCTATCAGAGCTTCATTGCGTCGCTTAAAGTGATTCCAGATAGCGGAAGAAATGATGGCGATAATTATTCCCATTAATATAAGCCAGAACCAAAAGCTCTCGTAGGCAGAGTTTTCCTTGTTGATGGCAACAGCAATAGTTTTTTCAACCTTGCCGGTCTCGTCATTGATTACATTTAGATGAAAAACATATTTACCCCCGTCAAGATTAGTGTAAATGATAGGTTGAAGATCCTGCTTTGTTGTGGTTATAGGTTCTTTGTCAAAACCATCCAGATAATAGCTTATACGTGGGTTGTTAAGTCCATATGTCATAGCGAAGGCGTTGATGGTAAGTCGCTTGCTGCCGGCAGGAAGTAAAACAGGCTCTCCGGTTACAACAGGAATTTCACGATCATCTATCTCAACTGTTGGGACAGCAAGCTTGACGCTGGCGGTGTTGTTCTCATCAGAGTTGATATTAACAACACACACACCGGTTGTTCCGGAGATGTAGAGCATTCCGTTTTCGTCAAGATAACTTCTTGAGTTGCCTGTGGTGATATATGGCAGTCCGCTTTTGGTATTGTAGAAACTATATTCTATGTTGTTATTATCTATAAGCTGTTTAGATTTGGTGACATAGACACCATTGGAGGAAAGTACCCATGCGCCGCCATGATTGTCAAAATATATATCGAGGTTATTGCTGTATGGAAACTGTGATACGGCAGTTAGTTTACCATCTTTCATATATTCAATGGAGTTGGATGTAATTATCCAGAATAGCTTGTTATTGTCATCCCATTTTATCTGCATCACTACTCCGCTTGTAAGACCATCATTAAAGCTCAAACGGGATACCTTGTTACCATCAATTACATATATGCCTTCTCCGTCACTTCCGAGGTAAAGTTTTCCATCAGGACCTTCGCATACAGTAAGAATTTCCGTGTTATTGATTCCTTCATCCTGACCGTAATGAGCGATTACTTTGTCATTTTTTATGACAAACATACCATTGCCGGTCGTTACTGCGATACTGCCGTCTGAGCATTCTATGCAGGATCTGGTCTTTTCTGCATCAAGGCCGGATGATTGATTTAGACTGATTATTTTTCCGTTATTTTTAAGGCAGACAAGACCGGTTTCACCATGGGTACAGAACCAAAGGTTGTCATTGCTGTCTTTTTTGATACATCGGATTCTGACACCTTCAAGATACTTTGTGATTTCATTAGTGACAAGGTCATAAGTGTTATTATTGATTATTACAAGTCCGTCGTCAGTAGCAAGATAAAGGTCATCATCTTTCACGCATGTTGAGTTTACCACCATAGTGTCCAGACCTGCAAGTTTACTGATATCTGTAAAACGGTCCGGGACAAGTTTTAATACGCCCTGTCTCGTGGAAGTGAACCACATATTACCCTCATGATCTGACATTATATTTCCTACGGAATTATTAAGGGGTATGTCATCCATTTTGTGATATTTTTTATTTTCATCAATATAACCGATACCGTTAGTAGAACTGATCCAGAGTATATTATTTACTTTATATATTGCACTTATATTTTTTTGAGGATCAACATTATATCTGTCTATAATTTTCATGGAATTATTGGCATCTACTTTTAAAAGCTCCGATTCAGTAGTTCCCATATATATAATTCCGGGATTTACAGGGTCGGGATAAATAGTGTTGACAGGGGAATCACCAAATTTTTCGGGACTGTAAAAGGCTGTAATGCTTCTGTTTTTTGCGACAAAAATAGCACCGTCCAAAGTAAGACCGTATACATTACCATCGTCACATTTGACAAGTCTTGTAATGTACTCTGTGTTTACCTGAGGATCGTCTACTACATGTACTTTTAAATCATCATGACCAACGACATTAAGTCCCTGTGTAGTGGCAATAAGAATGTTGCCTTCGTCATCCTCTGTTATTGCCCGCACAGAATAGGATTTCATACTTTCAACCTTTCCATATACATTAAGGTTTCCATGGTCGTAGTATGCAATTCCGTTTTCATTTGTACCAATCCAGACTCTTTCTTTCGAATCTACATAGAGGCTGAATACGCTGGATATTCCTGTGGTGGAATCGAATCTGTGAAAGTCAGATCCATCATAACGAATCAGACCGCTATAACCTCCAAGCCATATGAAGCCATCGGGACTTTGGACAATTGCGTTGGCTTCAGAGGTTGGAAGACCATTGCCGGAATCATATAGAATAGCTGTATAATCTGTATCATCACCCAGTAAATTGCGTCTTTCGGCCTTGGCCGCCCTGGATGAAAAAGGTATATATATTGTTGAAATAGCAATGAACAATGAAATGATAAAAATATTAAGATATTGTTTTTTTTGAATTGTTTTTTTGCTCATGATTGCCCCCCGATATTATGATATGGGTGTCAAAATTACATTTTGCCACCATCTGATGTCTAGTACCCCTGCATTGCTTCGCAATTCCGTTGTGTTATTATATTATATATGATACAAAAGGGTTTTACAATTATTTATGGCTTTTGGATTTTGTCCTTTTTTTCAGTTATCTTTAAGGAGGATTGAATTGCATCGTATATCTCTCCAAAATCATTGCCGTAATCATTGGAATCTTTAAGGTATTTTGTAATAATATAAAAGCTTATTGAAAATCCAAGAATCATACTTACAACTATAGTGAATATGATAAGTTTCATTTAATCATCCCCCTGTCTGTTCTGGTAGTGTCAACTTGACACCCCGTTTTTTGTTTCTAAAACCTTTATTTCTGAGGGTTTGCAAAAAAATGAGCATTGACCCCCTATTTAGTGTATAATGTCAATCGACCAAAACCAACTATATACATAGGAGACAATGCTCA
>JAFUGT010000149.1 GCA_017469275.1 Lachnospiraceae bacterium
ATGTACCGTATATCTTACCTGAGTTATCTATCGTAACATCAGTAAGCTTACCTGAAGCTCTACCGCCGCCCTTTGCATCAAGGCCGGTTCTTACCATCTTGGCAGTTGACTTTCCATCAGACTTATACATTGTAAGATTTGAGAAATCAACAGTTACTCCATCTACCTTCTCACCATCTATGTTAGATGTAAATACATCCGCCTTATCACCCTGAGGAGTTATAGCAAGAAGCGCTTCCTTCTGTCCTGCTGAACCGGCATATTCAAATGTACCTGAATCAGCATCAAACTTAATCTGTATTGAATTAGCACCGCCGATTGTAGCAGTATATCCTCCTTCAACCACATCAGTAGATGGGTCGTCTGCGCCTGTTATGGTTACATTATTTGCATCCTTTACAGATACAAGCTCAAGGTTATAAAGTGATTTATCAGCCTGATTAGGATCCTGTGTCATCTTGAATTTTACAGTATAATCATAACCAAGGTTATCATATATTGATACGGTTACTGTCTTACCGTCAGCAGAGGTAAGCTCTGTATCGGTTAAATCCACATTACCTGTCATATGTGCCTTTGAAGTCATCTCAGGAGCAGAAACCTTATTAGCCTCTGATTCCGGATATAAAGCCGATACTGTATCCTTTCTGATTACCGTAGGGTCGTCAGGGTCAACCTGCCAGCCCATTACCTGATAACCATTACTTGTAACAAGACATCCGACAGCATCTGTCTGGAACGCACCAACCTTGGTAAAGAAATTCTGTCCGCCTCTTGACACGATGAAGAAGCTTGAATCATTAAGCATCAAATCATATGGGTTATTTGTACTCTGCGCTGCACCTGTTGTCATTGATGCCTGTATAGAAGCCATCTTGGTACCAAGACCTATCTGAGTAGCATTTGTACCACCTGTAGTCTCCTGTGCGCCTGTTGCACTTGAAGTCTTTTGATATAATACATCTCTGAATAAAACACTTGAAGACTTAAATCCTATAGTGTTAACGTTTGCTATGTTATTACCAATTACATCCATCTTTGTCTGGTGAGTCTTAAGACCTGCAACACCAGAATAGAGTGATCTCATCATAATTATTGCCCTCCTATTTTTAATCCCTTCTGTCATTCCGGGATATCAAGAGCCTCCTTGTATCTTTTAAAGATACTTCGGTCCGGCTGTTAAAAAGTTACTAAACTATTACTGCTCCATCAATATTGGTAAAGACATTACTATATTCATTCTGTTCCAAAGCTGTGACCACCGTGTTATTCTTAACATTTACTATGAATGCCAGATTATCCATCATAACCAGTGTGTCATTTATGCTTTTATCTCTTGCTTTCTCAACGCCCTCATTAAGTCTTAGCTTCTGTGCCGGAGAAAGTGTTATGTTTCTGCTTTCAAGTCTTTGATTAGCATGCTTTGAAAATTTCACATCATCGTTTTCAGTATTTGTCTTTGCTGCAAATATTTCTTGAAATGATGTATGTCCGGTGGTATCTTCTATATCAACAGTCATTGTATTATGAAGATATAAATCATTTACCTGCTCAATGGAAACAAGTCTTGTATTTAAACCATCCATAATATCTCCACCTTTTTATTATTATCTATGCTTCAGCAGTTGCAGTATTCTCTGCAGCTTCCTCCGCAGCCTTATCTGTAGCTTCAGCTGTTTTTTCTGTCTCAGTTACCGCCGCATCATTCTCATGTTCCTTAAGATACAGATAATAATCATAATCTACAACAGAATCCAAATCGCTTACAGGATAATACTTATCATTTACCGATAACATAACCTCTCCGTTTTTAACTGTTGCGTATTGAACAAGTCCGCTCACCATAGTCTCATTACCTGCTGAATCCTCAGAATTAATAAGTACATACTTACCAACCAAATCAAGACCACTGCTCTTATCTATCGCACTGCTTATATTCATAGTTGCTTCAAGTGATGAATACTGTGCAAGCTGTGACATATATTCCGTATTGTCACTAGGATTAAGCGGATCCTGATACTTCATCTGAGTTACAAGCAACTGTAAGAATGCATCTTTATCAAGGTCATTTGATTTCTCACTCTTTTTTGATGAGGCAGCTGTTTTTGATGCAGATGCAATGTCGGTTACTACAGAATCAACTCCTATATTTGCCATATTAATTTCTCCTTTCATTTATTATATGGAATAGCTTACGCTGCTTCCCTGTGCTCTTAATATTTCAGTTTCAAGCTGTTCGTCGGAGGAACCTTCATCCGAAGTGTCAATTCCTGAATTAACTCTGTTGTTCCTTGAGTTATTATTGTTATTCTCTCCTTCTGCCGCACCCTGCTGTTCTTCCTCAAAGAATCCGTAGTTTGCTATGGTTACCTCTACCGCCTCAACCTTTAAATCCTGATTGTTGAAGGTTTCCCTTAATGTAGCAAGGTTTGCCTCAATCGCATTCTTGGCAGCTTCATTCTCAGCAACTATATGAGCCTCCATAACGCCGTTTCTTGTACTAACCGTTATCTGAACTCTTCCTAAGCTCTCCGGATTAAGTCTCATATCAAGAGTTGTAACATCAGTCGATATATTAGCCTTAATTTCATCAACAACCTGTCTTAGTATATCTGCCTGTTGAACATCCTCGGTAAAGTTCTGGGTGCCTTCGACATCCTCGTTAATAATCTCATTAATTGCATTATTAAGATTATTTATTATACTTTCACTTGCTCTGTCAAAGCTGTTTGAACCCGCGTTATTCTCGCCTGATGACTGACTCTGAACATTATTATTAACAGTTATTTTAACATCATCATTAATATTATCGGCAGTTTCCGAAATATCTGAATAGCCCGGCTCGTCCTCATCTTCATTAATTTCGATTTCATCCTCGGCTATAATTTCGTCAGCCTTATTAACTATATCCTTCAATGAAACATGAACATCGCCCTGCGCTCCTAAATCTGATGGTATAAGCTTATCATCAAGTGCCAAAGCATCGGAAAAATCAGCAGATTCTATATCAAATGCTTCAAATTCCTGAATCATCTCTGCGACTGTGTTGTTAATATCCTCAACAAGTGTTGCAAGCTGTTCATCAATAAGTATATCCACTTCGGAAGCGCCTTCAATGTCCAGAACAACATTGCTTACATTCTCTGAATTAAGCAAATCTGTAGCATTAAGACCTAGTGTTGTAAGAGATGCCTCTATATCCTCATCTGATACTCCGAGTTTTTCTTCAAGTACATCCTGAATTTTTTCAATAAGCTTAACTAATTCAGTAGCAAATTGCGTTATAGCATCCTCAAGCTTGTCATCTATATCATTTACATCATTTGATTTATCAGATGTTTCATCAACCGAATTAGTCTTAACATCGGATTTATCAGATGTCTTACTGTTGTCATCAGCTTTAACAGTCTTGTCTGCTCTTTCGGTCTTATTATCAGTTTTTGCACTATCATTAGTCTTTTTAGTATCATCAGAAGACTTATTGTCTGATACATTTTTACTGACATCCTTAGCAGGAGCAATACTGTCAACATTGTTGCTTGTATCGTCACCTACACTCTTATTAAAGTTATTTGATGTCATATTCATAATACTTGAAAATGAATCAGTTGCTTTTTCGGAAGCTTTAGACTTTGAATTAACTATGGATACATTAGAAACCACATCAACCGTGTTTATTCCTTTTGTCGAAATAGCCATTTGTTTTCTCCTTTCTATATATTGAGTCTATGGCAGCAATTTCTTAGTAATCAAAGCAGCAAAATCCGGATCCATCTCAGCTAATATATCAGCCTTACCCTCAGCACTCATATTATTAAGTATAAGAGCCACCGTATCAAGGTCGTTATTCATACTTTCTAAAATCTCGGCAGCATTTTTAGCTTTCATGCTTTCATATGTAACTGCCAGCTCCTTGATTTCAGAATCAGATTCTCTCGCTGAAATAAGTGATTCGCAAATTTGCTCTGCTCTTTCAGGACTAATCTCATTGTACCACTCAATATATGTATCGGCATCAGGAGCAGAATCTCCATAGACTATTTCGTTATAAAATTCATTTTTTTTGGCTTCAAAATCGGCTTGATCCGCTTCAACAAGGGATAAACGGTCAACTTCCGCCTGAAGCTCAGTAATTTTATCGTTTAAAGAAACTATCTCCGCATCCTTAGCATTAATGTTTTCATCCATTATCTTTATCTGCTCCAACGCTTCTGCAAGTGTATTATAAGGATAGTCGCTTTCCTTGGCAACCTCTTCATCAGAAGCATCAGGAAGAATCTTATTAATAACCGGCACATCCTTAAGCACAGGCCTTAAAACCTCACTTCCGAATCCTCCGACATCGCATTTTATAAGCAGCGCCATAACTGAAAGAAAGGTAGTAATCATAAGGACAGCAATCAAAATGCCAACACCCTTTGAGCTTCCCTTTTCGCCTTTATCTCTTTTATCCTTCGCCATATCCTATTCCTCCACATCAGCAGCCTTACTGCCAAATTGATAACTTACAACCTCATCAGTTTCTTTATTTTC
>JAFUGT010000150.1 GCA_017469275.1 Lachnospiraceae bacterium
ATAATCTCCAATAGTAGTCACTCCCTTTGGAATTGTTATTTCTCCCGTACATGTCGAACCGTCTATCAATATATTATTAACAATTACAAACGGACTATCTTTTTGTTTGTTTTCCAACCACTTTGTTCCCGTAAAAGCATACTCTCCTATATAACTTACTGATTCCGGAATCTCTATTGTTTCTAAGTTACTGCAATTTAAAAATGTTTTATAACCTATAGATTTTAATGTATCCGGAAATTTTATACCGATAATATCATCACAATTTTCCAGCACATGGATATTGGATATAGGAGGTAATTCCGAAGGATTACCTATACACGTTACTTTTTTACCATCAATCTCGGATGGAATAACAATAGCGGTATTTGCATTTTTTATATTAAAGCCAACAATACAGACCGCATTATTAAAATATTGATATCCCATTTCATATGTTCCGTCTTCCGATACATATATTCCATCTAGATTTACAAAATTATCATCTAAAGTCAGGCTTTTATACTGAGCTTTTACAATCAGCCCTGTATTCCATATACCTACAGCCATCAGCAGAAACATCGCTGCCATTATCCTTAGTTTCCTTAAGTCTCTTCTTCCGTCAATACTCATATCATTTCCCCTTTTCTATTTGTTATTATATATTCCCAATTATTCCTTCCACGAAAACTCATCATTACAGAATGCCACAAACCGCAAGCCACACTGTCCAATCAGGAGCATTGTACCGTCCTTGATTTTCACAGGCTCATATACCTGATTCCCATCATATATGACATCCTTCTTATCCTTCGCAGCAGATAAAATGTAGCTGTTGTCCTCAGGATTGTAACTGATGCATGCGTGGGCTTTACGGGACACTGTAGTTTCCTTGGATAACACCACCTCAAGATTGGCTCCGCGCCCGATATCATTATCCCCTTCGACAAGAAAGAATCCTTCACCCTTCATGACACCTTCTACGCAGATCAGGCATCCAACAACTTTACGCCGTCCGACTATCTCATATACCTGTCTTTTCACGGTAACCGGATCCTCCGTATCGATGTCTTCCTGAGGTACTCCTGAATTAAATGGTTTCCCCTCTGTCTCAAGGGCAGCGCATTGCGGGCAACTCGAGAACTTTTCCGAATTATACATATGCCCCTTGAAACATTTTACCATTCTCACGACATGTCCACCTTCCTTTCTCAACACAAGTTTTGTTCCCTCATGCGATATATTTTTCGGACTGATTATAACATTATATTCCCACTCATAGTCTAACTCTGCTTATACTGCAATCCATTTTGCGCAAACTGCACATCAGGGAGGCGCAAAGAAAAGTTATCCACAACCATTCTTCATTTAATCCAGATAAAAATCTTCCGCTTCATTACCGTCACTTTTCACATCATAAGAGTCCTTCTTCGAAATGCTTTCCTGTGTTGTGCTTTCCTGCCTGTTATTACGGTCTGAACTTTTGTTAATCTCAACACCCTTGCTGACAGTAAGAATGACCTCTGAAATCGCACCCTCATTATAACTTGTATCAGGCGCAACATTCTGCGAAATGACGCCCCCTTTGTCAACAATGTCGCTGAATGAATTTTCCGTCTTAACTATTATTTTCCCATCAACTTGTCTTATTGCCGTTTTTGCATCCTGAAGTTTCATTCCTGTAACATCCGGCATCTTGCAAAGAACTATTTTCTCCTCTGTATCACTCTCACTTATCGCTTCGGTTTTAGCCTCCGTTGTCGGTGCAGACGTATCGTCCGTATATAATGAAGGTCCTCCCTTAATAAGCAAAACAGCTATTATTATAAATGCTGCCACGACAGTAATTCCTGCCCGGGCAAACCACCATTTATTCATCCTTACCGTCTTATCAGGGACTCTCACTATATCCAAATCCGCATCATTGCCATATACAGTGACCAAATCCTCATCCGTAGGAGCTACCGTAAGAGCATTGATAAGCTCATTTACATCACGGTACCTCTCTGCAGGGCGTATTGCCATGCCCCTCATAACGGCAGCATTTTTCCAATCATCTATATCTATCTCCTGCTCAGCAAGAGAAACAAGAACTTTGCCTTGCAGTCTGGCAATGGCATCTGTCGGGGTTCTTCCGCTAAGAGCAGTATATATAACAGCACACAGACCATACACATCCGTCCATGCACCAAGTTCACCATCATGAAGGTACTGTTCAGGCGGCGCATAGCCTGCCTTTAGCAAAACTGTCGTCGTCTTGTCAGGGATAATCCTGCTTGCAGCTCCAAAGTCAATCAGATACATGTTGTTATCCATTCCTATCATCAGGTTATCCGGACTGATATCACGGTGAATCAGTCCATGCCTGTGAAGCGTAACAAGCGACTTCATAACCGGCAGCATCATCTCCAGTAATTCATCATAATCAAACCTTCCGTGAAGAGCAACGTACTTCTTCAGCGTAATACCATCTATATAATCCATGACAATATATGCCGTGTTTTCAGCCCTAAAACAGTCCCACACTCTGACTATTCCTTCAAGATAACTGTATTCCTTCAACACGTCAGCCTCTTTGATGAAACGGTTAAGTCCTTTCTCAAATTCTACCTCATCAAATGACTTATCGGGAGAGTATTCCTTAACCGCAACATACAGACCGCTTTCAATATCTGTAGCAAGATATGTTACTCCAAACCCACCTTCTCCGAGAACTTTAACTATCTTATAACGTTCATGTAGAATTGTATTATTCGGAAGTCCTCTCCCGCTCATCATATCACCCCAATCGGTACACATTATCGGTATCTCCAAAGCTTAATTCCGTTCCCGGCTTTAAGTAGTAATCCGTGTCAGGAGCAAGTCGTTTCTTTCCCTTTAGGTAGATTCCGTTTTTGGACACGTCAACAAGCTCATACATATTGTCAGATTCATGGTACACGACAATACAGTGAAGACGGCTTACTAATGGCATGTTAAGCACAATATCACAAGTTTTTTCATCTCTTCCTATCAGCAACCTTTTCTCTGGGCGGAAATGAAACTGTACACCCTCATATATTCCTTTAACGCCTACAAGTACACCCTGTTTCTCACTCCTTTTATCCGGGATAATATATCCAACATCCTCATTATCATCTATACCGCTTCCTTCAGACACAAGTTCCCTGTCAACACTCTCTTTGTACTTTCTCCCTACCGGAATAAGTTCCTGATCCATCCATATTCCATTGCTGTCATAACCGGTAATATAACGCTTAGACACAATATAACTTTGGTGGCATCGGAAAAATCCCTCATTTGCCAGCAACTCCTCCACCACATACATTTTCTCACTGTATTCATAATCACTTAGTGTAGTATGCAGAATTATATGCCTGTTTCTGCTTTCTACATACATAATATATCTGACCGGCACCATTATCCGTTCTCCATCACTTCTAATAGTTATGCACCTTGCCAGCTCATCATCATTATTAATCTTCCGCATCATCTCCGCTTTCAGTTCCTGCTGCTTCAATCGCTTGAGGTTGTATGCGTAAACATGATATCTTATTCCTGATACCGACTTCTCTTTAACACCTTCAAAAAAGATAACTAATGCATCCGGTCTTATACGATAGAGATAATCAACCGTCTCTACCCCTTCTTCCCTAAATATGGCATCATCAAGGACAAACATGGAAACGTCAATGAATCTCTCTCTTTGTCTGTCACAAAGTGCATCAACCGAAATGTTTTCATACACAACCTCCCCACATCCTGAAATTATCCCCTCAAGAAGTTTTCTTATATGACTTTCGAACCGTTTATCTTTCGTGCTTATACCTACTTTAAACATATGTATCACCTTCATCTATCGAATCGTCAAGATTATCAAAACCCATATTCCTGCAATTCATTCAACCTTCATATACCTTATCGTAATCTGCTAAATTCATTGTCCGAATTATCATAATCACAGCATCTTCTTCATCCGGTAATACCTTGACACCTCGTCCTCAAAGCCAAGTCCCTTATATAATTCATGGCCGTCCTCTGTTGATTTCAGTTCCACATAATCAAGCCCCATTTCCTTTGCATCCTTTAATAGATTTTCAAGCATCCTTTTCGCAATACCCTGTCTTCTGTATTCAGGCTTTACATACACGTTAAGAACTGTTCCTGTAAGACCGTTAATAAAATTAGGATTGGCAGGCTTTTCTGTCACCAAGAGAAAGCAGCAGCCTACTATCTCCCCACAAGCTTCATAATTCTTGCAATATTCTTGGTTCTTACAATCTTCACGATCATGTGCATCTCTATAATCTTTTATATCCACACAATCCTTTATATGCTCGCCAATTCTGGCAACATACACATGAAAGTCCTTCCCAAGATGCTCCCTGTAATATATGGGAAGTCTCTCTTCAATGATATCTCTCTCATCTTCCCTGACTCCCCCTATATCCTCTTCCACATAGTCAAGACGGAATCTTGTGAGCATCTCTATATCATTTTCAGTTGCTTTATCATATATCACACACATTTCGAAACCACACCTCAATATCATCTGTTCACAGAACATTATTTTTCAATAAACGATTCTACCCGGAAATAGTTTACTTATGCTTCAGTGTTCCATCCAGGTCAAAGAAAATATGACTATATTTTTTCATGCCAGACCTACGCAGAAGTCTTCAATCTTCTTATCATTTTCTTTGCTTTGCTTTTCCTTAGGATCCATCAATATAAGCTCTGCTTCAAATGCAGAAACTCCAATAAACTTCTTAAGCTTTTCAAGCGCCTTTTCTCCACCGTTTCCTGCAAGACAGGTAAATGTCGCAATCTTCTTATCCTTAATTGCACCCTTGTTCTCCTGAATAAATGTGCGGATAGGCGGCGTAAATGTACCTGCCCATACCGGGAAACCAAATATAATCCGATCATATTCATCTGCCTTGAATTCATACGGCTTAAGCTTAGGCGTATCTCCCATCACCGCACTCTTACCGCCCCATATAAATTTCTTAGCACCTGAATCCGGATATGCCTTCTCTGGTTCAATCCGAATAATATCAGCACCGATCTGCTTTGCAATCTTCTCTGCAACATACTCTGTGTTTCCTGACATTGAATAGAAAATAATAGCTGTTTTCATGTTTTTATACATCCTTTCAATTTGACAAATAATTATAAATCTCTAGAATCCCAATTCATCATTCACCAGTATTACATGTATTCTACCCTCATGTCTTGAGTATCTTGTAATAAGGAACTGACAGCATATAGTATCCGGCGATTTACAATTCATGCAGGAACCAGTCTTCTTGCAAGGTGTATTAATATTGAATCTCTGTGCATTGACGGGAGCAGCTACATTTCTTGCCCTCTTCATTGCTCCGTCTACATCATCACAAATCTTATTCATTCCTACAATAAACAAAACATGTTTAGGTCCGTGCGCAATCATGGATACCCTGTTGGAATTTCCGTCGATATTTACGATGATTCCATCTTCAGTCATTGCATTGGCACTGGAAA
>JAFUGT010000151.1 GCA_017469275.1 Lachnospiraceae bacterium
CCGCCCAGACTGGAGATCTAGCGGTTATTTTAAATAACTAACAGATTAAAAGGACTAACCGTCTATCGGCAGCACCTTTTTCTATTAACAATATACTATAATTCAATGATTGTTTCAAGAGAAATATTAAAAAAAATTTGATGTATGGCTCTTCCGATGTTTATTCCGGTTGCTTTTTTTGCAATAACAGTTATATAATTAATGATATCTACTTATAATTTAATATGAAGAAAGAGAGTGATTGGTCATTAAAACAACCCTTATTCCGTTCAAATTACTAATAGATGAATTAGATAAAAAAATATGTGGCAGGTGCAAACATATAATCGCAACCTTTACATTAATACATTTCCTTTTGCTCCTATTTCTATCAATTCATTTCTCTGCATGGGGAGGAGTCTACACAGAAGATGGTTTGAGTGTAGAATGTATTGTTGCTCAGGAAATGCATATCGTCCGGCAGGGGATTGATACAATAATTGATAGCGGAAATGATCGTTGTGTCAATCGACATATTTTATCTGAGGTTAATTTTAATAGTTATATAAATGGCAGTTTAATTAATTATTTTACAGCGGCATTTATCTTAACGGGATTATGCGGCTTGGTTCTATTTGCATATTTCTATTACAGAGTAATGCAAATTTCTTTTTTTGTACCTGATACTCCGGTACATCTTTCAGTACGTCTTAATAATTGAAATCCATTATTCACAATACGGTTACTCTTGTGTTTTCATTTGCAAGAGAATTGTGACAGCTATTGCTGCACAATGTCATTAAGTTAAGTAATATACGCTGTATTGATACAGGGCTTGATTTAATTGTGGGAATTGAATAATGGAGGAAAATTTATGTCTGTTTTGAATGTAAATCATATATCAAAATCATATAGAACAGGTGGCGAGACCGTCAGTGTTTTACAGGATATTTCTATGTCTGTTGAACAGGAGGAGATGGTGGCGGTAATGGGACCGTCAGGCAGTGGTAAGACCACATTACTACATATACTTTCCGGGATGGATACACCGGACGAGGGAAATGTATATGTAAATGATAACGAGATAAGCACGTTTGATTCAGAAGAAATGGCCATATTCCGAAGAAGAAATATGGGGATGATATTTCAGGATTTCAAGCTGCTCGAAAGTTTAAATGTGCAGGAAAATATATTGTTGCCGCTAGTGATCGATGAAGTTGATTATGAAACCCAGGAACAAAAACTACAATATATTCTGGATGTTTTGGAAATTGAGGATCTAAAGGATAAAAGGCTGAATGAGATATCCGGCGGGCAGAAGCAGAAGGCGGCCATTGGCAGGGCTTTGATTCAAAAACCGAAAATCATATTTGCAGATGAGCCTACCGGAAGTCTGGACAGGCGGTCGACAAAGGTTGTAATGGAATGTATGCAGAAGATGAATCGTGAGCTTGGCGCTGCATTTATGATTGTTACGCATGATGTGTATACGGCAAGCTTTTGTGACAGAGTTGTATTACTAAGGGACGGAAGGATTACGTCGGAGGTTTCTTATGACCGGAGTGATATTGACAGATATAATGCGATCATCAATATGCTTCGTGGACTTGGAGGTGATGAAGATGAGTTGGTCTGACCTTTCAAGGAAAATGTTGCAGCACAATCTGCATGTTTTTTCTGTTTTTATAGGTGGTAATCTATTGTCTGTGGCTTTGCTTTTGACTTTTGCATCTTTGTATACGAATCGGACTTTTATGAATGAGACAATTGTAGACCCGATGATTTCCAGCAATATTATATTTTCAGGAGCATTGGTCTTATCATTTTTTGTGGTGATGATCTTCGTATCAGAGAGGGTGTTTTGGAAGGAGCGACAAAGGGAATATGCAGTTATGACTGTGCTTGGAATGAGTACGAAAGAGGCTGTGATGTGTATAATTCATGAGAATGTATTCGCTGCGGTATGCCTGATTCCTGCTGCTTTTGTCATGGGAACTGTTCTGTCATTTTGCTTTTATGCAGTGATAAGATATGCTATCGGTCTGGAGGGTATCAGATGGCTTGATAATGGGAAAGGTTATGCCGTGACAATTACATTATATGTTGTACTGTCATTGACAGCAATTGTAATAAATGCAGTTATTTATACAAAAGAAAAATTGATATTACAATTGAAAGAGGCTGAAAATGAGCGGGATTGCTTGCTTTCTAAAGTCATAAGGGTAAGATATCCCGGGTTGTGGAATCATTTACTCCCGAAAATCGCATTTGTGAGGCTGCACCAAAGGCTATGGAATGTCAGGTATGTGATTGAATGTGTGTTGATCAGTGGGATGATGTTTCTGATCGGTGTGTGTGTATCCATGTATCCGTCTTTTTTAGATAATGCGGCGGTGTATTCTCCCTATGATATGCTTTATACGGAGATAAATGGAGTTAATCAGGCAGAGCAGGAGAAGATTGTAAGGATATTAAATGAGAATAATGTGGATATCACAGAGTATAGACAGTTTGAATTTGTAAGAAATGATGTGTTCAATTTTGCTGCGGTATCGGGTGTGAATGCAATATTTGGCTGTGATTATGAAGTTAATGATGGTGAATGTATCAACCTGTTTCAGTTTGATGAAAGGGACGGATATGAGCACGATATGACACCTGTATCGGTGGTTAATGTTTCGGACAGAACAGCTTCAACGAATGCCAAAGGCTTATCAGATGAACTTATATTGACTTCAACGGGAAGCGATGTAAACATTTTGTGGAATCCCAATCAGGCATTTGCAGACCGGACATTGATCGTCAGTGACTCAGATTTTGATCGGATAAAGAAATTTAAAGATTGCCGTGTGGAAAAAGCGAATATATATAGATTTTCGGATTGGAGAAATTCTGCAAAAGCAGTAGAACAGGTTGAGCAATATTTACAGCAAAGGAACGGATCGGGGTGGGAAGAGCAGTATAACTATCGGATTTCTTCTCGTATAAAACAGTATGAGAGGGCAAGACAATCAGGAAGGTTTCTGATTTTTGTGATGAGCTTTGTTGTACTTGTATTGCTGCTTGCTTCGTTATCCATCAGCTTTCTTGGGCTTAGCTCGGAAAGAAATGAACATATAAAGATAGAGGAAGGTATGTATGGAATCGGTGCGACAAGGGAATGTATTGCAGAGTATAAGGTGTTCCGCAATCGGGTTCGATATTTGTTTCCGGTTATTGCCGGAGAGGTTATAGGTTTGTTTGTTGTTATGCTATGGAATCGCGCGGCATACCAGATGCGATTTTCGGTTGTGGCGGTCGAATTTGTAATTGCCGCAGGGATTATATTATGTGTCCGCAGGATTGCAAAACAGTTGGAAAATGAGTCGAAGTAATTAAATGAGGTCTGTTAATTTAATATTTTCAATTGTTGTTACTTTTAAATATATCTAAAAAATAATGATTTCTCATGTAATATTTCCGCCATTTAATGTGTTTTAATATTGAAAGGCCTTTTGAAAGTGTAGCGGGAGGTGAGGATTTGATTTCTAATGAAGAATATGATGCATGTGTGGAAAGATATGCCGACATGGTTTTCCGTATCGCAATAAATTATTGCAGGAGTATGGAAGATGCGGAGGATATAGTACAGGATGTATTTTTCAAATTATTGCAGACAAAGACAGGGTTCAAGGATGAAGAGCATAGAAAACGCTGGCTCATACGGGTGACCGTCAATAGCTGCAAAAATCTTCTGAGATCCTCATACTATAAGAGAATGGAACTTATGGAACAAGAGGAAATGATAGCTGCGCTTAACAGCTTTCATCAGGAGATGTTTGGAAATGATGAGTTAAAGACCAAGGTGTTTGAGGCGGTAACATCGCTTCCGGAAAAGCTTCGTATAGTTGTTCATTTATACTATTATGAAGATTATTCTGTGAAAGAAATTGCAAAAATTCTGAAGAAATCAGATTCAGTAATACTTACCAGGCTGCACAGAGCAAGAACGAAATTGAAGGAAGAACTGAAGGAGGTGTGGCATGATGAAAATAAATAGTGACGAGAAAAATTATACTGAAGCAAATAAGTCAGGCACATACGACAGTCAGGAAAAAGGGGATAATACGAATCAGTATAACGGAAATCTATATAAGAAAACCTATGATACAGTGTCAGCTTCTTCAGACTTGAAAGAAAGGCTGATGGACATGAAAAATGATAACGGAAAGATGAGTAGAACAGGCAGAAAAGGAAAAGCTGTGGCTGCTGTGGCAGCATTTATTATTCTTGCAGGGGTAGGTGTGAAGGCTGCCACAACTTTGTGGGATGTGAGAGTGGCAGAGATGTTTGGAGTTGCAGATTCACAGGAGAAAATGCAGGAACTGACAGACAAGGGATTCTCTGAAAAAATAGGAGATACGCAGAAGGATACTACAGTGTGCACGGATAACGGAATAACTTTGAAGGTAGTGCAGTCAGTGGCTGATGAGAATTTTATCAATCTTTTGATCGAAGCAGAAAGCGATGACACTATAACTTTGGCTGCAAAGGATTATGAACAGAGCGGAGAAGGGGTTTATTCTCCTGAATTTCATCTGTACTGTAACGAGAAGGATGAAGAGCATGGGTTAGGTGGAACAGGAAGCTGCCTTAAAGTGTATAGCCCGCATAGGGTTGCGTATGAATATACCTTTGAGCCGAATAGTGGTAATTATAAGGAGGGCGATATCATCTATTTTGACGGGTATGGATTTGACATGGGCGAGGGCGGTTACAATTATGATCCTCCTTATGAAAAGCTTGAGGGTAAATGGGAGATGAACTGGTCCTTATCCTATGGTGATGAAAAACGGGTGTTTGCTCCTGACAGGGAGATTGAGATTGAAGGTGAGAAGGTTATTGTTAAGGAGATATCCATTACTCCGTTTTCATACAGAATCCTGACTAGGACAGATGCAGGCATGGATTTGGAAAAGTGGACACATGTTACCTGTTTCAGAGGCTTATACTATGGAGATGATTATTACGGAAACAAGTCTGATGAAAATACTGACCTTGATAAGAGCAGCTTGATCGATCAATTGACGAGCGGCCTTGGAGGCACATCGGTAAGTGACGACAAAGGAGTGAGCAACGGAGAACAATACGGAGCATTTTCAATTGCGGTTGATATTGACAAGGTCACTGCGGTCAATATCGGCGGTGTTAAGGTGGAGCTTACGGATGAAGTGAAGTAGGAAAGCAGACACAATGATTAGCTGTGAGTAAAAGAGGTGCAACAAAACAGGGCATATCGGCAATGGACTGAATTAATTGTCGATATGCTTTTTGTATGTTTTTTAGTTTGCCAGCAGGTCGGAATATATATCTTTATCAATATCCTTAAAAGCATTGAAGATAACATGCTTTATTGTCCTTGAGGTACTCATCCTGAATATCAAGGAAATCACTGCTTATCAGGGTTCTGTTACAGCAGAACACTGTCCTTACCAACGAGGTAAGCAAACATTTAACAATTGTGTCAGCTTTTATTCTTTGATGCTGCTTTTTAAATTAAAAAGTATACATAAAAATGGATTGGTGATATAATCATTCTCAGTAGAGAAAAGCTATCTCAATTACCCTATAGTATTGATGAAGTATATGGACTTAGGGAAGGCGTAGGAACAGGGAAATACCATAATCCGAAGAAAATATATAACGAGATGTATAGGATTTTTGGTTGTGCGGAGGAAGACAAATGTACAGAATAATTATGAATGACCTGATGGAGTGGTATGAAAAATTTCAGGATAAGATATTGATAATAAAGGGTGCCAAGGGTGTTGGAAAGACATGGACTGTAATAGATTTTGGTCAGGGATTTTTCAAACATTTAATTTACATTGATTTAGAAAAAGATAATGACAGCCATTATCTTTTTAAAAGGGGTGCCAGGACCGAGGCCGGAAAGTTGATGGCTTCTTTAGCTACATATGCTAATGGAACATATGAAGAGGGGAATACTATATTCGTATTTGATGAACCGCAGTATTGTCCCAAAGCACTGGAGGCCATTGTAAGTCTGAAAGAACAAAGACCGGATGTGGCAATATGCGTAATCTCATCTACTATGGGAATGATAGCTAATGAGGTTCTCTATAAAAACAGTTTTCACAATTTAACATTATATCCCATGACATTTGAGGAATTTCTTACAGCCAACAAGGCTCAGGATTTGTGCAAATTTATTGAGAATCAGAAGATAGAGCCGGTTGCTCCTCAGATTTCCGATAGAATTATTGAATTATTAAAGGAATTCTATATTGTAGGAGGTATGCCGATTGTAGTGCTTGATTACGTCAAGAATCATGATCTTAACAGAGTAGATGCAATTCTCAAAGCACTTCTGATTCGTACGAAAGAACATATCATGAAAGATGTGCCTAAGGCATATGCTGTAAAAGTAGAAAAGATTTGGGATAGCCTTCCTTCACAGATGGAGAAGGATAATCGAAAATTCATGTATCAATATGTGGATGGAAAGGCAAGGGCACGTGAATATGAGAAATCTGTAGACTGGCTTGTAGAGACCGGATTGGTGCGCAGGGTATACCGTATTCGCGATGGAGTGGCACCGTTAAATGAACAGATAGATGACAAATCATTTGAATTATATCATCTTGATCATGGAATGTTAAGAGTTATGTGTGGCATTGGATACGGTGATATCTTATCGGGAGAAGATGAATTTAACGATCTGGGAGGTGCGTTGTTAGAGCAGTTTGTTCTCTCTGAACTTACGATGAATGAAACAGTAGAAAATCTCTATTTTTGGATATCCGGTGCAACTGCAAGGATTGATTTTGTATTTGAGGACGACGGAGATGTTGTTCCCGTAGATGTGGAGCCTCGTATACGTAAGAAGGCGCAAAGTATGAAAGTGTTCAATGAGAGATATAAGAATCATATGGCTATTAAGATTTCACTGGATGATCTGGGAT
The DNA here is from genome assembly GCA_017469275.1 of Lachnospiraceae bacterium. GTDB lineage: Bacteria > Bacillota > Clostridia > Lachnospirales > Lachnospiraceae > CAG-590. Next base: position 6,945 of record JAFUGT010000151.1, read on the forward strand.
TTTCCAGGGGGACGTTAAATGTACCATTATATGGGCTATGGAATTTTTGAAGAATCATGAACTATAATCAAAGCCGCAAATAAAGCCGGATTGCCGGCGACGTTTGTGAATCGGATGCTTTGTGGTTTGTGTCTTCATGCAGCGAATTAATTATTGTAGGAGATTATTTATGCTATGAACTGGTGGAAGCATTTGAAAACGATTAATCATCATAAACGTCTGGTCATGAAGTATTGTTTCAAACTTGGAATGTACAAACAGGGATTACTGCATGATCTGTCTAAGTACGGACCGACAGAATTCCTTGTGGGCGTAAAGTATTATCAGGGGGATCGAAGTCCGAATAATGCAGAAAGGGAAGATAAGGGATATACTTCTGCATGGCTTCATCACAAGGGGCGTAATAAGCATCACCTTGAGTATTGGATTGACTATGATATGGAAAAGGGGTGCATGACGGGCTGTAAAATGCCGGTTAAATATGTGGTGGAGATGTTTTGCGATAGAATAGCGGCAAGCCGCAATTACAATGGGGATAAGTACACAGACAGGTTCCCGCTTGATTACTATAATAAGGGGAAGTCAAAGTATATGCTGCACGAAGAATCGGCTGCACTTCTTGAAAAATTGCTTACAATGCTAGCAGAAGAGGGCGAAGAAAAAACCTTTGCCTACATTAGAAAAGAGATACTTACGAAGGAAGTCCGAAAAGAAAAGATATAGATACAAATCAGAAAGGAACTAAAGATGGGATTCACACATTTACATGTACATACACAATACAGCTTGTTAGATGGCGCATCCAAGATACCTGAACTTATTGCGAGAACGAAAGAACTTGGTATGGACAGCATAGCCATTACGGATCATGGTGTTATGTACGGAGTGATAGATTTCTATAAAGAAGCCAGGAAGCAGGGCGTTAAGCCTATAATTGGATGTGAGGTATATGTGGCGCCGGGTTCAAGGTTTGATAGAGAAAATGATCGTGGGGAGAACCGTTATTATCACCTTATTCTCCTGGCAGAAAATGATACCGGATATCATAACCTGATGAAGATAGTTTCCCGTGGCTTCACCGAAGGTTTCTATTATAAGCCCAGAGTGGATAGAGAAGTTTTAAAGGAGTTTCATGAGGGGATAATTTGTCTTTCTGCGTGCCTTGCAGGAGAAGTGGCGGTGAAGCTTCGTCAGGGATTTTATGAAGAAGCAAAGCAGGCGGCATTAGATCATCAGGAGATATTTGGAAAGGGTAACTATTTTCTTGAGATGCAGGATCATGGTATACCTGAACAACGCACTGTCATTCAGGGCTTGATGCGTATGCATGAGGAGACAGGCATCGAGCTTGTGGTCACGAATGATCTTCACTATGTAAATGCGGAAGACGCAGATGCTCACGATATACTACTCTGTATTCAGACAGGAAAGACAGTGGATGATCCTGACAGAATGAGATATGAGGGCGGTCAGTACTATTTGAAGTCGGAAGAGGAAATGGAAAATCTGTTTCCATATGCGAAAGAAGCGCTGGTTAATACCGGTAAGATTGCCGAAAGATGTAATGTAGAAATTGAGTTTGGGGTTCAGAAACTTCCGAAATTCGAGGTTCCTGATGGTTATACATCGGAATCTTATCTTAGAGAACTATGTCAGGAGGGTCTTAAAAAACGATATAATCCAGTTACGAAGGAATTACAGGAAAGAATGGAATTTGAGTTGTCCACTATAGAGAAGATGGGATATGTGGATTATTTTCTTATTGTCTGGGATTTCATCAAGTATGCCAAGGATCATGGTATTCCCGTTGGTCCCGGACGTGGTTCTGCAGCAGGTGCAATTGTAAGTTACTGCCTTGAAATCACGAATATCGAACCGATCCACCTGAATTTGCTGTTTGAGAGGTTCCTCAATCCGGAACGTGTATCAATGCCTGATATTGATGTGGATATATGTCCTAATCGAAGACAGGAGGTCATCGATTATGTCGTGGACAAGTATGGTAAGGAAAAAGTGGTGCAGATAGTAACCTTTGGTACGATGGCGGCACGTATGGTTATAAGAGATGTGGGAAGGGCGCTCAATATGTCCTATGCAGCAGCGGACAGAATTGCGAAAATGATTCCTTTAGGTATCGGTGTTACCATTGACAGCGCGATGCAAACGGTTAAAGAACTAAGGGATGCCTATGATCAGGAGGATGACGTAAGACTACTTATTGATACATCCAAGAAATTAGAGGGATTACCAAGGCATGCCTCTGTCCATGCTGCAGGTGTCGTGATAGGCCAAAGACCTATGGATGAGTTCGTGCCACTGTCGAAGAGCTCAGAAGGTGCGATAACTACCCAGTTCACCAAGGATACTGTTGAGGAGCTGGGATTGCTTAAGATGGATCTCTTGGGTCTTAGAAACCTGACGGTTATACAGGATGCGGTCAATAATATAAAACAGTCACAGGGAATAGAGATAGACGTAGATAATCTTGATATGACGGATAGTAAGGTGTATGACCTCATTTCCAGCGGGCAGACAGATGGAATATTCCAGCTTGAAAGCACAGGGATGAAGAGTTTCATGCAGGAATTAAAACCGCGAAATATTGAGGATATCATCGCCGGAATCTCGCTTTATCGTCCGGGACCTATGGACTTTATTCCCTTATATATAAAGGGAAAAGAACATGTAGATGATATTACTTATGACTGCCCCCAGTTAGAGAGTATACTTTCTCCCACTTATGGCTGTATAGTATATCAGGAGCAGGTAATGCAGATTGTTATGGAGCTTGCCGGATATACATTAGGCAGGAGTGATCTTGTAAGGCGAGCAATGTCAAAGAAGAAAGAGAGCGTAATGCTCAAAGAGCGTAACAATTTTGTATATGGTAATCCTGAGGAAAATGTTCCGGGATGTATTAACCGAGGTATTGATGAGAAGACTGCCAACAAGATATTTGATGAGATGATAGATTTTGCAAAGTATGCATTTAATAAGTCCCACGCCGCAGCTTATGCGGTTGTGGCATATCAGACGGCATATCTCAAATGTCACTATCCAAAGGAATTTATGGCCGCGCTGCTTACCTCTGTTCTTGATAATACAGGTAAGGTTTCGGCATATATTGCCGGTTGCAGACGAATGGGAATAGAGATTCTTCCGCCGGATATTAATGAAGGGTTCAGCTATTTCTCTGTATCTGATAAAGGTATACGTTACGGACTTTCTGCGTTAAAAAGTGTAGGAGAATCTGTTATAGATGCAGTTGTTGCCGAACGTGTCGCTCATGGGCCGTTTAAAAATCTCAAAGATTTTGTAAGCCGTTTATCCGGAAAGGAAGTTAATAAGAGAACCCTGGAAAGTTTCATTAAGTCCGGAGCCTTTGATTGCTTCCCGTCTAACAGAAGGCAGATGATGATGGTATATACTCAGGTGGTGGATCAGGTCAATCAGGAAAAGAAGAATGCGATTTCTGGTCAGATGTCACTTATGGATCTTTTGGGAGAAGAGGAGAAGAAGGAGTTTGATATAGTCTATCCTGATGTTGCCGAATATGACAAAGAAGAATTACTAGCCAATGAGAAGGAGATGTTAGGTGTATATGTAAGCGGACATCCCTTAGATGATTACCGGGAATTTCTTGCGAAAAATGTTACTGCCCAGACTCTTGATTTCTTTCCTGAAGATTCCGAGTCTGATAATACCACCGCAAAGGATCAGAATTTCTATACCGTTGGTGGAATGATTGCCGCTAAGACAGTGAAAATGACGAAGAATAATCAAAATATGGCATTTATCACTTTAGAGGATCTTGTGGGTTCTATTGAGGTTGTTGTATTTCCAAAGAAATATGAAGAGTATAGGAAGCATTTAGAGCTTGATTCCAAGGTGCTTATTTATGGACGTGCATCAATAGCGGAAAAAGAGGGCAAGATACTTTTGGAAAAAATGATACCTTTTTCGGAGGTGCCTAAGAAGATATACATACAGATTGAAAATAAAGAAACATATAACAATGTATCAGATTCTTTGTATGAATTAATAGATAAGTATTCCGGCAATGATGAGGTGGTAGTCGTTCTCAAGGAAGAGAAGATGATGAAGCCTTTGGGCCGTCAGTTTGCCATGCGCGCAGATGAATACGCGATAAATGAGCTTAAGAATAAGTTCGGAGATGGCAAGGTAATAGTCAAAGAGGAGAAAGTTAATTTTAATGATCACAAGTACAGGTAATGATAAGATCAAAAATGTTATCAAATGTGTGAAGCAGTCTAAGGAACGAAGGAAGCAGGGAGTTTTTGTGGTAGAGGGAATCCGTATGTTTTCTGAAATTCCAAAGGATTATCATGTCGAAAGTTTTGTTACCGGAGAGTTTTATGATAAACACGCAGAGTTATTTGCCGGGCTTAAATATGAGATTGTTTCGGATAATGTGATGGAAACCCTGGCGGATACTAAGACACCTCAAGGAGTTATAAGTATTGTCAGGCAGTTTTCCTATAATATTGTGGAGAGAATATTAGAAGGAAATTCAATCAAAACCACCGACGCAGAAGTTTCCGGTACTGATAATCCATTGTTGATTGCATTGGAGAATATACAGGATCCGGGAAATTTAGGAACTATTATAAGGACTTGTGAAGGGGCCGGGGTTACGGGAATTTTGATGAGTACCGGTACGGTGGATATATATAATCCTAAGGTGGTCAGGGCTACCATGGGCTCCATATTCAGGGTTCCGTTTGCCTATGTAGATGATCTGATAGGGTGTGTAAAGAATTTGGGTGAGAATGGTTTTGCAACCTACAGTGCTCATTTACAGGGAACAAGTTTTTACGACTTTGATTACAGGAAACCGACACTTTTTGTCATGGGAAATGAAGGAAATGGTCTCTCGGATGAGATGACTGCAGTCACAAAAGATAAAATTCTCATACCTATGAAAGGCAAAGTGGAGTCCTTAAATGTCGCAACTGCGTCTACTGTGCTGATGTATGAAGCTATGCGACAACGATCCTACTGATTTTGACAAAAGTAGTCTTTTTTAGAACAAAAAACCCCGTTCCAATCTCTCTTGCTGTGTACTAATATATAAGAGTATTTAAGGTACATGGAAGGAGAAAGAAAATGACAGAAAAAGCATTAAGCAACAATCAGGCAGTTGTAGCGGGAGAAATAGTATCGGAATTTACATTCAGCCATGAAATATTCGGAGAGGGATTCTACATGGTAGATATTCTTGTTAACAGACTTTCAGATGCAACAGATATAATTCCTCTTATGGTATCTGACAGATTGATCGATGTGGAACAGTCGCATGTTGGACAGCGTGTTGAGGCAAAGGGGCAGTTCCGTTCCTACAATAAGCACGAAGAGACTAAGAACAGACTGATATTATCCCTCTTTGTCAGGGAACTTAATATATTGGATGATGAGGAGGAAATGCAGCATCCTAATCAGATATATCTTGATGGTTACATCTGCAAGGCGCCAATCTATCGCATGACCCCATTGGGACGGGAGATAGCGGATGTGCTGCTTGCAGTTAATCGCGCTTACGGAAAATCAGATTATATACCCTGTATATGTTGGGGCAGAAATGCAAGATTTGCCGGTAAGTTGGAGGTAGGAGAACATGTTGCTGTCTGGGGAAGAATTCAGAGCAGGGAATATCAGAAAAAACTTGCCGATGATACAGTAATCAACAGAATTGCTTATGAGGTATCGGTGAGTAAGATGGAATGTCTTGAGTAATCGGGGGTTTGAAGTGAAAGAATACTCAAAAAGGTTTGGTGGTCAAATTCAAACGTGACAAGTGATTTTTAAATATTGCATATTTTTATATAATATGGTAGGATATGTCTTGTTTTTCCGTTCGGATTACATAATTGAAGTAATTAATTTATGCTTCATAGATACTCGGCAGACATGAGGCTTGCGCACATTCCGGTATGCTGGTCGTATCGTGTAATATACGCTTTCGTATGCATCTCGCGGTAAATGCGAAATGCTTACCTAAACAGTTACGATAATTGTACTATAATTGTGAGGTGGAAAGATATGGATATACATATTATATATGGAGACGGATATGGCAAGACCGCATGTGCCATGGGACTCGCCGTTAAGGCTGCTGCAGCCGGCGAATCTGTCTCAATAATACAGTTTTTGAAGGGAAAAGGTGCTGACTACAGCATACTCAATCAATATGATGAGATTAACTTTTTTACCTTTGAGAACAGTGAGAAGACTTACGAAGATATGACTCCGGAAGAAAGAGGAGAGCATAGCGCAAAAGTTCAGAACAGTTTTCAATATGCAAGAAAAGTAATAGAGACAGGAAGCGCAGATCTTGTTATTCTGGATGAAGTTCTAGGACTTCGTGACTACAATATACTAGATATGGATAAACTGCTCTCATTAGTTGATATCAACAGTACAGTTAAACTTATTCTTACGGGAAGACATTGCCCTGAAGAATTGAAAAGCCGGGCATCAATGCTTTCTCACATTGAGCCGGCTTGAGTGACGGTTGTGTATCAATTTGTCAGGTCACAAGTAATATGATCAAAATAAAGTTTCCTATGATCAGTCTTTCATCTCGCGTATATTCTCAATAACCGCAGCTACGCTGTTATGAGAATCTTTACATCTCCTCTCGGTTGAAAGAGCCGAGAGATTGTTTCTTAGAAGGAACAGTTTTAAAGCATTGTCTATGTACTGTTCCGTGTCGTGATCGTTATATCTGAATAACAGATTTCTGTAAGTGGAGGCATGTCTGATAAATGCTTCCTCATCCTCGAAATCACCTAAGTACTCTTTTAATTTATCGTTTTCCTGACTTAGAAGATATTGGGCGGATTCCTTAAGGTATTGTTCGCTTGCCTGTAATTGTTCTACATCAATTCCTTTTTCATTAGCCAATATACGAATGTGCTCTAACGCATTTGCAGCATCTTCCTTTAAAGCATTTTGTTGTTCCTCATCGGATATGGAGGCGTGGAGAAAAATGTTTTCTTTTCCGATGGCACTGCATATTCTCCCTATATCATATAACATCTGTGGGAGGTCGGTATCCTGTATTCCTATTTCGAATTGTCTGTGGAAAACGGCTTCGGAATAAGGTATAACAATGGAGTGAGCCAGTGTATGCAGATCCTTAAATGTTCCCTTACCGACTTCGGCATGATAGTCCATCGATTGGCTTTGAGGTAGTTTGAGTGCAGCAATTCTAATTGCAAGATAAAGGAAACTTCGGTAGAACTGCTTTGTGTTCTCGTTAAATTTATCAAATAATTCGTCAGGAATGGGATAATTGCGCCAATACTGTTCGTCAATGGTATCCAGCAATTCGGAGATAAATGCCTCACAAGCTATGGGGTTAAATCTATAGGTTATCCCGTCATCTGATTCGATACGGTCATGGGTGTAAGGAAGATAAGAGGCGTCATAACCGTAATATACATATTGAAGTTCATTTAATATTTTTTCGGCAACATCAATTCTTTTATAATCTTCATCCTGTTCAAAGTCGTCTGTCATGGAACTGCTTCGCAGGATAGCTTTTCTGAATTCGTCCATTCAAATCCTCCTGTTATAATATTTATAAATAGGTGATTGCGAAACAAAAAATGTAAAATCTGATACCAATTATAGATTATTGAAGTATAAAATACAATGTAAAAAAACGAAAAAAATTATACATTTCTTGAAGTGGGGGTGCTCAAGTGGTATAATGTTTCTATGTTTATATTTTGAATGTGATATGGGGTTATTATAGGTTCACATCAAGAATAGGAACATTCAATTAAATGCTTATATGGAGGTGGTTACATGAATGTATTTACTACGGACAAGATTCGTAATGTAGTCCTTTTGGGACATGGGGGCAGCGGGAAGACATCACTTGTTGAAGCGATGGCATACCTGGCAGGCATGACAAATCGTATGGGTTCTGTCGATAGCGGTAACACATTAAGTGACTTTGACAAGGAGGAGATTAAGCGTCATTTTTCCATAAGGACTTCATTGATTCCGATTCCGTGGGAAGGTTACAAGGTTAATATCTTAGATACACCGGGTTACTTTGATTTTGTGGGAGAAGCAGAAGAGGCAGTATCTGTTGCGGATGCGGCTATAATAGTTGTTTCCGGTAAAGCCGGAATCGAGACGGGTACAAAGCGTGCATGGGAGCTTTGCGAGAAGAGAAAACTTCCGAGAATGTTCTTTGTTACAGATATGGATGATGATAATGCAAGTTTCCGTCAGGTGGTGCAGGATCTTCAGGAACTATACGGCAAGAAGATAGCTCCTTTCCATCTTCCTATACGTGAAAACGAGCAGTTTGTCGGATATGTTAATGTTATTCAGCAGAAGGCTAAGAGATGGAATGACAAGGGTACGGTTGACAAATTCGATGTTCCTGACTATTCTCAGGAGAATCTTAATATATGTCGTGATGCTTTGCTTGAAGCGGTTGCAGAGACTTCGGAAGAGTTCATGGACAGATACTTTGAGGGAGATGAATTCTCTGAGGATGAGATTCGTTCTGCTTTAAGAGTAAGCGTATATGATGGCTCGATAGTACCGGTTCTTATGGGTTCTAATACTCTTGCAAGAGGTATGTATACTTTGATGGCAGATATCATCAAGTATTTCCCTAGTCCTGATAAGTGTAAATGTGCGGGCATCAACACCACTAATAATGAAGTGTTTGAAGCTGACTATGATTTCTCTAAAGCAAAATCAGCATATATATTTAAGACCATAGTATATCCTTATATTGGTAAGTATTCCCTTATTAAGGTTAATTCCGGAGTGTTGAAGCCGGATGATGTACTGTTTAATTATCACCGGGATACAGATGAGAAATTAGGAAAACTCTATGTACTTTGTGGTAATAAGGCTGAGGAGGTCAAGGAACTTCACGCAGGAGATATCGGTGCTCTTGCCAAGTTGACTAATAGCCAGACCACCGACTCTCTCTCTACAAGAAAGAATCCTGTTACATATATAAGAGCTGCTATTTCAAAGCCTTATGTGTATATGGGATATAAGGCTAAGAATAAGGGAGATGAGGATAAGATTTCGCAGGCACTCGCTAAGATGACAGCAGAAGATCTTACTCTTAGGAATGTCAACGATAGCGAGAACGGTCAGACACTTCTTTATGGAATAAGCGGACAGCAGTTAGATATAGTAACAAGTATTTTGTCTGAGAAATATAAAGTCGACATAGAACTTGTTCGCCCTCGTATAGCATTCCGCGAGACTATCAGAAAGAAATCGGATACAGAGTATAAATATAAGAAGCAATCCGGTGGTCATGGTCAGTACGGTCATGTTAAGATGACATTTGAGCCTTCAGGAGACATGGAGCAGCCATATGTATTCGAGCAGACTGTAGTGGGAGGAGCAGTTCCTAAGAATTATTTCCCCGCAGTTGAGAAGGGTATTGCGGATGCAGTTAAAAGTGGTCCTATGGCCGGATATCCGGTAATCGGTGTAAAGGCTACACTGTATGATGGAAGTTATCATCCGGTAGATTCTTCCGAGATGGCATTTAAGCTGGCTGCAACACAGGCGTTTAAGAAGGGATTCATGGAGGCCGGTCCTGTGCTCCTTGAGCCGATTGCAGCATTAAAGGTTCTTGTTCCGGACAGCTATACCGGAGATGTTATGGGAGATCTCAACAAGCGTCGTGCAAGAGTTATGGGTATGAATCCTGTTGATAACGGATATCAGGAGATATTGGCGGATATTCCGTATCTTGAGTTATATGAATATGACACAAGACTTAATTCCATGACCAGTGCCAGTGGAACTTTCTCATATGAGTTCGCAAGATATGAGCAGGCTCCGGAGGAAGTTGCCAAGAAGGAGATAGAGGCAAAAGAAAAGCGTGATGCAGAAGCGTGATGATGTACTTATAAGCAAACATTGTTTTGCAACATGTAATATTAGGGTAAAGAAATGATATAGGCGGGAGCTTTGAGGTATAACCACAAAACTCCCGCCTGTTTGTTTTTGTTGGGAATATATTTGGTTTTAAATTGTTATCAGTTTTTTGACGTATATATATGTCATATATTTATTGCCGTTTCAATCATTTTTTGCTCCAGGTCGAAGGCGATAGGAGAACCAGCAACGGGAACAATTCGAGACGTCCTGCCAACATGTCGAACATCAGGACATACTTCGAGAAATCTGAATACAGGTCAAAGTTTCTTGTTGGTCCTACAAGTGCAAGCCCCGGACCTATGTTGCCTACGGCAGAGGCCACTGCCGTGAAGTTGGTCTCAAGGTCGAGATTGTCTACGCTGATCACAAGAGTGGATAATGCAAATAACATTATATATACTATGAAGAAATTATTAGCTGAACGCAGCACGTTATGAGCGATAGGTTTATCATCTACCTGTATTATCTTTACGTTCCTTGGATGACATAATTGAGCCAGTTCCTTCTTGACGGTTTTAATATAGATAATTATTCGTGATACCTTAATACCGCCACAGGTACTTCCGGCACATCCACCTATAAGCATCAACAGAACAAGAATACTCTTTGAAAAGGATGGCCACAAATCGAAGTCTGTAGAAGCGAATCCGGCAGTTGTTATTATGGAACCTACCTGTAAAAATGCATGTCTGAATGCTTCTTCGCCGTTAAATCCTTTTCCTATGATGTTGAAGGTTATGAATGCAACAGCAATCCAGAAAATTATTATATATCCACGAACCTCCTCCATGGAAATAGCATCTTTGAATCTCTTGATCCACATGAAGAAAAAGAAATTATAATTGATACCAGATAAGAACAGGAATATGGAAACAACATATTGTATAGCGGGCGAGTATCCTGCAAGAGAGGTTGCCTTTACACCGAAACCGCCGGTGCTTGTTGTGGTAAATGCGGTACAGACCGAATCGAACAATGGCATTTTAACTATCAAAAGACATATTATCTCTGCAACAGTAAGGGCAAAGTATATAGCGTAGAGATAAACGGCGGTCTTTTTTACTTTTGGTGCGAGCTTGCCAACGTTAGGTCCCGGGCTTTCCGCTTTCATAAGATACAGATCCTGTCCGCCGGTTAAGGGAATGAGTGCAAGCATGAAGACAAGAACTCCCATACCTCCGATCCACTGAATAAAGCAGCGCCAGAAATTCATACATCTCGAGAGATCTTCCACGTTGTCAAGTATTGAAGCCCCGGTTGTGGTAAAGCCGGAAATACACTCAAAGAGTGCGTTTGTAAAAGATGGAATTTCACCGCTTAAAAAGAATGGAAGGCATCCGACTAACGAGAGTAAAAGCCATGCCATAGCTGTCATAACGTATCCTTCTTTGGCATAGAATTTATCATTTTTAGGTCTTTTTCTTGTGAACAGAAACCCCACCACCAGATATATAAGTGCACATATTATAAAATATTTTCCGCTTGGCTCCTTGTAATAGATAGAAACTAAAAATGGAAATATCATTAATGCTGCGATTGTGTTGAGCAGCCATCCTAACATATAGGATATCATGGATTTATTCATTATAATTTACCTCAGTTATTTTAGTAATTGATATACGCTTATGCAAGTATATCTTTGATGTCGGTAAGCCCTTTGTTGGTGGTAACGACTATAACAGTGTCGCCATTTAATATCTCATCTTTACCACTGGGGGTAATGATGTTTTTACCACGGATTATTCCGCATATAAGAAGATTTTTCTTGAGTTGAAGCTGCATTAAAGGAGTGTTGGTAACTTTAGAATCCTGCCTTATGCGGAACTCTAATGCCTCCACACGGTCATCTAACATCCTGTAAAGAGTCTCTATATTACTTCCGAAGGAATTCTGGAGTGCACGCACATATTGAATGATTGATTTTGCTGTGATGTTCTTAGGACATGCGATTGTCCCGATGGGTAATTCGTCCACCACTTCTTCAAAGGATACCCTGTCAACCTTGGTGACTTTCTTAGCTTTACCAACTTTGTTGGCAAAGAGAGAGAGAACAAGATTTTCTTCATCAAGATTAGTAAGGGCGATAAATGCATCTGTATCGTCGATGCCTTCCTCCAAAAGAAGCTGACGATCGGAAGCGTCTCCGTTGATTATCATTGTATGTGGGAGTAATTCGGAAAGTCGTTGACAATGTTCAAAGTTCTGCTCGATGATCTTCACCTGGAGATGGGCAGAATTGAGTTTGGAAGCCAGATAGTAGGCAATCATACCGCCGCCTATTATCATAACGGATTTGATTGGTTTGGCCTTTATGCCGATTTTGGTAAGAAAATGATGTATCTCGGCAGGAGGGATGATAATGTAGAGATTATCCCCTGCACATATTAAAGTATTACCATCAGGAATAAGAACCTCGTGTTCCCGCTCTATGGCGCATATCAAAGTATTGCTGTGTATCTTTGATGCATATTCGTGAACCGTCAGGTGATGTATAGGTGAACCTTCCGGAATCTGCACCTGAATCATGTTGACTCTGCCTTTGGCAAAGGATGTAATGTCAAGCGCGCTTGGAACCTCTATCAGTTGCGCAATACTTTCTGCACAGGCATATTCAGGATTGATAGCCATGGATAATCCCAATTCTTCCCGAAGATAGTCTGTCTCTTCAAAATATTCCGGGTTACGGACTCTTGCGATAGTATTACAATTACCGGATTTTTTAGCTATAAGACAACATAACAGATTAATCTCATCTTTACCTGTTACAGCTATAAGTAAGTCGCTGTCTTTGATACCGGCCTCTAATTGTGTCTTAAAGGTTGTGCCGTTACCGGCAATAGCCTGTATATCCAGTTCCGAGAGAGCTTTATCCAATTTGCTTTCGTTGGTGTCTATTAGCGTAATGTCATGTCCTTCTTCATTGAGCTGTTCGGCAAGTGTATAACCGACTTTACCGCAGCCGACGATTATGATATTCATATTATCCTCCCGTATTTGATAGTAATGATGTAAAGCACATACACTATGTATTTATCTGTTAACATATCTTATGATATCAATAACCACAAAATACGATACACATTATAGCACTTATTTAAGAATATACAACAACATTTGTTTATATTTTTGCGACGGTGACGGAATTGCAAGGTGATAAAGTAACCTGATATGATACCGTGTCAAAAGGCATAGCTGCTTTTTGCAGCGTCTATATCAATAACTATATATATCTTTTGATATGAACATATACTTTTCCTTTGCGGGTGTTACCGCCTGCGTGATCGAATATAAACTTGCCGTGACCTCTTATAGAGAATACGTCTCCGGCCTTTAACAGAGTGCTGTTCCTTCCGGTGATGTGACCATTTAATGTAACGCGCTTTTCCTCAAAAAGTGAAAGTGCTTCCTTTCTGGAACATTTGATAAGGCTTGCGATTATTCCGTCCAGTCTTAAGGATGCAACGGGAAATTCTTCGTCGACCAACGTGGGAGTAAGAGCAGGAATGTCAAGTCTTGTTATCTCACATTTGACATTGGTATGTTTCACCTTGGTGAGATTATCACAAATAAAGTCGGCAATCTTTTCAAGACAGAATACATATGCGGTGTTATCTTTTATTAAAATGTCTCCGAGAACATTTCTCTCGATTCCGAGATTCATCAGTGCACCAAGAAAATCTCTGTGGTTAAGATCGTCTGAAAATTTTGCAAGTAATGGTGTTATCTTAATCAGGGCTATGGGAAAATGACCGGGATATCCGAATTCCTCCTCGGAACCAAATTCTATGATCTGCCGTTCCGATAGTTCATTTCCACCAAAACATGTATGCTTAATATAGGAAATGTCATCTCTTATATCATCGAGCAGTGCCTGTTCCTCCATTGAGAGAAAATTGCTATAAGTATATATATTTTGATTATATGAAGTTTTGGCAAGGTCTTTAAGACGAGCTTTTAAAATTTGGTCGTCAGTCATTTTTATATGTTCCTTTCTGCTATTGTTCATCCTGCATTATACTACAAGTTGTTTGGTTTGTGTCATTCAAATAAATTATTGTTTACCTTAGTAAGTAGTGGTTGAAACTCTTATACGTTGTTGATATTGTGAACGGCTCCAGTGACTTTCATCATCGCTTAGGGACCCGCTTGCGCTCGCGTTGCATCACGTAGCAGTACTAAATTCGTGAACAAGTTCACTCATTAAGTGCTGACGTGCTGCA
>JAFUGT010000152.1 GCA_017469275.1 Lachnospiraceae bacterium
ACTGCTCCACGACGCTTGGCACAAACTGCTCGTCGCTATATTCCTCCACCATCCGCTTGTACTCCAAGTATGTGTCGATGGATTCGTCTGTGCTCTCCTCCTGCGTATGCATAAAGTCTAACGGTGAGGAATGAAAGAGGGTCATCTGATTCATCATCGCCGCCTGCCGCTCTGCCTGTTGATATGTTGTCCGCTCCTCACTCATGGCCAACTCCCTGTGAAGCATCGCCAGATGATATTTCCCATAGACATGCGTCAACTTACAGGCCTGCGTCACTTCCTGCGCACGCCGTTCGTAACGCTCTGACAATCCCTGTTGTGGCTTCAGGTGACTGAGTGTTTCTTCTGAGAAATAGTTGTTTGGTGATTTCATTTCATGACGGCATTTCTAACAATTATTTGTGACATTTTGGGCATTTATGCCCTTTTGTTCTCTTACATATGGCGACTTCCCATTCATATCCGCAATGATGACATTTCCAATTTGCGCGATAACTAGAACCTGCAGAATAGTCATTGGGGGTACCTTCATTTTTTGAATAATCCCAGTCCTTAATCAAGTGGGGGTGAGTATCTGCAAAAGCCCCCTTTAATCCTACGATTCTTTTACGTTGAGAAAGAGTCCTCTGTTTATCTGCACATTTGGGACAACCACAACCATTAGCCCTTTGATCCATTGTTGCCGGCCAAGAATGACCGCACGTGCTGCATATCCATGACACTTTCTTACCACAATGTGGGGGAAGCATTTGAGGGTCTAACTCTCCATTTCTATCATAATCCCATTCTTTCAGCAAATGCGGATAGTTCTCAGCAAATGAACCTTTTAATGCTAAGATTCTTTTGTGTTTAGAAAGGGTTCTTTGCTTATCCGCACATTTAGGGCATCCTCTTCCATTATTACGATGACTGACACTGGCTTTCCAATGGTGATTACAAGTATTGCATACCCAACATACACTCTTACCGTTACTGACAGTTATCTTATCGGGCGTAAGGTCTCCATTCCTTTCATAATCCCATTCTTTTACAAGTTCTGGATTTTGAGATAGCAAGTCATTCTCTCCTGGTGCTAAAATAATCCCTGCACAATATGGGCAGCCGTGTCCCATAAAGCGACTATTAACTTCTGCTTTCCACGAATGACCTTTTTCGCATTTCCAATAAAACTTCTTATGACTTGTACATAATATATACTCTGGTTTAATGTCACCGTTCTTTTCATAATCCCACTGTTTGGCCACTTCGGGCATTCGGGCTACAATACTATTTTCTTTCTCCGATTGTATGTATAGTGCATATATTTGATTTCTATCTCTTTCAATATCAATATCTAATTGTTCAATGTACTCTTCTTTATCACATAATTTAAGTATCTCAGTTATAGCCCACTTTAGATATGTGTGGTTATCTTGATATTTTACATAAATAATACCATTAGAAACTTTGTTGTAATCACCTTCTTTTATCCTTATAAGTCTTATACCATTATCTGCTAATAATTGATTCTTTCTGTGTTCTCTATTTTGAGATTTCAAGGTAGAATGGTAATAGATGCCATCATATTCTATAGCAGTATTCCA
>JAFUGT010000153.1 GCA_017469275.1 Lachnospiraceae bacterium
AGGTTAAGGGCTTTGACGCTATTCGTGAGAAAGAGGCTAAAGCAAAGAAGGATCTTGCCGCTAAGAAGCTTGAGGCTGAGAAGCAGGTAAATGCAGCTATTGCTCAGAAAGTAGCAGAGAAGAAAGCTGCCGCAGCTGCTGCAGAGGCTGAGACAGAAGCAGAGGCTCCTGCAGAGGAAGCTCCAGCAGAAGCATAATCATTTGCACTTAGAAACGGAGACTGGATGACCTGAAAAGTTCATCCAGTTTGTTTTTTATAGAAATCAAGGTACTGCCGTGCAACTTTTAAATAGTCATGATGACGCTTGACGTATTCAATACTTTGTCGTTTTAGTTCTTGAATACGTTCAGGATGTAACACGAGTTGCTCTAATTCTTGGTAAACGCTTTCATAAGAAGGTTCTACATTGATGATTGGGCGAAGCGTTTTTTCTCCTAAAATATCATAGGATTCTTCCTCGCCACCACCAATACAGATAATACCCTTGCTCATGGCCAGTAACGCATTCATGGCAGGAGTATAAGAATACAGCTGGTCAAGAATGACATCACAATGATCCATCAAAAACTGGTACTCCTTAAAAGGAACACTCTCGGCTTTTATAATTTCAATTTTATCAGGATAATCCCTTTGAATATCTTCTGCCGCAGCCAACATGATATCTGTTCCTTTATAACTATTCCGTTCTCTATTGATACCAATAAATAGTCTCAGTTTATCTTTGTTGGGAAACTTGTGAATATCAGGTAATACAATAGGATATGGTATATAGGTAGTCTTCTCTTTATAGAAAGGATGATAACATACCCAATATTCATATAATCCGGCAACTATTCCATCACAATCCTTGGCTATAGACTTATTCAGCCGTTCCTTGTCCGTTCCTATCCAATCCTGTTTTTCCCTCAATGCTTCTTCATCCGTACGTAAGTGATCTCCGATGTTGAAATCACTATATCGTAGCGGTTTGTATTCACAACAGGTGTTAACCCAATAGTAATCCATTCCATAGGCACCAAGAAAAACTTTTCCGTTATGTCTGCGAAGATATTTATATACAGGGAGTATCCTCTTTGCCTTTAACTCAAGGAACATAGGATTGATCAGTTGTACCACATCGTAATGACGCAGTTTGGGTAAGATCGTTAACAAACGGAATAGATACTTGATGCCTCCCCATTTTGTCGGGATCCTGTCTAATGCTATATCACGAGGATAATCTTTCCAGAAATCGCCATTGCTGAGTACGGTAACCTGATGGCCAAGTTCTTTTAGTCCTTTAGCCAATGTAGCATGCACATTACTATATTCTCCGATTAACAGGATTCTCATTTCTCTTTCTTCATTAGGGGTAGGGTACGAAGAAGGATTTTCTTACCAAGTTTTGTATTAATCATCTTTCGGAAATAACTATATTTCAACGAATATTCCCTATCCGGCAAGGGGAATAATCCTCTCTTGCGTAATCGATCCAGGTATTCATCGAGTATCTTCTCAGAATGGGTGCTCATGATAACATTATATATATGATCCATTGACAGTTGGGCCACCCGACGTTGCAAAGCGATTCTTTCGGCAGATGGTAATGTGGC
Organism: Lachnospiraceae bacterium; assembly: GCA_017469275.1. Classification (GTDB taxonomy): domain Bacteria; phylum Bacillota; class Clostridia; order Lachnospirales; family Lachnospiraceae; genus CAG-590. The sequence goes on from JAFUGT010000153.1 coordinate 1,594, forward strand.
TGCCAGATGATCCAATTCAAAGATTACGTATTCTGCATCATCAAGTTTCTTCTTCTGGTTATCTGGATCATTACTATTAAGTCTTGACCCCATGCGTTCACGATAATAGTATGCACAATTATCTGTACTAAATACAGTATCTGCACGCAAAATCAATTGTGGTGAAAATTCCTCATCCTCATGTAAGATACCCGAAGTGAAGCGTAAACCTACTAATAACTTTTTTCGAAAGATATAACTGCATGCTGAAGCACACAGATTATTATGACGCATATAGTCAGTTCCGGTAACTGGTCCGTAAAAGTATTCAGGAGAATCAACCTCTACACTATCTCTTGATAGACGAAAAAGAACCATGTCTGGATCATTATTCTTTACCTTTTCAAGACATTGCTCATAATTTGATTTTATTAAACAGTCATCTGCATCCACAAACTGAATATATTTGCCCTTACAGATGTCAATACCTTTGTTTCTTGCATCACTTACCCCCATATTTTTTTGACGCAGATATATAATTTGGTCACGGTAATCGATCAGTTCGTCAAGGGGCACCACATCAGAACCGTCATCGATAAGTATGATCTCTCTTTCTTCTTCTTTCAATGACAGGTTAACAATACTTTCAATACACTCACGCAGCATATCAATCGGTATGTTATAATAGGTTACAATGAAACTTACTAAAGGTGTTTTAGATGTTTGTATATTCTGCATAATGATTTAATTCCTAAAATTTTAAGTAAAAACAATTTAATAAGATATTTAATATTCTTAAAATCTATATTTTTGAGTCGATAAGGGTAGGGTGGCAAGAGTGTTCCTCCTCCCATCTGTGCAACTGTTAATTGGATATTTAGCACATCCATATAGTAGGCTATACTTTCATTGGAAGTATCCCAAACCTGAGGTAACACATTAACATGCGCCTGTAACAATGATTGCATATCTTGTAAGGTAGCACGTGCAGTAATACCTGAGGCATTCTCACAATAGTGATAGCATCCTTTGGGTGAAATGGCAATATGATTAGATTGTGCAAGCAACAGGGGTAATGTCCATACATCCTCAAAAGCATGACGTTCTATGAAAAGAGTGTTATTAAAGAGACATCTCCGGTAAATCTTATTGCATGCATAAGAATGAGAATATCCTTTGGCTTTTAACCAGTATTCATGGAAAGAATGGTAACAACGATCTAAAAAGGTTAAGAGGTTTTCTTCTCGTCCGCCATCTTTTACAATGACCGGATATTCTATAATATCATACTCAGGATGGTTGATGAGTTCTTCCATTAAAAGCGGAATAGTGTCTGGTTCCAGAAAATCATCTGAATCAACAAAAGTGATATAGTCTCCGCTGGCATGTCGTATACCAGAATTCCTCGCAGCACCTAATCCTTTATTTTCCTGGTGAATAACAGTAATACGAGAATCGCGTACGGCTAGTTCGTCGCATAGTTCAGGGCACTTGTCATCAGATCCGTCATCCACAAGTATAATCTGCATATTGTCATAATTCTGTTGAAGAACACTCTGAACACATCGCTCTAAAGTATTCTCTACATGGTATATAGGTATGACAACACTCAGTTTCATGCTACAAAGATAATGAAAAAATCGATTAAGCGAATGGAATGACAGATTTTTTATAATAAAACCTATCTTTCTTCGTTTTTATTTTGATGGAAAAGAACAGACAGATAGCAAACGACCACACCATCCTGAAATATACGGGAGTATTTGGTGGTTTACAGGGACTGACTGTTCTTATTGGCATCATACGAAATAAGCTTGTGGCTATATTGTTAGGACCACAAGGTGTAGGACTTATTTCCTTGTTCAACTCCACTATCAACTTTGTCTTTACATGTACAAACTTAGGACTACCGACAAGTAGTGTGAGACCTCTGTCTGAATCA
>JAFUGT010000154.1 GCA_017469275.1 Lachnospiraceae bacterium
ATTCTGTTCCTGGAATTACAATCACTGAAGGAGATGAGTATGAGAGTCCCAACTCCATTAATGTTGAGATTACTGATAAAGGTAAGATAGTATCAGGTATTTTTGAGGAATCGATAGAGTGTTACGTTAATGATAAGAAATATGATCCGAAGAACATAAAAAGTATTAAATCCTGCAGACTTGCAGATAATCTTGAGGTTTCAACGGATTCAACATTTACAATAACATTTTCGAAAGACGGCACATATTATATAGATATTGTAGCAAGTGATAATTGTGGAAATACTGCACGATTCAAGTATAATGTAAGTGTGATTGATAATAAGGCTATTATTTCCTAATATATAGTTATAGAGGTGCCAGATGACGTCAGCGAAGAGTGAGCGCTACGGAATCGGCATCCGACCGTCATGATTTAAGTTGATGTATAGTTATAGAGGTGAAATCATATGAGTGATAATTATACAATAGAAAGAAATAATCAAAAACTTAATATGATCATAGAAGAGAAAAAAGAGCGAAAGAAGTATCTTGTATTAGGAATTATAGTGATACCTTTGCTTTTGACTATCCTTGGAATGTTGGTGTACAGGTTATCCTTGAAAGGAGAAAATGTTAACACTGCGGAAGCCAACCTGGTAGTTACTCCGGATAATAGTGATGAGGCGTTAAATGCAGTGGGAAATTCGAGATGGATGGCAGATGGCAGCTTTGAAACATCGATGACGACAAACTGGCATTTTAGTGATGCCGAAGAGATGTCAGAGGATGCATATGTTCAGAATGTATTCAACAACACTAATGATATCAGGTTTGAGGTGGCTTTGACGGAGGAACCTGAACATACAATATATAAATCGCCGGTAATACCAAGGGGCAGTTATCTTGAGAATATAGTATTGGATGAGCCTTTAAGCGCCGGAAAGCATGATTGCATATTAACATATTATTTGCTTGATAATGAAAAAAATGTTGTCAGTTCTCTTGAGGTAAATATAAGTATTGTTGTGAAAAAGTGATTTTAAAATTATATAGTAATTATATGAAATGGAGGGGTATATTATGACAGAGACAAGACCATTTGTATCATGGGAATTAATGAATGATTTTATGATTGACGCATTTAAAGGCTATGGTGTGCCGGAAGAGGATGCGAAGATTTGCGCGGATGTACTGTTGGAGTCCGACAGAAGAGGTATTGAGAGTCATGGTTGTAATCGTTTTAAGCCCATTTACATTGACAGAATAGTTAAGGGTACGTTATTGCCGGAGACTAATATTGAGATAATCAAAGAGACGGCGACCACTGTTGTTATGGATGCTCATGACGGTATGGGAATGGTGGCAAGTCATAAGATGATGGAGATGTTGATTGAAAAAGCTAAGAAGTATGGCATGGCAGGCGGAGCAATCCGCAATTCAACTCATTATGGCATTGCAGGTTATTGGACTTCTATGGCAAGTAAGGAAGGGATGATAGGACTTACAGGAACTAATGCAAGACCTTCCATCGCTCCGACTTTTGGAGTTGAGAATATGCTTGGAACAAATCCGCTTACATTTTCACTGCCTACGGATGAAGAGTTTCCCTTCTGCCTTGACTGTGCGACCTCGATAGTGCAGCGGGGGAAGGTTGAATATTATGCCAGAGAGGGTAAGCCTACGCCTAAGGGAATGGTCATCTCCGAAGAGGGAGAGGCATTGACTGACAGTGCAGAGATATTGAAACGTCTTGTGGACGGAACTGCGGCACTGGCACCGCTTGGAGGAATAGGTGACGAGCTGGCAGGATATAAGGGATATGGATATGCGACAGTTGTTGAGATTCTTTCGGCAGCTCTTTCGGGCGGACAGTTCATGAAGGCACTTACCGGTGTAAATGAGGAAGGCAAGCCAGCCATGTACCATCTGGGACATTTCTTCTTTGTGGTTGATCCCGATGCTTTCATGGGAAGAGAAGAATTCAAGAAGATAGCAGGAGATATATGCAGGGCTCTTAGAGCTTCCAAACTCGCGCCGGGTGAAGACAGAATATATACTGCCGGAGAGAAAGAGTATGAGACATGGCTGTTCAGAAAAGATAAAGGAGTACCGGTGGGTGAAGCAGTGCAGAAAGATATAATAACTGTAAGGGATGAGTTGGGGCTTGATTATAAGTTCCCATTTGAAAAATGATATAATACTTATATTATTGCAGCAGATGACATTGACGTGTCAGACGCTGCTTTAATGCCTATTAAGGAGCGTCTTAAGAAATATTTATAATACTATGACAAATGTCACTATCAAATAATTTATTATTAGTGACAAATGACACTTTCACGATAATCTTCTTCATCATATAATAAGCCCATAAGATAACTAATGAAACAAGCCTTATGGCGTTAAACGAAAAGGAGTTTTTATTATGAATAAGAAGATTATAGCAATTATAGCAGAACTTATACCATTGATTTCAGCAATCACCAGCTACACATTAATAGTTGCTGGTCCGAATACCTCATTTATCAGAGGTGTTATTACAGTAACAATGATCCTTGCTTTTTTCGGTTTTGTTTTCTGTATTGTAGGACGCAAGCTTGCGAAAGAGGAAAAGACAGTGAGAGTATTAGGTGTATTTGATTGTATTACACCGTTATTGGTCATCGGATTCTATGTTGTTGCAATTTTTTCTTTTGGATTATAAAATGGCAATTCTGAGTTGAAATTGATTAAAGAGGTCAACTGTTTCCCAAAAGGAAATGGTTTGAAAAGAGAGAAAAATGTCTGATTGTAGCAGGAGAGTTATGATTATATTTTGCCGGAGGTTGCACCTCCGGTATTTTTATTTTTGTAATAGGCAGTGTTTTTTCTTACATTTCCCCTGCCGAAAATTACATTTAAGATTTCGGTTTGTATTTTATGATATATTGTAAATGTTGTAATGTTACATAGGGAGGCTGCGATTCCTGATGGATATAGATATTTATGTAATGGATGTTAATGAAAATGGCGTTGTATATTCCGGATATATTACAAAGTTGGATAACAAGAAGGACAACATAGAAAAATATCTTGGTGGCGAATATAAAGAAATTCCGCTTGTGAAAGATATTGCTATAATCGTTAGTAAGAATCAGGAAAAGCTTCCTGTAAACAGGGTATTTGTTAGAAATGATAAAGAGAGAATATTTCTTCATGGAAAGATTATCTGTGCAAGGAAAAATGGAGAAGAAATAACTTCGATTACTCCTGATGATGTAAATGTTATCAGGAAGTATTTGACACCTGTGTTTGATATCGGTGAGAATTATTTCCTTGGAGAATAGTCTTTATTCAACAAAGAATTCATTGAAATCACAATCAAAGATATCGGTCAGAGCAATGAGCATATCCACAGTAGGATTGTTAAGACCATGTTCGACTTTGGAAAAAATTCCGGTCGTGACTTTAATTCCTTTAAGTTGTAGCTTGGCAATTACATCTACTGCCCGCATATTACGTTCTGTGCGGAGTCTTTTTATATTAGTTCCGATAATCGGATGACCTGTCTGTGTTAGTCTCTCTGACATGGGTAATACCTCTGTTTGCAATGAATACTATGCATAGTTATATATAAAAACAATACACATAGAAATATTTTATCCAATTTGGAAGTTTTTAGTGTCCAAAATGGAAGTTTTGTGATAGAATATATGACATCACATAAAAAACAATTAAGGAGGATGTGTAGCAATGAAACATATGAGTGAGAATTATAAAGGGATTATATTTGTTGTGCTGTTGATGATATTTTTAATTAGTATATCAAATAAAGTATTGGCGGCTCCTGGTTCTACCAAAGAAACGGCTGAGACTGTATCGATTGGCAAGAGTATTGAAGAAAGTTTTGCTGAAGCAAGTGCCGATCAAATACATTATTACAGAGTTGATATTCCTGAGAATGTAGGAAATCAGTATATTACGATTTCTATGAGTAATTATGCAAATAAAGGTTTATATTTTGAAATTAGAAATGCACTGGATGAAAAAATATATAAGGGTGGAAATGTTTATAATAATAAATCAACAATATTGAGATTTAGAATTAAAAACACAGTTACTACAAGCAATACTGTGGTTTTAATTCCTGGAGAAAGCTACTATATAAGGGTTGAATCTAATAAGCATAGCGTGGGTAATTATAATATGTCAATTACCGCAACGCCGGATGACAATTGGGGAACTTTTGAAAATGCTCCACAGTTCACTCCGGGGCAGAAGGTTACTGGTGTCATCGAATATGTGGATGATATTGATTGCTTTGGTTTTGTATTACCGAATGACAAACAGAAATACACCTTTTATATTTCTGCTGATAATCGGCTGGATGTTCTTTTAGCTGACTCTAATGGAATTAAGATAGCTGATACCGGTATAGATAATATTAATATAAACAATAAGTTATCAGTTAATGGATTGGGACAAACAGTATATATAAGGGTAAATAGAGGTTATGTTACACAAACAGCCAACTATTCCATTGAACTGAAAGCTGAAAAAGGAACTATTTCAGTGCTCAACCTGTCCCTTTACAAAAAGGGCAGTAAAAAGATTACGGGTAAAACCATAGGTGGAGCCAAAGTTGTTGTTAAGATTGGTAAGAAGAAATATTCCGCTAAATCCGACAAAACCGGAAAGTTTATAGTTAAATTAAAAAAGAAATTAAAATCGAAAAACAAAATTAAAGTGACCGTATCAAAAAAGAACTACGCTACAAAATCAAAGACGTTTAAGGTAAATTAATTAACTCTATATTATCCGTCTTAAACATTGGTGAGCTGCTAATGTTTAAGACGTTTTAATATGAAGTATACGGAGAAGAGATTATGAAAAAGAAGATAATAGCAGGTGTGATTTTTCTGGCTGTGATTAGTATAGCGATTTCTGCAGTGATTATATATAGAAGCGGAGACAAGGTTAGAGCACCAAAAGAAAATGATATATCCAGATTTGAATGGCTAAAGATGCTATGCGAAGAAACAGGAATAATTGAATGTAGTAATGATGAGCCATATTTTGAGGATGTTGTTTCGACGAGTGAGTATTTTAATTATGTTCAGTCCGCAGTCGAGTGGGATGTGATAGATGATAAAACTCATTTTAATGGTGATGATTTGGTGTCAGGAAAATTTATTGCATTGACAGCTCTAAAAACATTAGATCAAAGTTCACTACAACGGGAGTTGGGTACTGAGGACGAAATAAATGAAAAAGAATTGCTTAGATATGCCATAGATCAAAATCTTATCTCTGAAGATAAAGTACATCTTGGTTTTACAAAACAGGAATGTGAACATGTTCTGAGTGTACTTAATGATTTGCACTATAATAAACTATGGCAACAGGATTATGAAGATGTTACTTATAAAGACAATGTTACTGTTTTGTCAAGTGAAGACATAGAGGAAATTATTGAAAACGAAAAAGTAATAGTTATAAAACAGGATAAAGCAGAATCATTGAAAGCAGATGATGTAATTGTATATGATAGCCGAGAAAACAAAGTAAAAAAAGCCGGCAGAATAGATTCTATGTCTAAGGATGGCCGATGTACAATTAGAGATGTTGAATTAAGTGATGTAATAGAAAGAATAACAGTATTGGATGTCGGTGAAATAACTTTTGAAGATATAGCAAGGTATTATGGTGCTGAAGTTGAAAAGAGCGTAACCGGCAATATTACACCAACCAATATGGCTTTCTTTGATTTGGAACATGAGAATAAGGGTTTCAAGATAGAATTGAAAGTCGAAGAGGAAGATACACAGAGATATTTAGCATTGGCATTTACTGATAACGAAACCGAAAACGGATTTTCAATTCCAATAACCGACGTTACAGATTTAGAAGGCGATTATAGTGCTGAAATAAATGTGGACAGGATTTTTGTCGGAGGTAAAGTAGATTATAAAGTAACCGCACCATTGAGTAAAGGTTTAAAATATATGGAACTTGCTTTGGATGTTCATTCTACAGTGACCGGGGAAATATCAACATTTTCTGAGGAAAAGAAAATAAAATTGTGCAACGCAAAAATACCATTGGCTGACGGATTGGTATGCGTTGATACTGAATTATATCTGAAATTATCTCTTGATGGGAGTATATCATTTGAAGCGGATGTGCCAATGGAGTTTGGCTGTGTATATGAACGAGGAAAAGGAATTAGAAAACATGGAAAAGGTATACAGGTTAATTCAACGGCAAAAGTAAACTGCAAGGCACAGGCAATGTTTGGGTTAGAACCTGTATTAAAGATATTGGATAGAGATGAGTTAAGTATAGTTGATATAGAAATAGAAGAAGGAGTCGAGGCGGAAGCGGAATATGCATATAGAGACAATGGGCAGATATGTAATGATATTTCTGTGGCAGCGCCAATTCTCACTGCAAAAATATGTGGAGATGATGATAATATAAGTATTATACGCGAATTGATTGGTGCTTCGATAGAGTGGGAAATATATACATCCGAAAGTCCGGATATTTGGCATGGTAAATTACATTATGAGGTGCTTCCGGATGGAACGCAACAGTTTGTTGATGAATGTACATACAATAAACAGTCAGAAACTGGGGATGCTTCAGTAAATGATTCAAAAAGTGATTCGGAAAATGCTTCGAAAAATGATTCGAAAGAAGATAAAAAAGAAGATGTCAGCAGTAATTCGGTAACATCAGGTTTGGATAGATTTTATGGGTATGATTTGCCTTTGATGTTTTGTGTAAATTACGATGGTACACTCGAAAATATGGACTATTCCAACTATGTAATAGATAACGGAGATTATTATACAGTTACCGGGAAATTATGCTGTTTGGAGTGTATTTCAACTCAGGACTTACAGGATATAGAGGATAAAGTTGGCGCACAGTACACTTCGGCAAGCGGAAGGGTATATACTGTACAAAGTTATGAAAGTTATAATAATGACCAACGTCAAAAATGTGTTTTCACATGTTCTGACGGTGAAACATATGAGATTAATAATCTTCCTGCATTTTCTGTGGATGAATATGGAAGGACGTTTAACAGTTTTGTGAATGAAAATGGAAATTCTGTAAGAGCTGACCTTAACGATGTTGTGATTAATATTCCTAAAAAATATGCGGTGGCTGGAGTCTTGAGTGGAGCTGCGTCAGGTGAAATATTTGAATATAGTGAAATTGTGTATGATATCAGATTTGCAGAAGACGGCACCGTTGATATGCTGGAACTGCCGCAGACATTATGGATTCAAGCTTGGACTGATGAGAATACAAAAATAGGTACTTTAGATTGAAAGGAAAGGGAATAATGAAAAATAATACAAAAAAAAGGATTGTATTAATTATTTGTTACATATTGAATATGATATTGCCAATTCTTTTATTGACGTATGTTAAATCTAAAGATAAATATATGGATGAATACGGATATAAGAACAGTAATGATTCCTTTATACTCGCTATAGTATTATTGATTGGATATGTTTTGATAAAGCGGTATTGTAAAAAAGTAGGAAAAAGCAGATATTTATATGAACCGTTTTTTTTGCTTGTAGTGGTAGGGTTAGGCTCATGTGTTGAAACTATTGAATCGAAGTTGGCTGGTTTTGTTGTGTTGATGATATTGTTTCTTAAAATAACGACGCTAATATTGGAAACAAAAACATATAATAGCAAAAAGGACGAAAGACAGCAAAGAAGAATTGATCATTATGAATGGAAATTGGATAAAGACATTCAGGAAGCAACGTTCAAGGTTGAAACTGCGTATACACATGAAGAAGAGAGAACAGCACAGATGAACTTAGAAAGAGCAAAATTAAGGAAAGAACAATACTATAGATATAAACAATGAATCCTATGAAAACGAACGAATCTTCTTGTGTTGGGCATACATATATGTTAAATTAGTTGTGGATACTTATATGTTAACGGAGGAAGAAATGTGATTTTACGGATTAGGAATATTGTTTCAGCCTTTTTGTTTGTTTTGACTTTAAGTTTTTTGAGTCTGAATGTCCATGCCGAAGAACATTCAGTGGAGTATGAAGGAGCTACTTACACATATTCGGATGCGGGAATACTAATATCTGCCGAGAACGCAATAGGAGCTGTTGATCTTGCAGCTTTGGCAAAGGATAATAATATTACATTGAAGGTCATAGGTAAGAACGCCTTTACTTATGGTAATAATATAACTTCAGTTAATATTCCGGCATCGGTAATGATAATTGATGAATATGCTTTTAGTGACTGTGGTAATCTGACAAAGTTGACCTATGAGGGACAATCACAATTAACATCCATTGGTTTAGGCGCTTTTTCTCTTGATTATGCATTTAGTGAATTTTATCAGGCGGATGCTGAAGATGGTGGAAAGTTCAATTTTCCGGAAAGCCTTACAACAATTTCCGGATATGCATTTCAAAGTACTACGCCGAAAGAAGTAATTATTCCGGAAAAATGCGGTCAGATTGGCGATAACGCATTTGAGTCAGATTCAGCATTTTCTGTCATTATATACAATAATAACATTGTGATAGGAGATGGAGCCTTCCCCGGTACAACAATAATATACGCTAATCCCGGTTCGTCAGCGGCTCAGTATGCTGGAGACAATGGGAATACATGTAATCCCATTACAGATGAAAGTAAGCAAAGTGACGGAGAAAGTGGAGAATCAGTCGAGCAGGCAAATGCCGGTGATAGTACAGGGGAAACTTCGGCGCCTGAGAAAGAACGTGACGATAAAGGAAACGATAAAAACAATCAAAGTTCCGGTGAACAAACTGGAAAAGAAGCCGAGATTGATAAAACTGTTAATGGCGAAAATGTGCAGAATGATGATGGGAAAAAATTGACTGAGGTTAATATTGAAATCGGAAAAGAATATACAGTGGGGAATCTGGTATATAAGGTAAAAAGCGATAACGCGCTTACACTGTTAAAGGTAAAGAAAAAGTCAATAACTACCCTTAAGGTGCCTGCAAAAGTCACTATTAATGGCAGTACATATCCGGTTACAGGTGTCTCGAAGAAGGCGTGTTATAAATTGTCTAAGTTAAAAACCGTTTCAATAGGCAATAATGTGACAGTTATAGGTAATCAGGCTTTTATGGGCTGCAAGAAGTTGAAGACCGTTACAATGGGAAAGAAGGTAACTGAGATTGGAAGTAAATGTTTCTGTAATGATAAAAGCTTGAAAAAGATTGTGATAAACAGCAGAAAGTTGAAGAAAGTCGGGAAAAATTGCATGAAAGGCACACCGAGTAAGAGGTATATGATACCTAAAGGATGTGCAAAGAAGTATAGGAAATTGTTTGTATAATCCGGTACACGGAATAATTAATTCCTGCGAGAAAGTGTCGGTTAATTAATGTTAGGGTACTAGTCTGTAAACGTATCATATTCATCATCCGGCATGCTGATGAATATATCCTCCTCCTGCTCAGTTGTTTTTTTGCTATTCTTTTTGCCGGAGGTCGTATCTCCGGCATTTTTTGTGGTTGTTGACGAGTTGTTTTTTGCGGTAGTATTTTTGTTCTGAGTAGATGTACTTTTTTCGGTAGTAGTATTATTGTTCTGTATAGAGGAACTATTCATGACATTGTTATTCTGTGTGGATGTAGTCTTCTCAGTAGTATTATTAGTAGTGTTAGTGTCGGAAGCTTTGCTTCCGGCATTTTTAACTGTGGTTGATTTTCCTTCCGGTTTGACACTATCAATGTTAGAACCGTAAGAGTCGGTTTTGGTCAAATCAGATGAATTGTCAGTAGTGGTTTCGTTCTCATTTTCCAAAGACTCTGATAATGAGGCATAGGTCCAACTTTCAGACCACAATGGAAGAGATGCCCCACAAAAACCCAGAACAGCATATATCAGTAAAACTGCTATTCCGGCTATACCGATACGTAGTAAAGTAATTTTAGAATGCAGACTATTCATAGTTGGCATAACGGTCTTGCTGTATTTAACTGCGGTTAGTTTTTGTCTCATTTCGGAATTGATATCTACAGGTGGAATAACAAAAGCCTGATACAGTTCGTCCATGGTCTGATATCTGTCAGCCGGGTGGAGATTGAGTCCTTTCATAATTACATCAGTCTTCCATGAAGAAGTTGCGAAATGATCAGACAAAGAGGGGAGATCATCTTTTTGAAGGCGTAATATGGATTCATTAGGAATAAAACCGGTAAGAGAATAGTACATTGTAGCACATATCCCGTATACGTCAGTCCATGCTCCTGCTTTCCCTGCAGCGGTATATTGTTCCGGTGGTGCAAACCCCGATTTCAGGATAACGGTTTTTAATTCTTTTTCTCCAACATTTTCATAGCCGGCTGAGCCAAAATCTATTAGATGGAGCATGTTGTCTGTTCCGAGAATGAGATTATCAGGGCTTATATCTCTGTGCAATAACCCGCTTTTATGTATTTCAGAAATATCGCGCATGACCGGTGTAATCAATGTAGATAATTCATCAATGGTTAAAGGCTCGTTATCTTCCACATATTGTTTCAAAGTAATTCCGTCAATATAATCCATTACAATATAGATGGTTCCATTTTCTTCAAAAATATCATTAATACTTACTATGTGGGGGAGATAAGAGAATTTTGATAATATCCCTGCCTCGCGTAAAAAGTGTTTCTTGCCTTTTTCAAAAATATCCTGTTTTCCTATATAGGGTTGTATAGAATATCCGTTTTTATCAGATGAACGGTGGGCAGCATTATCCGGATAGTACTCTTTTACAGCATAGATGGTCTCAGAAGAAGGAGCATTTTTCAATGTACAGGAATAGGTTATGCCGAAACCGCCCTCGCCGATAACATTATTAATTATGTATTTATGTGAAAGTATTGTACCTGTGGGTAATGCACGGGTAGTCTGATGTTCGTTTTGTTCCATGTCGTTCTCCCTGATGGATTTATTCTTCCTCATCCCATTGGAAATGTTCTCCGCAGAATGGGATAAATGAGAGGGTGCAGTTGCCAAGAGTTATACGGTCATGAGGGTTAAGCTTGATATGTTGACCGGGTGAAAGTGCTTTGCTGTTATAAAGGACCGAATCTGAGTCAGTGTGTAGAGTGAAACGGGAATAAACATTGTCATAGGTGATTATAGCGTGGTCGCATCTTGATACGGTTGGTTCTTTGTAGAGACAGACATCCATATTAGTATCTCTTCCTATATGATTATCTCCCGCAAAAAGCGTGAAAGAGTCCCCTTCCATAATGCCGCTGATACATACAAGCCATCCGGTAAGTTTTTGGTTGGTTGCCTTTTCATAGGCTTCCTGTCTAAGCCTGTCCGGAATAAGAGTGTCTATGGCAGTCTGATCTTTGCCGGTTGGGTCGGCAACAGGTATTTTAATATTTTCACCGGCACAGTGTGGACAGGTATCTAATTTGTCGGCATTGTAATAATGTCCGTTTTTACATTTTATCAGGTTCATGTAATTCTCCTTGGGTATATGTATATTAGGTGATTGCGAAACGATCAAATAATGTATATCCTGTTGTGCATTTATAGAGTGTGGTTACAGTAACTTAAAAATGGTGGTTGTATCGCCGAAACACAGTTCTGTTCCGGGTTCGACAGCATAATGCTGTTTTGGAATCAACCGTACATCACCATATATAAATGTTCCGTTACTTGAACGATCTGTGATTTCATATTGTGAGATATCTTCGTGAAATGTTATCTCACAATGTAAGCGGCTGATCAGAGGAATCTGAATTACAATATCACATAGGTTTCCGTCCCGACCGATTAATATCCGCTGTTCCGGTTTCATTTTAACAGAGTAGCCTGCGTATTGGCCTTCAATACATGTTAGTATACCATGTTGACCGGTCTGTTGCATGTATCTTCTTATTTCCTGTTTGTGCTGTCGACTAACGGGAATTGTGATTTCGGAATCATTTAATTGCAATAAATGATTATCAAAGCAAAGTATATGAGAAGCAGAAACTAAGTAACTTTGATGACATCTGATAAAACCATATCCGGTAAGTCCCTGTTCTAAGGTGTCTAGTTTTTCATAGAAGGTATATGTGTTGTCAGAGGTGTATATGTTGATGATTCTCAAGTCGCTTTCGATATATATTATATCATTTATCGGAATTTTGTAATTGGCATTTCGCGTTGCAATCAGTATGAGATTGTTATCAAAAGTTATTCTGTTCATATCAGGTTGTCCCCCATGATTATTCACAAGATATTTTCTTTTATTATATAATAAATTGTGCTATAATCCTATACATTGTTTAAAAGAAACTTGAGTTTACTTTGAAACTCCAAGAAGTCGAGCCTGAAAGCGACGGCTGATTGGGTAACTTTCCGTATACAGCGGCGCTTAGCACAGTTGTTTTATGTGGAGACATGGTGATAGAAAGAGAGAGTGGAATATGTTAAAGACGATAGGAAAACAACTTAACGGTTTTCGCAAAGACTCATTACTCACACCTTTGTTTATGATACTTGAGGTGGCAATGGAGATGGTCATTCCTCTATTGATGGCATCTATTATAGATAAGGGCGTAAATGCAGGGAATATGAGTCACATTTATAAAGTGGGTGCAGTAATGGTCGTATGTGCTGCTATAGGCCTGTTTGCAGGTCTTATGGGAGGACGTTATGGGGCAAGGGCTTCGGCAGGACTTGCAAGAAATATAAGAAAAAGTATGTATGAAAAGATACAGACATTTTCTTTTGCAAATATTGATAAATTCTCTACAGCGGGACTTGTTACAAGAATGACCACAGACGTGACTAATCTTCAGAATGCTTATCAGATGATACTGCGTATGGCGGTGCGAGCCAGCATAAGTATGATAGTAGCGATTATTATGGCATTTTATGTGAGTGCTTCAATTGCAAAGTATTTCATGATAGCGGTTATTTTTCTTGCGGTATTTTTGAGTCTTATTATTTCCAAGGCTACAAAATATTTTTCCGAAGTGTTTCCGAAGTACGATGACCTTAACCAGAGTGTGCAGGAGAATGTATCTGCCATCAGAGTTGTCAAAGCATTTGTACGGGAAGACTATGAGATAGACAGATTCAATAAAGCGTCAAAGAATCTCTATGCTATGTTCATACGCGCTGAGAATCTTGTGGTTTCCAACATGCCTGTAATGATGGCAACAATATATGCCTGTATTCTTATGATTTCATGGGTGGGTGCGAAAATGATTGTGGCAGGCGGCCTTGAAACAGGAGAATTAATGAGTCTGTTCACATACTGTTTGAATATACTTATGAATCTGATGATGGTGTCCATGGTGTTTGTCATGATATCCATGAGTACCGCTTCAATGAAGCGTATCGCTGAAGTGTTGGATGAAGAAGCGACATTGAAAAATCCGGATAATCCGGATAAGGAAGTTGTTGATGGCAGCATAACATTTAATCACGTTAATTTCGGATACCATAAGGAAGCTGAGGAGTGGGTACTAAAGGATATCAATCTTTCAATTAAATCAGGAGAAACCATAGGTATTATAGGGGCGACGGGAAGTGCAAAGACATCCTTTGCAAATCTCATAAGCCGTATATATGATGTGTCGGAAGGTAGTGTTATGGTGGGCGGTAAGGATGTTAGAAGTTATGATTTGGAGGCACTTCGTAATCAGGTGTCGGTGGTGCTGCAGAAAAATGTTCTTTTCTCCGGTACCATACTTGATAATCTGCGTTGGGGAGATGAGAATGCAAGCCGCGAAGAGTGTATCAAGGCTTGCCAACTTGCCTGTGCAGATGACTTTATAAGCAGTTTTCCGGATGGTTACGATACAAGAATTGAGCAGGGTGGCAGCAATGTGTCCGGCGGACAAAAGCAGAGAATATGTATTGCAAGAGCGTTGCTTAAGAAACCGAAAATATTGATACTGGATGATTCCACATCTGCGGTAGATACTGCTACGGATGCGAAGATAAGAAAAGCTTTTCGTGAGGAGATACCGAATACGACGAAACTGATTATCGCACAGAGAATTTCTTCCGTACAGGACGCAGACAGGATTATTGTTCTTGAACACGGAGAAGTTGATGGATTTGGAACTCATGAGGAACTTCTGGAAAGTAATGAGATATATCGCGATATATACGAATCGCAGACCGGTGGCAGCGGGGATTTTGATGAAGTTGGAGCGTAAGAAAGGAAAAATATATGTCTGAGAAAAAAGATTTGTCTGCAAGAGAGGGAATAACCTCTGTAAAGGAGAGATACGGCAACAGAACGGCAGAGATAAAACAGCGGGGACCGGGTGCCAGAGGGCAGCGCGGCAAAGTAAAGCCGGCGGTCAAGAATCCCGGCAAAGTCTTAAAACGTCTGATGGGCTACATAGGAAAATATTATGGTATACAACTGGTTATTGTAGCGTTTTGTATAGTTGTAAGTGTTTTGTGCAATGCCAGAGGAACGCTTTTTATGCAGTCTCTTATAGACGACCATATAGTACCGCTTGTGGGGGCGGAGAATCCGGATTTTTCAGGTCTTAAGACGGCTATATTGCAGGTTGCCATTTTCTATATTGTAGGAGTTACGGCGTCATTTACTTACAATAAAATTATGGTGTATGTGACCCAGGGAATGCTTCACAGAATGCGCTCCGATCTGTTTACGCATATGGAGAAGCTTCCGATCAAATATTTCGATACACATTCCCATGGTGATGTGATGTCGATTTATACTAACGATATTGATACTTTGAGACAGGTGATATCCCAGAGTATGCCACAGTTTCTCAATAGTGGAATTACGATAGTTACCGTATTCGTATGCATGGTAAGACTATCGATTCCGTTAACAGTTACAACAATGGTTATGGTTTTTTTCATGTTGTTTGTGACCGGTAAGGTGGCAGGCCAGTCAGGAAAATACTTTATGAAGCAGCAGCGGGACTTAGGCGCCGTGAACGGATATATTGAGGAAATGATGTCGGGGCAGAAGGTTGTCAAGGTGTTCTGTCATGAGGATAAGGCGATAGCTGATTTCAATGAATTAAATGATGAATTGTTTGACAGTGCATACAATGCCAACAAATTTGCCAATATGTTAGGACCGGTAAATGCACAGTTGGGTAACATGAGCTATGTGGTGTGTACCATTGTGGGAGGAGCTTTGGCACTCACAGGTGCCACAGGTCTTACTCTTGGGACCTTGGCGAGTTTTCTTCAGTTCAACAGAAGTTTTAACATGCCTATAAATCAGATATCCATGCAGCTTAATGCCATAGTTATGGCTCTTGCGGGGGCAGACAGAATATTCACGCTTCTTGACGAGAAGCCTGAGGCGGATGAGGGATATGTTAAGCTTGTAGTTGCCGAGGAGAAGGATGGCGTGCTCAAAGAAAGTGACAAGAAGTATACAGGCAAATGGGCTTGGAAGCATGAGCACCAGGCCGATGGCAGTGTAGATTACAAACCTCTTCAAGGGGATGTGGTGCTTGATGGTGTGGATTTCGGATATAATGATGAGAAAATGGTTCTGCACGATATCAAGCTTTATGCGAAACCGGGACAGAAGATTGCATTTGTCGGCTCTACCGGTGCAGGAAAGACAACCATAACTAATCTGATCAATCGTTTCTATGATATTCAGGATGGAAAGATAAGATATGATGGAATAAATGTTAATAAGATTAAGAAAGCAGACCTTAGACATTCTTTGGGAATTGTTCTTCAGGATACACATTTATTCACTGCTACTGTGAGAGAGAATATAAGATACGGAAATCTCGAAGCAACGGATGAAGAGGTTGTGGCTGCGGCAAAGCTTGCCAACGCAGACGGTTTTATAAGGCATCTTCCAAAGGGCTATGATACAGTGCTTACAGGTGATGGAGCCAACTTGAGTCAGGGGCAGCGTCAGCTCCTTGCAATAGCAAGAGCTGCAATAGCTAATCCGCCGGCGCTTATTCTGGATGAAGCGACATCTTCCATAGATACGAGAACGGAGAGATTGGTACAGGATGGTATGGATAAACTGATGGCGGGAAGAACCACATTTGTTATCGCCCACAGATTATCTACGGTCAAAAACAGTGATTGTATTGTGGTGCTGGAGCAGGGACGTATTATTGAGAAGGGTACTCATGATGAACTGATAGAACAGAAGGGTAAGTATTATCAATTATATACAGGGAAAACTGCTTGAATGACATGTGGGACATAAGGGGAGCACATCGTTAATTAAATGATACAATAATTATGAATTAATTGTTTACGTTTTCTTATGTATTATGCTATACTGTGTATGTTTTTTGTGATGAAGTGATATATTATACACGGAAGTATATATAGCATGAACGAGTGTTTTTTTTGCGCCAAGGATGGCGCAATTACGAAGTTCATGATATATTATGCAATATAATAGCGTAAGCAAGTGTGGTTTCGTGTCAATAATGACACATTTGCCATACTTATTATATAATAATTTTACTTGGAGGATTATAATTATGAATATTGTATGCTTGGATATGGAAGGCGTATTGGTACCGGAGATTTGGATTGCGTTTGCCGAGGAGACCGGGATTCCGGAACTTAAACGTACAACCAGAGACGAACCGGACTATGATAAGTTGATGAATTACAGAATTAATATTCTTAAGGAGCATGGTCTTGGACTTAAGGAAATTCAGGAAACTATTGCAAAAATCGATCCTATGCCGGGTGCGAAAGAGTTTCTTGATGAACTTAGAAGTATTACACAGGTTATCATTTTGAGTGATACCTTTGAACAGTTTGCCACACCGCTTATGAAGAAGCTGGGTTGGCCTACAATTTTCTGCAATACATTAGAGGTTGCTGATAATGGAGAGATTACAGGTTTCAAGATGCGTTGTCCAAAGTCAAAATTAACTACGGTTAAAGCCCTGCAGTCTATCGGTTATGATACAATAGCCAGTGGTGACAGCCATAATGACCTTGGAATGATAGAAGCCAGCAAAGCAGGATTCCTGTTTAAGAGTACAGATGCAATCAAGGCTGAATATCCTCAGTATCCTGCCTTTGAAGAGTATGATGAATTACTGGATGCAATCAAGAAGGCACTGTAATAAAGTATTGCAATCACGCATTGTTATAAAGCCTTGTAATGCAGTTTTTATATAAAGTATTGGAATAACGTGTTGTGATAAAGTATAGCAATAATGCATTGTGACAAAGCATGGCAATATAAAGTTGCAATGAATATTGTGGTAATCATGAAGATTGGAGAAAAGTTATGACACTTGTGCAGTTAAAATATGCAATAACAGTTGCAAATGCTGCTTCTATGAGTGAGGCGGCAAGAGAATTATTCATTTCACAACCAAGTCTTTCCGCTTCTATCAAAGATCTGGAGGAAGAGATTGGAATAGAGTTGTTCCGCAGGACTAACAGGGGAATTTCACTAACACCTGATGGAAAAGAATTTATCGGGTATGCCAAACAGGTGGTAGAGCAATATGCTTTGATGGAGTCGAAGTATATAGAGAAAACCGCTGAAAAGAAAAAATTCTCTGTATCCATGCAGCATTACAGTTTTGCGGTAAATGCATTTGTTGAATTGGTTAAGCAATTTGGAATGGACAAATACGAATTTGCCGTAAGAGAGTGCAGAACCTATGAAGTAATCGAGGATGTAAGAAATTTCAGAAGTGAAGTAGGCATTTTGTATGTGAATGATTTTAACAGGAAAGTTCTGCAGAAGATTTTCAAAGAGAGTGAACTGGAATTCATTCCACTGTTGGACTGCTCTATTTATGTATATTTGTGGAAGGGGCATCCATTGGCTGAACGCAAGATTATTAAAATTGAGGAATTAGAGGAATATCCATGCCTGGCATTTGATCAGGGTATTAATAATTCTTTCTATTTTGCGGAAGAAGTATTAAGTACATATGATTATAAGCGGATCATTCATGCAAATGACCGCGCAACTATGCTTAATCTTATGGTTGGCCTTAATGGTTTTACAATGTGCTCGGGAATAATATGCGAACCGTTAAATGGTACGGATTATTGTGCCGTAAAACTTGATTCCGAAGAGATTATGACAATTGGATATCTTAAGAAAAAGAATGTGGCGCTAAGCAGTCTTGGACGAATCTATGTGGAGGAACTTTCAAAATATAAAGATCAGGCTTTGAGTTAAAGATGTTAATATAAATAATAACATTTATAAAGGCAAGAAACCCTTATGCGGATCAATACTTGTTTGTTGATCTGTGTGAGGGTTTTTATAATGTATAACCGTAGGTCAGAACAAAAGTATAAAAATTATAAAAAATCTGTTGACAAATGAATTAAGAAAGAATATAATCTACACAAATCCTACTTAACATATAGGAATATAGTTAAAAGAGGGGACATATATTAAGTATAGAGTATTAAAAGGAGGACATTGTTATGAGTCAGATTAAAGAAAGTTCATTAGAATTGATCGGAGGAACACCAATACTTAAGTTAAATCGTTATGCTGCCAAAGCAGGAATTAATGATGTGACTATTCTTGGAAAGCTTGAATATCTTAATCCGGCAGGTTCCGTTAAGGATCGTATTGCTCTTGCGATGATAGAGGATGCTGAGAAGAAAGGTATTCTCAAGCCGGGAGCAACTATTATTGAGCCAACATCAGGTAATACAGGTATCGGACTTGCGGCGGTTGCAGCGGCAAAGGGATATCATGCAATACTTACATTACCGGATACTATGAGTGTTGAGCGACGCAATCTTCTTAAGGCATATGGAGCAGAGCTTGTTCTTACCGAGGGAGCAAAAGGTATGAAAGGAGCTATTGCCAAAGCTGAGGAACTTAATAAGGAGATTGAGGGATCGGTTATTTTAGGACAGTTTGTTAATCCGGCTAATCCGGAAGTACATAGAAATACTACAGGACCTGAGATTTGGGAACAGACAGATGGCAATGTGGATATATTTGTTGCAGGTGTTGGTACCGGTGGTACCGTAACAGGCGTAGGTGAGTATCTGAAGTCAAAGAATCCTAATGTTAAGGTTGTTGCAGTCGAGCCTGCAAGCAGTCCGGTGTTATCCCAGGGTACAGCAGGACCTCATAAGATTCAGGGAATCGGCGCAGGATTTGTTCCTGAGACTCTTAATACCAAGATATATGATGAAGTTATTGCTATAGAGAATGATGATGCATTTGAACAGGGAAGAGCATTTGCGGTAAGTGAGGGTATTCTTGTAGGTATATCTTCCGGAGCGGCATTGAAGGCTGCTGCAATCCTTGCAGAACGTCCGGAGAATAAAGGAAAGACTATTGTTGCATTACTTCCTGATTCAGGAGACAGATATCTTTCTACAGCATTGTTTGCTAATTAAATCGGGTGAAAAGTTCTTATACTCATAAGTCTCTTTGGGAGGTCACAGGTCGTTTGCATGATACGGCTTGTGGCCTTTCTATTGCTGAATAAAAAGTATGATATATGTAAAATGTATGAAAAAGAATGAAATCAGCAAAATTACCTTGAAAAACGCAATAACCCTATGGTATAGTAGGTTTTATGAGGAAATAATTTACAGGAGGTGGAGATTATGAAGGTATCTACAAGAGGACGATATGCCATAAGAGTTATGATTGATTTGGCCGAGCACTATCAAGGAGATTATATTCCGTTGATAGATATCGCAAAGAGGCAGGAGATATCGGAGAAGTATCTTGAGGCTATAGTTGCATTACTGGTTAAGGCCGGTCTTTTGACAGCTCTTAGAGGGAAACGCGGTGGATACAAACTGACAAGGACACCGGATCAATATACACTTAAGGATATTTTGGAGATAACAGAAGGTGCATTTGCACCCGTATCCTGTCTGGAAGGTGAAGTGAATGATTGTAACAGAGCTTCCCAATGTAAGACGCTTAAAGTATGGACAGATTTTCAAAAACTTGTCAATGAATACTTTGAGGGGATAACTCTTGAAAGCCTTATGGGGGATGAGGGATGTCTTGATTACTCAATTTAGGCTGCTATAGGAATTGCCTATGGCGGTCTATAACTTTTTCATAGTAGACAACTAGGAAATACCATGCTATCATTTACCTTGTAATCAGGTAGGAATTATATATAAACTACCTAAGAGGAAGCAGAGAATAAGTAGCTGCTGAAAATTAAGAATAGCATAGCGGATTGATGAGGGAGTCTGCGGAAAGAGGTGTATTATGAGCAAGAAATCAATATCAGAAAGAAATCTTAAGTTTGAAACATTACAGTTACATGTAGGACAGGAAAGTCCTGATTCTGTTACAGATGCAAGGGCGGTGCCCATTTATCAGACATCTTCTTATGTGTTCCACAATAGTGATCATGCAGAGGCAAGATTTGCACTTAAAGATGCCGGTAATATATACGGACGTCTTACTAATCCTACGCAGGGGATTTTTGAAAACAGAGTGGCAGCTCTTGAAGGCGGTGTAGCTGCATTAGCAGTAGCATCCGGTGCGGCAGCTGTAACATATGCATTCCAGACAGTTGCTCATGTGGGAGACCACATTGTTTCCGCAAAGAATATATATGGCGGTACATACAATTATCTTGCACATACATTTGTTGATTACGGCGTGACAACATCTTTTGTAGATCCGTACAATTATGAGGAAGTTGAAGCTGCAATCAAAGATAATACAAAGGCATTATATGTTGAGACATTGGGTAATCCTAATGGTGAGGTTGTTGATATTGAAAAATGGGCAGAGATTGCGCATAAGCATGGTCTTCCTCTTTTGGTAGATAATACATTTGCTACTCCTTATCTCGTTCGCCCGATAGAGTATGGTGCTGATATTGTTGTTCATTCCGCAACAAAGTTCATTGGCGGACACGGAACATCTATCGGTGGAGTTATTGTAGACGGCGGTAAGTTCGACTGGGCTTCATCAGATAAGTGGCCATGGCTCACAGAACCCAATGAGTCATATCATGGCGTAAGTTTTGCAAGGGATACAGCACCGGCAGCATTTGCTACGTACATTCGTGCAATTCTGTTGCGTGATACAGGTGCGGCTATTTCACCGATTAACGCATGGTTCTTCTTACAGGGATTGGAGACGTTGTCCCTTAGAGTGGAGCGTCATTCGTTTAATGCATTAAAGGTTGTGGAATACCTTTCAAAGCATCCACAGGTTGAATCCGTATCTCATCCTGCTGCATCAAATGATCCCGTACAGCAGGAATTATATAAGAAGTATTTCCCGAATGGCGGCGGTTCTATATTCACATTTAACATCAAAGGTGATGCAAGAAAGGCAAAAGATTTCATTGACAATCTTGAACTGTTCTCATTGCTTGCCAATGTGGCAGATGTTAAGTCGCTGGCAATTCATCCGGCTTCGACCACTCATTCAGAGTGCAATGAAGCGGAACTTGCAGATCAGGGTATTGCACAGAATACAATTCGTCTTTCAATCGGAACGGAAAATATAGATGACATCATTGAGGATATTGAGGAAGCATTTGGAGCCGTAGCGAGCAACTAAGAGCACTTCTAATAATATAAAAATACCTCCTAAAGGTGCCCTGTGAAGAGCGGGGCACTTTTGCGTTTTATTTGCAGTGAACCTGTTATTTATGATATTATACATGGAAGTATATATAGCATGAGTTAGTATTTTTTCGCCAAAGGTGGCGCGTTGATGAAGTTCATGATAAATGATTTAATAGATTAGAGGTTTTGAAATGCATACAGTAACACTTGAAGAAATGGAAAATGACAAGAGAGACAAGATGATTGTCGATATCAGGAAACCGAAGGATTATGAGTTTGAGGCGTATCCGGGTGCTGTCAACATTTACTGGGAACAGTGGGATGAGCATCTTAATGAGATTCCGAAAGATAGCCCTGTGTATCTTATCTGTTACACGGATATGCGTGCATTGGAGATAGCTGAGAGAATGCAGACTCTTGGTTATGAGGTGTATGCACTGGAAAATGGAATGCAATCTTATCTGCGGTCAAAATTGACTGTAATGATGGAAAAGATGGATGAAGAGGATACAGCCTATAAGGATGTGGAGAGAAGTATTGTCAAGAAATTCCGCAAGGATATATGGCGTCCCTTTACAAGAGCTATCAATGAATATGAAATGATTCAGGATGGTGATAAGATAGCCGTATGTATATCGGGTGGTAAGGATTCAATGCTCATGGCAAAACTTTTTCAGGAGTTGGAGCGCCACGGCAAAAAGAATTTTGAGGTTGTGTTTCTGGTTATGAATCCCGGATATAATGAGATTAATTATCAGACGATTAAAGATAATGCAAAGCTTTTACATGTGCCGATCACTGTGTTTGAAAATGACATATTTGATGTGGTTGCAGGCGATGACATTGGGGGCTCTCCCTGTTATCTCTGTGCGAGAATGCGAAGAGGATACCTGTACAGCAAGGCGCAGGAGTATGGATGTAATAAGATAGCGCTTGGACATCACTATGATGATGTTATCGAGACTATTGTTATGGGAATGCTTTACGGCGGTCAGATCCAGACAATGATGCCTAAGCTTAAAAGTACCAATTTTCAGGGAATGGAACTTATACGTCCTCTTTATCTTGTGCGTGAGGCGGCAATCAAGCATTGGCGTGACTATAATCATTTACACTTTATACAATGTGCCTGCAGGTTTACGGAAAGCTGTGCGTCCTGCGGAGGTACAGAAAAGGGGTCTAAGCGTGCGGAAGTTAAAGAATTGATTGCGGGGCTGGCTGCAAAGGATCCGGTGATAGAGAAGAATATATTCCGAAGCGTGGAAAACGTGAATCTGTCTACGGTAATCGCTTACAAGGAAAACGGAACGAAACATCATTTTCTGGATAAATATTAAGTATGAATCTCATATGCAATAATGCAGAGCTAAGTTATCGTGCTTTGTTTTTATAGAGCTTGTCAAAATAACACTTTTTATGATGGAAAAATACTTCAAATATGGATTGAATTTGTGATGAAAGTGTGTTATAACTTACTTAGGTTAGTATTCTCTAACCTGTGAATAAATCATGTGAAGCTCCTCTCTTTAAGAACATATTTGTTTTATGAAAGCGCCATCTTTCATAGGGAGGAGTAATTCACCTGTTTTATTATCGCAATAATGAAAGGAGCATATACAATGGCAAATTTAACAATTGAGAAAGTAATCGGAAGAGAAATTCTTGACTCTCGTGGTAATCCTACAGTTGAGGCAGAAGTTACATTGGCAGATGGAACTATCGCCCTTGGAACAGCACCCAGTGGAGCATCCACAGGTGAATTCGAAGCGTTGGAGCTTCGTGATGGAGATAAAGCGCGTTATCTTGGAAAGGGTGTTACAAAGGCGGTTGAGAACATTAATTCAACAATAAATGATGTGTTAAAGGGAATGGATGCATCTGATACATACGCAGTAGATCAGGCTATGATTAAGGCAGACGGAACTAAGGACAAGTCTAATCTTGGTGCAAATGCTATACTTGCGGTTTCAATTGCAACGGCAAGAGCGGCAGCTAAAGCTCTTAACATTCCTCTCTATAGATTCTTAGGTGGTGTACAGGGTACTAATCTTCCTGTTCCGATGATGAATATATTAAATGGTGGTGCACATGCAGACAGTGCTGTAGATACACAGGAATTCATGATCATGCCGGTTGGTGCTCCTACATTTAAAGAAGCTTTAAGATGGTGCGCAGAAGTATTCCATAAACTTAGAGCGCTTATCAAAGATATGGGTGATGTTACTGCTGTTGGAGATGAGGGTGGTTTCGCACCTAATCAGTTAAAGAGTGATGAGGAAGCTATCGAGAAGATACTTGAGGCTATCAAGGCAGCAGGTTTCGAGCCGGGTAAGGATTTCATGATTGCTATGGATGCTGCTTCATCAGAGTGGAAGAGCGAGAAAGGTAAAGGCTATTACAAACAGCCTAAGTCAGGTAAGGAATTCACATCGGATGAACTTATCGCTCACTGGGAGTCACTTGTTGACAAGTACCCGATCATTTCCATTGAGGACGGTCTTGATGAGGAGGATTGGGAAGGCTGGCAGAGAATGACTGAGAAGATTGGTCATAAGGTACAGCTTGTTGGTGATGACTTGTTTGTTACCAATACAGAGAGACTTTCAAAGGGTATTGAGCTTGGTGCTGCTAATTCAATACTTATCAAACTTAACCAGATTGGTTCTGTATCAGAGACATTAGAAGCAATCAAGATGGCTCATGCTGCAGGTTATACAGCAATTTCTTCACACCGTTCAGGAGAGACTGCTGATACTACAATTGCCGATCTTGCAGTAGCGCTTAATACAAACCAGATCAAGACAGGTGCTCCAAGCCGTTCAGAGCGAGTGGCTAAGTACAATCAGTTGCTTAGAATTGAGGAAGAACTTGGAGATAGCGCAGTATACCCTCAAATGAAAGCTTTTAATGTGAAAAAGTGAGCAGAGGTGTTGATTTCATGCTTGCATGAAAAATCAACACTTGTGCGAACGAAAATATGGAGGCGAAGCCGACATGAAAAAGTGAGCAGAGGTGTTGATTTCATGCTTGCATGAAACGCATGTTATAAAATATTATTAAATTAAAATAGTGGGGTGACTTCTTGATTTTAGGAAGTCACCTTTTTTATAATGATATCCTCGTTAAAATTTTATATATGATTGATGTGTAGCCGCATGTAGTAGTTAAGATACCTCTGTTTATAAAAATCCAAATGGTTTACCTTATGGTTATTTCTTTGTGGTGTGACGTACCTATTATCATAAAAGGATAAACACTTGTAGTTATCGGGTTTTAGTTGTATAATAGGCAAGTGATTTTTCATTATATATTATATGGAGAATAGAATTTGTTAAAAGAGTTAAGATAAAAAAATAGGAGGACATACAAAATGAGTGAAATACCGTACAAGATTTATCTGGAAGAGAAGGAGATGCCTGATAAATGGTACAACGTACGTGCAGATATGAAGAAAAAACCGGCACCGATACTTAATCCGGGAACTTTGAAACCAATTACAGTGGAGGAACTTTCGGGAATATTCTGTCAGGAACTGGCTAAGCAGGAATTAGATGATACCACAGCATATTTTGATATACCGGAAGAAATCAGAAGCTTCTACAAAATGTATCGTCCGTCACCTCTTGTGCGTGCATATTGTCTGGAGAAGAAATTAGATACGCCCGCACACATTTATTATAAGTTTGAGGGTAATAATACATCAGGAAGTCACAAACTTAATTCTGCAATAGCGCAGGCATATTATGCAAAGCAGCAGGGACTTAAGGGTGTAACTACGGAGACAGGAGCAGGTCAGTGGGGAACGGCTCTTTCCATGGCGTGCTCATACTTTGATCTGGATTGTCAGGTATACATGGTTAAAGTTTCCTATGAACAGAAACCATTCCGACGTGAAGTAATGAGAACTTATGGTGCAAAGGTTACGCCTTCTCCATCCATGAGTACTGAGGTCGGACGTAAGATAAACGCTGAATTTCCGGGGACGACGGGAAGTCTTGGATGCGCCATTTCAGAGGCGGTTGAGGCCGCAACATCACAGGAGGGATACAGATATGTGTTAGGTTCGGTACTATCCCAGGTTCTTCTTCATCAGTCCGTAATTGGTCTGGAGACAAAGGCAGCGCTTGATAAATACGGAATCAAGGCTGATATGATAATCGGATGTGCCGGCGGTGGTTCTAATCTTGGAGGCCTGATTTCACCATTTGCCGGGGAGATATTAAGAGGCGAGGCTGAATATGATATCATTGCAGTAGAGCCTGCATCATGTCCAAGTCTTACAAGAGGTGTGTATGCTTACGATTTCTGTGATACCGGTAAGGTTTGTCCATTGGCTAAAATGTATACATTAGGAAGCGGATTCATTCCATCTGCTAATCACGCAGGAGGGCTACGTTATCACGGAATGAGTTCGGTCGTATCAGAACTCTACGATCAGGGAATCATACGCGCAACCAGTGTGGAACAGACCAGTGTCTTTGAGGCCGCAGAGATGTTTGCTAGGGTAGAGGGTATTCTGCCGGCTCCCGAGTCATCACATGCAATTCGTGTTGCGATAGATGAAGCGCTCAAATGCAAAGAGACAGGTGAGGAGAAGAATATCGTATTTGGTCTTACGGGTACAGGATATTTTGATCTTGTAGCATATGGTAAATATAATGACGGCGATATGAGTGATTATATTCCAACGGATGAAGAATTGCAGAAATCTATCTCACAGATGCCGAAGGTAGATTGATGATTTATAAAAATGCAGGGGAGAAACATAATTCTTCTTTGCATTTTTTAATGTAAAAAAGTTAATACTATTATATAGTGCCAAAATATCTTTTGACACTTATATCATTATATTAGAGTATCAATGCTCTGAAAATAGATTCTGCTAAAATAAATGTTGACAGATAATTAAAGATTGTGTACAATCGAATTGTAAACGATTGATAATGTTTTTGAAAAGAAAGGAGATTGAATTATGTATGATATCGTAATAATAGGTAGTGGTCCGGCAGGGCTTTCAGCTTCTGTATATGCAAAGAGGGCAGGACTTGAGGTCGTTATAGTAGAAAAAACATTTTATGGGACAGGTCAGGTGGCTGAGAGCAGTCAGGTAGACAATTATCTTGGACTACCGGGAACAAATGGCTTTGATCTTGGAGAAAAGTTCCGCCAGCATGCCGAGAGTTTTGGAGTGGAATTCAAGACCGGAGAAGCGGTAGCTTTTGAGAAAAAAGATAAGACATGGCTTGTCAAACTTAAAGATGAATCGGTGCTTGAAACTAAGACTGTTATATATGCGGCAGGTGCGGTTCACAGACACTTGGGGATTCCGGGTGAAAATGATCTTGCTGCCAAGGGAGTATCCTACTGTGCTACCTGCGACGGCTCATTCTTCCGTGGCAGAAAGGTAGCTGTTGTGGGCGGTGGTGATACGGCACTTGATGATGCACTTTATCTCTCAAAGCTGGCGGAGAAGGTGTATATAGTACACCGTCGTGATGAGTTCCGTGGTTCACCTTCTACGGTTGCTAAACTTAAGGAAGCAGAGAATGTGGAACTTGTACTTTCTGCAGTACCCGAGAAGGTGGAAGGAACAGATTCCGTAACAGGTCTTGTGCTTAAGGAGGGAAGAACCTTAGAGGTGGATGGAGTATTCATCGCTGTTGGAATGATACCTCTTAATAAGGCGGTAGAGGGTGTTGTTGAGCTTGATAATGCCGGTTACATCAAGGCAGATGAGTCATGTATAACATCGGCAGAGGGCTTCTTTGCAGCGGGAGATGTGAGAACCAAGACGTTGCGTCAGGTGGTTACTGCTGTTGCTGATGGTGCCTGCGCTGTTACAAGTGCTGAGGAATATATACGCTCTCTTAACTAAACCTAATGTCTTCATTTTTTATTGCATATATAACAACAATAGTGGTACAATAGAAAAGATTTATTTTGGGTAATAGTTATATTACAATAATGTGTACGGGAGAAAAAGAATGAAGATAGGATTTGATAATGATAAGTATCTGAAGATGCAATCAGAACATATCAAGGAGAGAATAGGAAAATTTGGCGGTAAATTATATCTTGAGTTCGGAGGAAAACTTTTTGATGACTACCATGCAATGAGAGTTTTGCCGGGTTTTGCGGCAGACAGTAAGATCAACATGCTTGCCAAGATCAAGGAAGATGTTGAGGTCGTAATTGTAATAAATGCAGGTGATATCGAGAAGAATAAGGTAAGGGGCGATCTGGGAATTACTTATGATATGGATGTGCTTCGCCTTATCGATGCATTTCGCGGTTATGGACTTTATATAGGAAGTGTGGTACTGACAAGGTTTGCAGGACAGGAGAGTGCTGTTAATTATCAGAAGCATTTGGAAGGACTCGGAATTAAAGTATACAGACATTATTCAATTCCGGGATATCCAAGTAATGTACCTCTCATATTAAGTGATGAAGGCTATGGAAAAAATGATTATATAGAGACAAGTCATTCTCTTGTAGTGGTTACAGCTCCGGGACCAGGAAGCGGCAAAATGGCAGTTTGCCTTTCACAGTTATATAATGAGCATAAGCGCGGTATCGATGCAGGGTATGCGAAATTTGAGACATTTCCTATCTGGAATATTCCACTTAATCATCCCGTTAATCTCGCCTATGAAGCTGCAACGGCAGATCTTAATGATGTCAACATGATCGATCCTTTCCATCTCGAAGCATATGGAAAGACAACAGTTAATTATAACAGAGATGTAGAGGTATTCCCGGTACTTAACGGAATGTTCAATAAGATATACGGCGAGTCTCCTTACAAGTCTCCTACGGATATGGGTGTTAATATGGCAGGGTGCTGTATAGTAGATGATGATGTGTGTAGGGATGCATCCAATCAGGAGATAATAAGAAGATATTTTACTGCACAGTGTGAACTCAGAAAGGGTAACGGAACCCAGGAGGAGATTGATAAGATAAAACTTCTTATGGAGAAGAGCGGAATAGGTATACAGGACAGAAAGGTGGTATCTGCCGCAGCTACAAAGGCGGAACTTACAGGCGGTCCCGCGGCAGCCATTGAACTGCCGGACGGAACGATAGTTACAGGAAAGACTTCGGAATTACTTGGTGCGTCCTCTGCAATGCTGCTTAATTCCTTAAAGATACTTGCAGGCATGGATGACAGTGTGAAACTCATTACGCCTGAGATTATAGAGCCTATTATGCAGTTAAAGACGGAAAGACTTGGAGGCAATAATCCAAGACTTCACATAGACGAGATACTTATTGCGCTTACCATATGTGCAAGAACGGATGAGAATACCAAGCTTGCCATGGATCAGCTCGATAAACTTAAAGGTTGTGAGGTACATTCCTCTGTGATCCTTTCAAATGTTGACGAAAGCACATTTAAGAAATTAGGTGTTAACCTTACATGTTCACCGGTATATCAGACAAACAAGTTGTTCCATAAATGATTAACAGATATGGATAATAAAGGTGTTGCCTTGTTGGTGTTTAACCGATTAGGCGGCACCTTTATTTTTGTGTATGAGATTTTGTAACCGGGACATGAAAGAACCAATCTCCATGAGGATGATGCAAGGGTAGAATTGAAATGAAATATTCTTAAAAGTGTATTGTTGTACAGTTTGGTGGGTGTTTGTTTTCATTGATAAATGGAACCGGATAATAATATTTTTATGGTTTATATATTCTTAAATCGTAAGATATCTTTGATCAATCTTAGAATTATCTTCTTCTCTTCTTCACTGCAGTCATTAATTTGTGAGAAAAACTGCAATGAAAAATCATTACTGTTGTCTGATTGTGTGGGTTGAAAGAAATCTGCCAGAGAAATATTCATTGCATTACACAACTGTTCTACCACTTTTACGGTTGGATTTTTCACGTTCCTTTCTATTAAACCTAAGTAAGTTGGTGTTATATTAGAACGTAATGCAAGCTGTTCCTGGCTTAAATTTCTTTCGGTACGCAATTGGTGGACTCGTTGTCCTAGATTAAAGTCTGTGTTTTCATTCATAACTATAGTTTATTTTCTTGACAATAAATATTCAAATTACTATAATTATTATATAATAAAATAACTATAGTTACCATATTGAAAGGGGTGGGTGGAATAATATGAATAAATTAAAGATTGCTGTATTATTGTTAGGGATAATAAGCGGCTTAAGATGTGATTTTTTAGTTGGAGCTGCAAATAATTACAAAACAATTTCTATATCAGATAAAAGCGTTAAAGTTGGAAATACAATCTTTTCTGCTTCGCATTCTGAAAACCCAGGTTATTTGATTTATGCTGAAAAGAATGGAGTGAAGAAGTTAATATGTTCAGGTGACGTAGGGTTTACTATAATAACAAATGGTGAAGAAGTATTTTATAAAGTTTCTTCCATAGGGGGATACAAAAATACAGTTTATCGAAAACAGATTGATTCTGGCATTTCAAATATGCTTTTTTCTGTTGATTCGTATTCTTTTGATTTGTGGGGTTATTGGAATAATAAGTTATACTACGTGAAAGAGCTAGATCCGGGACAATTTTGTTCATATGAATTAGATACCGGTGATATTAATGTTCTAATGGATAATGTGACAGAGGCACATCAATATGGACGTTATTTTATCACTAATCCGTATGCAGGCGCGCCTGCTATTGGGTCATTAGGATTATACGATGCAAATAAAGATAAGATTAAGACTATAAGTAAAAAATGTTTTGCTCATAATATCATATCTAATAGGATCTATTATGTTAATATCAGTAAGACAGAAATAAAAAAGTTTTATAAAAGGAAGCCATACCGGATAAATGTTTATAGATGCAATTTAGATGGTAGCAAAAAGAAGAAAATGCTATCAAGGAAGATCAATGGAGATATTAGCAAAATAGGGAAGAAATGTATTAAATATTGGGACAAAAAGGGCAAAGTTCATACAGTCAAATATAGAGGATAAAGAAATAGCTGAATAACAATGATTTTATTAATAATGGGGGTACACGATTATGAATGTAATGACAAAGATAAGTAAAGGTTTGTTTGGAATCTTAATAGGTGTTTTAATTTTACTGGCTGGGGGTTCTGATATTGTTCACGCTGAATCAGTGCATTACTTGCGACCATACCAGTGGGATAACGTTGAGGTTTATGACAGTGAAAATGTAGAACATAGTTTCATGATGATGGGGAAGAAATATACACATGGATTAAAGACAACTCAAAACTGGGCTCATGAGGCTGATGTAGAATTCAATTTGGAGGGGAAGGTGACTTTAGTATCTTTTTTAATAGGTCACATTGATAATGATAATAATGATGAGGGGGAACTGAAAATATATTTAGATGGTATGTTGCAGGATAATTATACAGAAAAATTGACAAGTGATATGACAGTAAAGAACAAATCAATCAATGTAAAGGGCAAAAAACAGTTGAAAATACGTGTTAGTGGCGGCGATGCAAGATATGGTATAGCTGATATTATTGAAACAGATAAGCATAATTATATTTGTGATTATACAAAACCGGCAACTGTTCAGGAAGAAGGGGCATTGACTTATACATGTAAAGATTGCGGATGCCAATATACAGAAAAAGTTGAGGCGAAGAAATATTGTACAAATTATATTTTACCTTATCAGACTGATAATATTAAAATATGGGAAGAAAATGAAGGTTCTGATCAGGCGCTGACAGTTATGGGCAAACAGTATTATCGAGCAATTTCGTCAATCCAGAATTGGGCTCATAATGGAAAGGCGTACTATAATCTTGATAGAAAATATTCAAGTGTTTCTTTTTCTGTAGGTCATCTTGACAATGATAATAGAGATAATGGCAAGTTGTGTGTATATAAAGATAATATACAGGTGGAACCTGTTGAATTGACATGTTCGATGCAAAACATAGATTTTAATATATCAACAACAGGAATAACTCAACTAAGAATAGAGATAGAGGGCGGTGATGCAAGATACGCTATTTTTGATTTGGAAGCTACGCCTATATCGGCTGGAAATCGTGAACATTCTTTCCGTGAAGAAACACTGGTTGAGGCACAATTTGGTGTCGAGGGGTCGATTCGGCATGTATGTTCTGTATGCGGTGCGTATTATATTACAACTTCTCCTGCTTTGACCAGAGATTTGAGTGAAAAGGATATATCTGTAAAACTTAGTGCCACAGAGTATACATATGACGGTTCAGAAAAGAAACCAACAATAAGTGTTAGCTATGGCAGGGATAATCTTGTTGCAGGAAAAGATTTTTCAGTTAGTTATTTCGATAATATTAATCCGGGTGAAGCAAAAGTGATTATTACAGGAATGGGGGGCTATACAGGCAGTGTTACACATACATTTAAGATAAATGCATCAAAAACAGCGGAAAAGAACAATGCAAATACAGGTGTAAGTAATACTAATTCAAAGTCAAGTAACAATAACACTGTATTATCATCCAAAATTACAATAAACATAAAGAATAAAAAAACTTATAAAAAATCAAAGAAAGTTACAATAAGTTCTAATGTGTATTTACGTTCGGTGACCTTAAATGGCAAAAATATAATAACGTCTAACTATTTGAAAAAGGTGTCATTTAAATTATCTAAGTACAAAAAGAAATTGAAGAAGAAAGGAAAATGGAACAAGCTGGTAGTAACTAATTCATATGGAAGGCAAA
Organism: Lachnospiraceae bacterium; assembly: GCA_017469275.1. GTDB lineage: Bacteria > Bacillota > Clostridia > Lachnospirales > Lachnospiraceae > CAG-590. The sequence continues at coordinate 32,199 of JAFUGT010000154.1, forward strand.
AGACTATCAAATTTAAAACGAAGTAGGCGTAATGATTAGTAATGGAGGATATAATATATGTGGAGAAAAGTAGGTGAAACGTATTTAAAAATAATTTTGTATGTCGGTGCAGTAGTGGTTTTTCTATCAGCATTAATGTTAAGTAATGAACGATATGATGGTTTTAGTTTCTTTCAGTTTATAATTAATTGCGGAATAGGAACTTTGATTCTGTTGTTTGCTGTTTGTGGGTTGGGGATGTTTGTAGAGATTGTGAAGCATCTGGAGAGCATTGATCAAAATGTTATTAAAATAAATGATCAGTTATCGGATAGGGAGGTTGAAAATGGGAAGAAATAGATACAGTAAATATTTACTATTATTGTTTTTGATATTCTTAGCAAATGTTTTTCCCATACATACAGAAGCAGCGAGCAGGAAGAAATTGATATTTAATAAAACATATACTCAATTTGATATTACAAATGACAATGTTCCTGATAAAGTTAGAATAATAGCTGAAGGAAATTATGATGACTACTTTGAAAGATTGATAATACATATAAATGGTAAACAGACATTGACAATAGAAACAGGGTTTTATAAAGGCGATTTAGATGGGTGGGTTCAATGTGAATTATTAAAAATGGATAATGGGAATGAATATTTATATTTATATCTTGGCGGTGATAATGGCGATGGCCCGATAGAAATATATGAATATCAAGTTGACAAACTTGTAAAGATTGTTGATATTGATGATTCCATGTACGATGTAGGAGGGCATATAGGTTGTCGTGTAAAAAAGGTATCAGGTAATAAGATACATTTAGAAATCAATGCTATGTCAAAAGCATTGGCCTATGTAAAATTTGATGCCGCTTATAAGGTTAAAAATGGCAAACTGATTCAGACAAGTAAAGTGCATAAAATTGATGGTTACTATAAAAGTTATAAGTACGGTAAAGGGTATTTGACTACTATTAAGAGTATGTGGCTTTATAAAGATTATAAGGGAAAACATAAGGGTAAAAAAATCTCAAAGGGTAATAAGGTTAAGGTGACAAAATGTTATATAAACGCTAAGAAAATTATGTTTTATGGAATTACAAAAACCGGTTATAAGGGTTGGTTTAAATCACCAAAGGACTATAATAAGAAATTTATGGAAATAGCGTATGCAGGATAAAAATATTATCGGAGAAAGTGTGATAATTATGGGGAAAAGATGGGTTGATATTATCAAAATTTATATTTTCAATAATATTTTAAGACATAAGGTATTATTAAGGCTTTTAATGTTTGGTGTAATAATATGTATCCCACCAAATATCGTATATGCTGATGGGAGCTACAAAGAAGCAGAAAAAGAAGGAAATGATGCATGGGCAGCTTCTTTAAAATGCATTACTTGGATTGGGGAGAATAATAATATTCAGATTGCATACCGGGTGTTAAATTCTGATCGCACACAATATATAAAAGTTCTGGAAGTTGATAAAAAGGGAGTTGTTCTTACAGAGAGAAAAGTGGAATTGCCGTATTATTACTGGGGCGGGGAAATATTGAATGGTGAAGATGGATATTTCTATGTTGCAGTTGGACAGGGGTCCGATAATGAGGAAGATGTTATTTATTGCTTTTTAAAATATGATAAGAACTGGAATGAAGTTGGGCGGTGCGAGATTAAAAGAAAAGAATGCTATTCTGAAGTTCCGTTTTCTGGGGGGAATTGTGACATGATACTATCAAAAGGAACTTTGATTGTAAATACATGTAAAACAATGCCTCCTGCGTACGATGGAAAGCGTCATCAAGGAAGTCATAAATTCTATATTAATTGTGTATCTATGAATCTAATTGGTGGTACTGGTGTATCATTTGATATAAGTCATTCTTTCAATCAAATGGTCATCAAATCTAGTGATAGAATTGCATTTTTAGATCATGGGGATGCGAGTCCTAGATCAATATATGTTAAATATTTTCAAGAACCGGAGGAATATACAGATAATAATATAAAAAAATTACATTATGACAAATGTTCGGTTATGAAATTTAATGGCAATATCGGCGAAAACCGTACCGAGGTGAAAGTATCTGGATTTTATTCTGGAAATAACAGTAATTGTATAGTAGGAGCAGGCATTAATCATTCTATATTGGACGAAAATACATGGAGAAATACCAAGAGTAGTAATTTATATGAGATTATTATGTCTGCTGATTTCAAAACATATGAATGTAAATTTTTGACTTCATATGATATGTTCGGAGATATAGGTGTTACAGACCTATATACCGTACAGGAAGGCGAAAAGATATATATATTGTACGAAGTAAAAGATGATAAAACAGAAAAGAGTCAGACCGGACTGATGATTACAGACATGCAGGGGAGTATCATTAGTAATATACTTACAGATCAACCGTTCTGTTGTAACTCGTCTGTTTCTGTGATTGATGGAACTATATATTGGGCATATTATGACAATACCCCATTAGGTACTTTTTTGATATCATGCGATTGGAAAGAGGATGAGAAGTATTATCATGCATATAATATTGATACGAAGTATAAGTCAAATATTAAGAATTTGGAATGGTTAAAAGATGGTTATTCAAGTGATGATATTGTGTTAGAAGAAGGAGAGGAACAACAAATAGAATTAGATGTTATGATAAAAAATGGACTTTCAGAGGAAATATTGGATGAAATTCAAATATCTGAAGCACCTGTTGTTTGGTCTCTTGATAATGAATGCTGTACTTTGGTTGGAAATGCGTCAAAATTAGACAATACGCTATCAACAATTGATGATAAATATAATTACAAAATAACATATAATACCGTTGTGGCACAGAAGCCGGGTAAAAGTAAGCTGACTGTTCAAATTGGGGATAAGAAGATAGTAATCCCGGTTAAGGTGAAAAGGGCTAGTGTAGAAAAAGTTAAATCTGTGAAAGTTGTGTCAGGTAAAAAGAAATTGATTGTAAATTGGAAGAAATATACCGATTGTTCAGGTTATCAAATTCAACTCAGTAAAAGAAAGAATTATAGTAAAGCAACAACATTTAATATAAAGAAAACTAAGAAACAGTATGTTATAAAAAAATTGCAATCAAGAAAGAAATACTATATTCGAATCAGAGCATATAAAAAATATAAGAACAAGATGATATATAGCAAATGGGTAAAGGTAAGCAAAAAAACAAAATAAGATGTGGAAATATATATCAACATAAAATTATTCAAAAAATGAAAAATATGTATTGAATGGAATATATGTAAAAATAATATGAATAGAGGACGGAGAAGTTGGAAAATATAGAAAGATGCATATTTTATAAATTGAAAGTTGGAATTGTGTACTTAAATATCTTGTTAGTATTCATTTTATGTCGTGACAGGGTTGTGGTACAGGCGCAAGAAGCAATGCCTTCAAATCCCAAGGTGTTAGATGGCGTAACTACATGGGATTGTATATATTTTGGCAATTTTCCACAAAAAGACAGGAAGGGGAAGAAAAAGCAACCCATTAAATGGAGGGTGTTGTATGTAGAAGGATCGGATGCTTTTTTGATATCAGATCATATTCTTTACCATATGGATTTTGTAACAAAGGATGGAATGGATGTGAACTGGGAAAATAATAATATACGTGCATGGCTGAATAGCTATGATATGGACAATTTTGAAAGGGCATTGAATATAGACGATGATTTTTATAATAATGGATTTCTAAATATTGGATTCTCAGAACAGGAGAAGAATGCGATTATTAAGCAAAATCTTGGTGATGACTGTAATGATTATATTTATTTGCCAAGTAAAGAGGAAATGTTAACGTCAACATATGGTTTCTCAAGCGATGAAGATAAGGCGGATTTTGCAAAAAAAGCACAGAGCACCCCGTTTGACGAGGAAAGAGGTTTGGGTTATATTCAAGAATGTGTTAAAACGGATTGTTATTATCTGCGTAATTTTTCACAGGATCCGGTTTATGTTAATGAAGGATTACATATGGATGAAATACATAGAGATGGAACGTATTCACCAACTAGTTTTTGGATACATGGATTAGGCGTGAGACCTGTTTTGCATTTGGATCTATCTAAAAAAGTATGGAGTAACGCAGGAACCATACGTTCAGATATTGTCGTAGAGAAAACAAGCGGTGATTACGAATATTACATATATGATGATGAAGCTGTCATTTCTGCATATAATGGAACAGAAATAAGTATTTCTATACCTGAAACATTAGATGGTTATCCGGTAGGATATGTTAGTTGGCTCGATGAATCATCAGACATTGAAGAAAGTAATGAAGAAGACAATGAGGATAAACCTGATACTTTGCAATCTGTTATTTTTCCGGACAGTGTATGGGGAATAGGATATCTTGGACAGGATAACCTTGTCAGTGTGACATTAGGTAGTGGGCTGGAAATTATAAAAAGTTGGATTTTTAGTGGTTGTGAGACATTAGAATCAATTATTATTCCTAGTGGTGTTGAAGAGATTGGTTACGATGCATTTAGTTATTGTATAAACTTGAAATCAATTAATATACCATCTAGTGTTAAGGAAATTGGTTCTTCGGCATTTAGTGGTTGTACATCATTGGAGACAATTAATTTATCTTCAGGTGTTGAAAAGATTGGTTACGATGCATTTAGTTATTGTATAAACCTGAAATCGATTAATATACCATCCAGTGTTAAAGAAATTGATGATGGGGCATTCACTGGTTGTGCGGTATTAAAATCGATTAATATACCATCCGGTGTAATTAAAATTGGTGAGGACGTTTTCAGCGATGTGGGAGATGATTTTGTAATGACTGTTACAAAGGGTTCAACAGCTGAAGAGTATGCAAAGAAAAACAAGATTCGTTATGTATATTCTGACGGAAGCAAGCCGACGGAGATAAAACCTAAAGGAAATGGAGTGATTGATTCATCAGTTCCTCATACAAAGAATCAGGAATCGATAATAGGTAACGATTTAACAAATAACGGTAGTGAAACAGCAAATCAGAACGAAGAGAAGAACAAAGACCGAAATGGTGCTGAGGTAAAAGATGTGGGAGAAGCATTCACTGTGTCCTCTGTCATGTTTAAGGTTAGTATGGCAGGTGATGAACCGGAGGTTGAATATGTTCGAACTGTCGGCAAAGAAATGACTAAAGTTGTGATTCCGGATACTGTTTCAATAGATGGCGTGACATATGCAGTTACCTGTGTTTCAAAAGGGGCATTTAAGAATAATAAGAAACTTAAGAGCGTAACCATAGGAAAGAATGTGGAAATAATAGATAATTCTGCATTTTATAGCTGTACATCCCTTACCAGACTGATATTTAAGACGTATGATTTAGAAAGTATTGGTGATGATGCATTTGCAAACTGCACAGGACTTGCATCTGTAACAATTCCAAAAGGAATGAAGTCCATTGGGAAGAGGGCATTTGCCGGTTGTAAAAAACTCAAAAAAGTAATTATCAAATCTAATGAACTTAACAAGATTGGTAAAAATGCATTTAAGGGTATTAGGAAGAATGCGACATTCAAGTGTCCGAAAAAGTGTTATAGTAAATATAAAAAATTATTGAAAAAGTCGAAGCTTGCAAAAACTATAAAGATTAAGTGATAATAAAGGTGTTGCCATGTTGGTGTTTAACTGATTAGGCAGCACCTTTGTTTCTGCATTAATAAGACCGGATTAAGCATAATGAACCAGTAAAGATTACGATGAAGCGAAGTGGAGATAGAAAAATATTCTTATTGATTTACTGCTAAAAAATTGATAATATCTAGGTAGTAAAATTGTTTTTAAGAGAAATCATTTATAGATATAATATAAAAGGATTATTAAATACATGAAGGGATGATGAGGTGGTGATTATATGATGTACCCATTTATGCAATTGGATGATGAGGCGGAAATAGTTCATTCTGAGATGCTTGATGATGGTAGGGTAAAAGTATATGTGGAAAAACCTGATGAAAAGGATGGCTTTCATAACATGACCTGTTATCTTCCGGACTATTCTATTGAGGAATTGTATGGTTTCTCGAATGCTGAGAAGGACAGGTATATGGAGGTTATACATTCGACAGCGCATTTGATTATGGAGTTTGCTCAAGAGGGAGGATTTGAGAATGCCTCAAGTTTTTAAGATTGGTGCATATTGGATATACTTTTGGTCTAATGAAAATGATCCTCTTGAACCTGTACACGTACATGTGGCAGTGGGAAAACCGGTCGCAAATGCAACTAAGATTTGGATCACTTGTAGCGGCAAATGTTATCTGGCCAACAATAATTCGAATATTCCGCAAAAAATATTGAAAAATATTATGAGAATTATTGAGGCACGAAGTGATGAAATTATCAGCAAATGGACTGATTATTTTGGGGAGATAAAATATTATATGTAATATACAAGGATAAAAAGGGGTTGAAGACGATTAATAATATGAATTAGAATTGCCTTTGTTTCCCACAGTGTATATACTGTAGGAAACAGGGCTTTTTCTATAATAATTGTTCATAAACAGACATAAGGAGTATCGTTATGTATCTGATTACAGCATACTTTGATGATGCAACCAATAGAAAATTACAGAAGTTGATAGACGGAATAGCTAAAAGTTCCGGCAATAATTTCATGACGGCGCACAATGTTCCGCCACATCTAACTATTTCTGCATTTGAAACGAGGAGACCGGATTTCCTGCTTCCGGTTATGGAGAACTTGCGTGATAACATACATCAGGGAGAAGTGCAGTTTGTATCCATAGGAGTTTTTTTACCCTATGTTATGTACGCCACACCGGTCATTGATGATTATCTTCATAAAATGGCGGTAAAGGTGTATGACTCTATTGCCCGGATGGACAGTAACTTTTACGATGTGTCGAAAGAAACTGCTGGTAAAGATGAGTTGGATAATAGGTGTGATTCTTTATCTGTAAATGTGAACAAATACTACAATCCCTCAAAGTGGTTTCCTCATGTTACTCTGGGAAAGACACTCAATGAGGAGCAGATAAGAACCGCATTTTCCTATATGCAGAGTCATTTTGTACCATTTACAGGTGAGATTGTGGAGCTGGGACTTGCAAGAACCAACCCTCATGAGGACATTGTGAGGGTAGAATTGAAATGAACTTTTCTTAAAGTTGGTAAATATGTAAGATTAAGAAGATTTGAAGGGGCTGATGCTATAATGATGATAGGTAGAGATAAAGAGATAGGATTGTTGGAAGAAACTTTGAATGATGATAAGTTTGTTTTGAATTTTAACCGGAGATAAAAAGATGGAAGTTTTATGGTACTTTGTAATATATTCAATAATGGGTTGGGTTGCTGAGGTGATGTATCAGGCGGTACATAGAGGTGAAATAATCAATCGTGGTTTTTTAAATGGTCCTGTATGTCCGATATACGGTTTTGGCGCAATTTTCATATTCGCAGCCTATGATTTTATTGAGGGAATGATCGGCGGTAACATCAATATATATACAGACTTTGCAATAGGAGTATTTCTGGCTACATTGCTTGAGTTGTTTGCAGGCTGGGCGCTATTTCATCTGTTTCATGCAAGGTGGTGGGATTATTCGGACAGAAAGTTTCAGTTTCACGGATATATTTGTCTTGAGTTTTCACTTATATGGGGATTTACCGCAACATTTGTAAGAGAGTTGGTGCAGCAGGGAATTGAGAGGATGGTAAGTTATTTTCCGAAGGGTGCTCTTGGTATTATACTGCTTTGTTTTATATATTCTGTGTATATGGCAGATACCGTAATCACTATTATTACAGTGAATAATCTTAATAAGAGACTTCACGAGATAGACCTGCTTTCTAAGCAACTTTCTGATGTGGAAGATATGGGTAGACAACTTAGAAAATTTAGCGATTCAATGAGTGAACAGATTGGCAGTAATACACTTAAGAATGCACAAAAGATTGGACAGGGACAGGTGCAGGCTGCCCTTGCAAAAGCAGAGCTTCGAGATTCCTTAGAGGAGAAGAGGATGGAAGCGGTACAGATGTTGACGGAAGGAAAGCAGCAATTTAACGATAATTTAGAAGAAAAAAGAAAGGAATACGCCAAGAGAAAAGAGGAAGCAAAGAAGGGAATTGAAGAATTGCAGAATCGTATTATGACAGGAAAATGGTTCGGCTCCTCCCGTCTGCTTAAGGCATTTCCTAATATAAAACATGAGAAATACTCAAAGGTGCTTGAAGAGATTATAAAGCAATTCAAATAACGAACTATAATAAATATGGAATTTCATGACAAAGCACAATGTTTCGCCACATCTAACTGTTGCTGCCTTTGAAATGAGGAGACCGCATTCGTTGCTTCCGGTTATGGAGCAATTACGTGATAACATACATCAGGGAGGAGTAGCCATGCACTTCGTAGACGCAAAGGGAATACTTACTGCCAACAAAGGCATGAATGGAATGAATATATATCGTGGATGTACCCATGGATGCATCTATTGTGACAGTAGAAGTACATGCTATCATTTTGACCATGAATTTGAGGATATTGAGGTAAAGCGTAATGCCCCCGAACTTTTAGAGAAAGCACTTCGCAGCAAGCGCAAGAAATGCATGATCGGAACCGGTGCAATGAGTGATCCCTACATGCACTGCGAGGAAGACTTGAAACTCACCAGAGAGTGTCTTGAAATCATTAATAGATATGAATTTGGACTTGCGATTCAGACTAAGTCAGATAGAATTTTGAGGGATATTCATCTGCTTGAGGAGATTAATTATAAGGCTAAATGTGTGGTGCAAATGACACTTACCACCTATGATGACAAGCTTTGCGCGATTGTGGAACCAAAGGTCTGCAACACAAAACGGCGCATAGAAGTATTGGAGATGATGAGGGACAGAGGAATTCCGACGGTTGTATGGTTGTCACCGATACTGCCATTTATCAATGATACTTCTGAAAATATTACTGCAATTTTACAAGAATGTGTTAGAATTGGTGTTAAAGGAATCATTTGCTTTGGTATGGGTCTGACACTTCGAGAAGGTGACAGGGAGTATTATTATAAGGCCTTGGACAAGCATTTTCCGGGACTTAAGGATAAGTATATTAAGACCTATGGCAATCAATACGAACTGCAAAGTCCAAGCAATCGTGAACTTATGAAGCTCTTTTATAAATTGTGCAGTGATAATGGAATTATGTATAGACCCGAAGACATCTTCCGATATATGAATGACCTGCCGGAAAAGTATGAGCAGATAAGTTTGTTTTCTTAACAGTTGATTATAAATTAAGGGTGATATTATATGAAGTATAACAATGTGCAAAAGTCAGGGAGCTTAATACATATATTGATTGCTTTTCTTCGGAAAATTGCGCTGTTTGGGACATGTATTCATATATTGTGGAGTGTGTTCATAGTTGGTATGTCCGTATTTCTTGATTATAATCGACTTCCCTTTTATGTACATAGCATAGTGCCTGTAATTGGGTATATTATGTTAGCCACTGCCGGCGCTGTTATATGGTTCAAACTGAATAATAACAGACGGGACAAAGGGATATTACTCACTTATCAGATATTCTATTATCTTATTCCAATTGTAGTCAGTGTTTTAAAAATTATATTTTTTGACAATCTGTATACATTTGAGGGTGGAATGTTTCCGGGACTTACGGCTTTAGGCTCATATGTTTTTTATATTGTCATTGCTGTCACAGGTATGGTTGGCTGTATCATTTTCAATATAGTTCGCATTGTTAAGAAGAGACGTGGCGAACGTGCTGTGAAACCGGAAGAAGAACGGAATGTGGAATCGGATGAGGCACAGAATACGAGACCGGATAGGGCACAGAATACGAAACCGGATAGGGCATTGAATGGCGAAGGGAATGATGCAGGAGACATAAAACTTAAGATTACCGATTTTCTTAATTTGGCTATTGTAGGAGCTGCCATTATGGCGTTGCTTTATTTAATTGTATCATTTGTGATATATGAAAGTCGTAATCAAATGAATCAACATGTGATTTCACAAAATGATGATTATAGGACTTATGTGTTGACCGAACTCATTGAGAGTGAAGAATATGAGAAGGCCATGTGGCAGGGAGTAAATGAAGACGGTACGATAGAGCGCAAAAATGGTGAGCAGGATGTACCGCTTTTTGATGAAGCCGAGTATGAATTATGCTGGGAAGCCTATACCTATTCCTTGTTTGTGGAGGTGATGGCAAAGGACGAATCAATAAAGGCAAGTGATTGCAAAAACGTTGGCGTGTCAAAGATTTCGGCAGAGGTTTTAGAACAGGGGAAGAATGCCTATATTGCATTTACAAAGCGGTATGTACCTGAAGGCGGAGTGGCGATGGAAGGGCAGAATATAGTATATGATGCAGATAAGAAAACGGTGTCTGTTTCATCAAAATTAGATTGCATAGATCAATCGGAAAACTGTACGGTTGATGCATGTATGGTAGTCGTGTTTGATAAGAACTGGAAGGTTACTGATATCTATTGTCAAGACAGGGAGCTTGAACAGGTTAATCAATATTAAAATATATTAGGGGGGGAGCATTATGCAGAAGAAACAAGTATTTAATCCGTATTTACCATTAAATGAATACATACCGGACGGTGAGCCGCATGTATTCGGAGACAGAGTCTACATCTATGGTTCGCATGACAGAGAGGGTGGATACACTTTTTGTATGGAGGACTATGTAGTTTATTCAGCGCCGGTGGAGGATCTGTCTGATTGGAGATATGAAGGTGTTACTTACAGGGCAGAACAGGATCCAATTTATCCGCAGTTAAAATATATGTATGCGCCGGATGTGGTCCGTGGAAATGATGGCCGTTATTATCTCTATTATTGCATGGGTGGCGATTACGGAGTCGGTGGATACACCGGACATATAAGTGTGGCAGTATGTGATACTCCTGCCGGAAAATACGAATATCTGGGATTTGTGAAGAATTCGGACGGAACCCCCATGAAACGATATGTATGTTTTGATCCTGCGGTGATAAATGATAACGGGACGATTCGCATTTACTATGGCACTCAATATGGGGATGAAGAAAATTCGGGACTTTCCGATGTGCTTGACAAATATTACAAAACAGAAAAACGGAATGATGAAAATAGAGATACTACTGATAGAATCCCGGAATCGGGCATGAAAGAAGAGACTGGTCCTGGCGGGTTGAAATTGACTGAGGAGATGGAACAGGTAATCAGTAACGAAATGGAAATGTTCGGGAGAACAAGGGAGGAAATTCTTTCATATCCGGATAGTATAAATGGTGCTGTAACGGTCACGCTTTGCGATGATATGCTGACGGTAAAGGATGAGCCGCGACATATAATACCTTATAAAGTACAGGGGACAAGTTTTTCTGAACATCCGTTTTTTGAAGGTTCTTCCATGAGAAAGGTCGGTGATAAATATTACTTCATTTACTCATCCTGGTTAAATCATGAACTCTGTTATGCTGTTTCAGACTACCCGGATAAAGATTTTGCATTTGGCGGAACGGTTGTTTCTAATGGAGATGTGGGGCTTAACGGAAGAACTGCCGAGGATAAACTCAACATGACGGGAACAACTCATGGCAGTATATGTGAAATAAACGGTCAGTGGTATGTATTTTTCCACAGATTAACTCATAAGTCTGATTACAGCAGACAGGCGTGTGCCGAGAAGATAAAAATTGAGTCGGATGGAAGTATTAAGCAGGTGGAGATAACCAGTTGTGGACTTAATGAAGGACCGCTTAAGGCCGGCGGTTCATATCCTGCGGTAATTGCCTGCAATCTTACTAATGGTCATATGCCTCATGGTTCTAATAGCGTATATACAATGCCTTTCCCTAATGTGACCAATAGTGGAGATGACAGATTTATTGCTGAGATTGAGGACGGAACCTTGATAGGATATAAGTACTTTGATTTCAACAATGTCACCCGTATAGGCGTGTCTGCAAGATTTGAAAATGACGATAACAAAGTTATATTTGATGGACCGGTAAGGCTCGATGAGAGATGTGTTGAAGATGATGCAATGCTTCGTGAAACTTCGGGAGGAGAAGCTATAGGCCAGGATACGATGGATGAAACTATGAAAGATAATAATTTGTTGAATGACGACAAATGTTTTCTGGAAGTTAGGATTGATGAGGCTGGCGAATGTCTTGGTACCATTGAAATTGTTGAGGAATCACATTTAAGTGATACTGATTCATTCACCTGGCATACATATGTATCAGATGTTCATATACCTGACGGCGTACATGCTCTTTATTTCATTTATCACGGTAACAGAAAGATACAGATGAAGGAAATTGTGTTCTGACGTATATGTCTCATGGTGTCAGGGATGTTGAGACGGATTATGGGCTATATTTTTGATTGAAATATTAAGTATTAATATGTATTATGAAATAAGCGTCATAGGTTATAACTGCTTTAAGTTTGCACAAAAAGCACTTTGACACCTATATCGTATAATAATGATGTGAATAAATGATAAGGAGGAAAGGGAATGCTTCGTTTCTATTATGTTATATTGAAAAATATCAAACGGGCATGGATGATACCGAGAATGGATTATATTGTTGAGCATCCGGAGAAGTATTCCGAGGAATTCAGATACAGGTATGATCAGAAGGTAGTGCGCCATGTAATGAGAACCGGAAGAATCAGCACATCTGCCTACGGTATGGAAAATCTTCCGGAAGATGGCGGATATGTAATGTTTGCAAATCATCAGGGAAAGTTTGATGCCCTGGGAATCATTTATTCACACGAAAGACCTTGTTCGGTAGTAATGGATGAAAAGAGGTCGAACGGTATTCTTGTCAAACAATTTGTAGATCTTGTTAACGGTAAGAGAATACGGCTTGATGATATTAAGCAGGCGGCGCGAATAATCAGGGAAATGACGGTGGAAGTCAGACAGGGAAGACGATTCATCATATTTCCGGCCGGAGGTTACAAGCATAGAAATGGCAACCATATTGATCCGTTCAAATCGGGATGTTTCAAAAGTGCGATGAAGGCTAAGGCTCCGATTGTTCCGGTAGCAATCGTGGATTCGTGGAAGGTGTTTGATCTCTGGTCGCTTAGACGGATTCATACACAGGTGTATTATCTTAAACCTATATTGTATGAAGAGTACAAAAATCTGAAGTCAGGCGAGATTTCCGATATTGTATTCCAACGTATATGTAAGGCGGTATGGTTAGGAGAACATGATCTGCCGGGGGAAGCGGTGGAATGTTGACATTCTGCTGATATCCTGATAATTCAATTGATGATCGGGGAGATTGTAATATGAAATGCAAGCATATAATAATATTTTTGATTATGCTGCTATGCGTGATCACAGAAGCAAAGCTACATACTTTTGCCGCCGATTATGGTATTGAAACAAATAAAAGTATCCTTGGTACGCCACGGATTAAGAGTGTTACCATAAGATCGAAAACATCATTTTTGGTAAAAATCAAACGGGTGTCAGGCGCTAGTGGTTATTATATATGTAATGTGGAAAATGATGGCAGCATTACCAGGTTGAAGACCATCTCCAACAACCATACCAATGAATTTGTAATTGGAGGATTGAAGTATAAGAAGACTTATCATCTTACAATTTTGGCGTATAAGAAGAATAAAGGCAGCGGCAATGTTGAAGTAAGTGCGTGTGATGACAAAATTGTTACCAAGAAATTAAAGGTAAAAAGCATATACAAAAAGGGATTTAAGTATTATTATGATATGGATGGAAAGAGGCTTGAGGATGTGAGAGGCTTCCTTCCGAAAACCCCAAAGTATATAATTAAGGTAAACACTGAGAGATGTGTAATGACCATATATGCAAAAGATGGTTCAAGAGGGTATAAGATACCGGTCAAATCATTTCTATGCTCACCGGGAAGGTACACCAAATCGGGCTCATTTAGTCTGGGCACAAAATACAGATACAGGACTCTGTTCTATAATTCTTACAGTCAATGGACAGCGGTTATTCATGGCAATATACTATTTCATACGACGCCATATACATCTTATGGCAATAATAATTCCTTGGATGTAAAGGAATACAACAAACTTGGAACACCGGCTTCCCATGGCTGTGTAAGACTTCAGTGCGTGGCGGTCAAATGGATATATGACAACTGCCCCGGAAGAACCAGGGTGATAATATATAGAAGCCGCAAGGCGGGACCATTTGGTAAACCTAAATTAGAAAAGATACCTAAGTGGCACAAATGGGATCCGACAGATACCACTGCTAAGAAAAAGTGTGCCAAGCATGGGTGCAACCACAAGGTGTACTGATTAAATAGGCAATTACCTATGCACTGATTACAAATAAAAAGAACGATGACAGACAACTTGAAATAACAGGTGAAAAATATGAAATCAATTCAAACAAAGATAAGTATCGTCATACTTGCAATATTAATGGTGGTAACTGTGCTGTTTATTGTTACTACCATTTTCAGAACCAATATCATTCTGGATACTGATTCGGAGCAGATCATACAATCGACGGCGGATTATTATTGTAATATCATAGATGACAATTTTCGCTCCGCAGAGCAGTCTGTGGGCTCTATCTATAACTATGCCATGAAGCGTGCGGAAACGTATACGGATTTTTTGAGCGATGAAGTGCAGAGAGACAAATATACCAATGACATTTCAGAACTGGCCCAAAGTATTGCGGAAAATACCCGTGGAGCCATGGCGGTATATCTCAGGTACAATCCTGAGGATTACGGTTCCAGGAATGGCTTTTGGCATACGATTAATCTTGAAAATGGTTCATGGCAGTCTTCGGTACCTACCGATATGAGCCTATATGAAAAAGATGATATTGAACATGTGGGCTGGTATTACGTACCAATAGAGGCCGGAGTACCTATTTGGATGGAACCTTATTTCAATAGGAATCTCGGTGTAGAAATGATTTCATATGTAATTCCATACTACTATGATAATTATACTGTAGGTATTATCGGTATGGATATCGATATGGATGTTTTACGCGAGGCGGTTGCTAAGATATCTGTGTACGAAAACGGTAAAGCCTTTATGATGTCTCAGGAGGGAGATATCATTTATCATGAATATTACAGGGAAGGGGCATTGTACAGTGAGCTGGACGAAGCAGATAAGGAGTATTTCAGTCAGGTTTTAAGGTTGAAACCTGATGCTATCAATATGTGGACTTCCAAGGAAGGTGAACAACAGAAAGTTATTCTTAAGAAGTTGAGAAATGGCATGATCTTTGGAATATATGCACCTTTAGAGGAAATTCAGGCGCCGCAACAGAGATTGCTGCTACAGTTAATGATTATAGCGGCTACTATTTTTGTGCTTGCGATAATAATAAGTGCGCTATTGGTAAGAACAATCATTAAACCGCTTAAAAAGATGACCGGGGTGGCAGAGCGTTATGCAAACGGTGATTTTGAAGATGAAATGAGTGTTGAAAGTGATGATGAGGTTGGTATTCTATCCAGAAGTCTTCAGGTGATGGCAACATCTTTGAAGGAACAGATTGAGATTGCCAACTCGGCTAACAAGGCAAAGAGTCAGTTCCTTGCCAATATGTCTCATGAGATAAGAACACCTATTAATGCTGTGCTGGGTATGAATGAAATGATATTACGAGAAGCGGATGACGAGACTATTCTTGAGTATTCAAATAACATTCAGACAGCAGGAAGAACATTACTTTCCATAATCAACAGTATTCTTGATTTTTCCAAAATTGAAGACGGAAAAATGGATATAATTCCGGTCAATTATGATACGGCAACGGTAATTAATAATCTGGTGAACTCAATTTCTGAGAGGGCAAAAAATAAGGGACTCAACCTTATTATTGACATAGATGAGCATTTGCCTACCGTTTTGTTTGGTGATGATGTCAGGGTTACTCAGGTTATAATGAATCTTCTTACCAATGCAGTAAAATATACGGAAAAAGGTGATGTGAAACTCTCTATACGTGATGGGGGAAGAGAAGACGGTGCAGTATATCTGGATGTCGAGGTTAAGGATACCGGCATAGGTATACGCAAAGAGGATATGGAGAAATTGTATGAATCATTTACACGAATAGAGGAGAAGAGAAACAGAAATATAGAGGGAACAGGACTTGGTATGGCAATTGTGGCAAAACTCCTTACCATGATGGACAGTGAATTAAAAGTTAACAGTGTATATGGAGAGGGTTCGGTATTCTCATTCAGACTTAAGCAGCATATAGTAGATGAGCAGCCAATCGGTAACTATGAAGAACGTATAAGAACAAGTATTAAACAAAACAAAGCCAGGGAAACCTTCAAAGTAGAAGGAGCTGAAATACTTGTTGTGGACGACAATGAGATGAATCTTAAGGTTGCGGCTAATCTTATGAAGATATATGGTATTGTTCCGGATATGGCTGTATCGGGGAATGAAACAATTGAAAAAATGAGAAAGAAGAGTTATAATATTGTATTCTTAGACCATATGATGCCGGGTATGGATGGTGTGGAAACACTGAAAGAAATTAGGGAACAGAATATTATGGATTCCACAACGGCAATGATTGCCCTTACGGCAAATGCAATTGTTGGCGCAAAGGAAGCATATCTTGCTGATGGTTTTGACGATTATCTTTCCAAACCTATTGAGGTAGACAAATTAGAAAAGATACTTCTGGAGTATTTGCCTGAGCATATGATAAAAATGAATAATAATGAAGAAAAAGGCAATGATAACTTGACCATAGATCATGCAGAAGATAATTCGTCAGATAAGTTAGTACTCCTTGAATTTGCACCGCAGGATTCTGAAGGTGATGATAACAATGGAATGGACGTTGACTCTTTAAAAGAGCAACTCGTTAAAATAGGTATTTCCTATGAGGAAGGTATCAAATATTGTGGAAATAGTATTGATTTCTACAGGGAAATTTTGCAGGATTATGTGAATGCATACAGTGAGAAGTCTGCAGAACTTAGTGATTATTATCTTCATCAGGATTGGAATTCCTATCGGATTGTTATTCATTCTACAAAAAGTACCTCAAAAGCGATAGGGGCGAACATGATTTATGAGCCGGCATTAGAGCTTGAGAAAGCAGCTAAAAATGAAGATGATATATATATTATGGATAATCATGACAAGTTTATTGAATTATATAGAGAAATATCTGACGAGATCAGGAAAACTTTACAATAGACATAAGATGATGCCTATAATTTTTTATTAAACGGGGGGCAGAATAATGAGTTTAGATACAGCGGATTGGATTTTGGTCATAGATGATGATGTGACAAATTTAAAGATTGCGGGTAATATATTGAGCAAAAACGGAATGCGTGTTACTGCGCTTAACAGTGGACAGGCAATGCTCGATTTCATTGCTGAGGGCAATCGTCCAAATCTTATATTGCTGGACATTCTGATGCCTGATATGGATGGATTTGAAGCCTATGAGAAATTAAGAGATTATGAGGATGCTAACAGTATTTCTGAGACACCTATAGTTTTCCTTACAGCGGGAGACCACAAGGAGTACGAGATCAAAGGACTTGAGTTAGGTGCCTTGGATTTTGTGAAAAAGCCTTTTGAACCTAATGTTCTGATACACAGAATTAAAAATGTGCTGAATCATACACGTAAGATTAAGACTCTTTCGGTAGCAGCCTCCACAGATAAGCTTACTGGGCTGCTTAATAAAGTGAGTACCAATGAATATTTGAAAAAGATATGTAATGAGAATGATGGTGCTTTGCTGGTAATTGATATGGATAATTTCAAACTTGTAAATGATCTCTACGGACATGAAGAAGGAGATAGAATATTGGTGGCATTTGCAAGCATATTGAAACATCATTTTCGTTCCCATGATATTGTGGGAAGAATAGGCGGAGATGAATTTGTTGCATTTCTTAAAGATCTCAAGGATAGGGAAGTGCTAAAAAGAGTCGCTTTGGGACTTAATACAAAATTACATGATGCGGCGCTTAACATTCTTGGAAATGATATGAATATACCCCTTGGAGTTTCGGTAGGTGCAATTATAATCCGAAAAGGAACAGATTATTCAGAAGCCTTCAAAAAAGCTGACAAATCACTGTACGCCGTAAAACAAAACGGAAAACATGGATGTTCTGTTTACATTGAAGAAGATAGCATTGTCGATTTCTCGAAGACGGAAGAAAAAGATATTAAAAAATGGGATATGATATTAGAGGAGAGGAATGTTTCGAACAGGGCATTGTTTTTGAGTCAGGACAGTTTCTCGAATGTATACAGGTATATGTTGAGGTATGTCAGAAGATATGACGAGTGTGCCTATAAAGTTCTTTTTACGTTAGTTCCCCATAATGGGAGTATAAAAGAAGTAGAGTTTAACGAGATAACCGAGTATTTTGGTGAAATATTGGCAACTACTTTGCGCAACAGTGATATAATGATGCACGGCGCGCTTAATCAGTTTATGTTGTTATTGCCGATGGTTTCCGAAGATACTATCCATAGTGTAATTGAGAGAATAATGGATAAATGGGAAGAGACCAAATATTCAGAGAAAATATCAATTCAATTTGAGACTGAACCGGTAATGTAAATTGATATATTGGAACTGCGAAAGAGGTAGCATTGTGAAGAAATTAATTCGATATATCAAAGGATATGAGGTGCAGAGTATATTAGCACCCTTGTTTAAATTATTTGAAGCACTTATGGATCTGTTGGTACCTATTGTTGTGGCAAGGATTATAGACAATGGAATTGCTACAGGTAATGATGGATACATATGGAAATATTTTTGGTTTTTAATTCTTCTTGCAGCCTTAGGGCTTGCATTTTCTATTACTGCGCAGTGGTTTGCGGCAAATGCCAGTGTTGGCTTCGCCACAGCGCTTCGCAAGGATCTCTTTGATCATATTCAATCATTTTCTTATACTACTTTGGATAAGACGGGAACGGATACTTTGATAACGAGAATGACCAGTGATGTTAACCTGGTACAAAGTGGTGTGAATATGGCGTTAAGACTTCTCCTTAGAAGTCCGTTTATTGTAATTGGTGCTATGCTCATGTCTTTTACAATTGATGTGAAATGTGCTCTCATATTTGCAGTTGCCATACCGCTCTTGTCACTTGTGGTAGGCGCGATAATGTATATTACTATCCCTTTATTTAAAAAAGTGCAGTCTGCACTTGATGAGGTGTTAAAAATTACAAGAGAAAATCTGACAGGCGTTCGTGTAATCCGTGCATTTTGCAAAGAAGAGGATGAGATAGAAGAGTTTGATGAGAAAAATATAGCCCTTACCAAACTTAATGAATTTGTCGGGAGAATATCTGCTCTTATGAATCCCCTGACATTTTTGATGGTAAATGTTGCCACAATCTTTTTGATTCGCAAAGGAGCTGTTCAGGTTGAACTTGGGGTACTTAAGCAGGGTGATGTTGTGGCTATGTATAATTACATGGCGCAGATGATTGTTGAACTCATTAAGTTTGCATCTCTTATGGTGACTATTAATAAAGGACTTGCGGGAGCAAATCGAATTGCGGATGTCTTTGAAATCGATCCGGGAGAGGCAAAGGAGTCGCAGTTGTCAAGAGATGACCGCACCGGTAAGAATAGATTGTTGGCAGACAAGATGCGGATAAGAGAAGAGATTGAAGGAGAAAAACGACATGGCCGGATAAAGAAAGCGCATGTTAAGGGGGACCCGGCTAAAGAACAGAAAACCGGGAGGCATGATGATAATTTAACTATGGTCAAATTTGATAATGTATCATTTGCGTATAATACCTCCGGTGAAGAGGCAGTATCCGGACTTGATTTTGCCTTGAAACGCGGGCAGACTGTTGGAATAATAGGTGCTACAGGAAGTGGAAAAACAACTGTTGTTAATCTTATTCCGGGATTTTATGATACAACCAAGGGAACTGTGTATGTAGATGGAAAAGACGTGAAGGACTATGACAGGAAAGAGCTGCTTTCGAAGTTCGGCATTGTTCCTCAGAAGGCGGTACTGTTCGAGGGTACAATACGTGATAATCTTTTGTGGGGTAATGAGAATGCTACCGATAAGGAGCTCTGGAAAGCAATTGAAACGGCTCAGGCAACAGAGGTCGTAAAGGGGAAGAAGGAGGGACTTGACTATTATATTGAACAGAATGGTCGAAACCTTTCGGGAGGGCAGAAGCAGAGACTTACCATTGCCAGAGCTTTGGTAAAGAAACCGGAGATACTGATATTAGATGATTCAGCCAGTGCTCTTGACTTTGCAACGGATGCAAAGCTGCGTGCCGCCATTGGAAAACTTGATAAGCGTATGACAGTATTTATTGTGTCCCAAAGAACGTCTAGTATACGAAATGCAGACATTATATTGGTAATGGATGATGGAAGAATCGTTGGTCAGGGTACCCATGACGAGTTGATGAAGTCCTGTGGTGTATATCAGGAGATATATTATTCCCAATTCCCTGAAGAGAAGCCTCATGGAGATGTGATTAATAATAAGCGTAATGAAGAGGATAGGACAGAAAAAAACAAAGCGGCGATAGAGAAGAACACAGAAGGCTCCGGTGCCGATACTTCTACAAAGGGGGTGCCTGTATGAGCAGTTTCAAAACTTTGAAAAAGGTGCTTGGGATAATCGGAAGATATAAGATATTACTTATATTCAGTATTATTTTAGCTGCGGTGACAGTCGTACTGCAACTATATATTCCTATTTTGTTTGGTGATGCGATTGATGGAATTGTAAGTGCGGGAAAAGTTGATTTTGATATGGTTAGTGATTTTCTTTCAAAGACACTGGCATTAATAATAATCACCTCTGTTGCAACATGGCTCATGAACGCAATCAATAATCGAATTGCGTATAGTGTTGTAAGAGATATAAGAGCTAAGGCAATTAGACAGATAGAAAGGCTGCCGCTGTCATTTCTTGATTCCCATAGTACCGGTGATATTGTGGGAAGGGTTATTGCGGATACGGATCAATTATCCGATGGCTTGCTCCTTGGTTTTACACAGTTGTTTTCAGGAGTTATAACCATATTGGTCACGATAGTTTTCATGTTCAGTAAAAATGTAACTATATCTCTGATGGTTATTGCACTTACTCCGGTAAGCTTTATAGTGGCAAGGTTTATTGCGACCCACACATATACAATGTTTCAAAAACAGACCCGTACCAGGGGAGAGCAGACAGCGCTTATAGAGGAAATGATAGGGAATCAGAAGGTGGTCAAGGCTTTTGGATATGAGGATAAAGCGGCAAAGCGTTTTGATATGCTCAATAAGGAATTGCAGGAATATTCCAGAAAGGCTGTTTTTTTCAGCTCCCTTACCAATCCAAGTACGAGAGCTGTCAACAATGTAATATACGCTTTGGTTGCATTAGTGGGAGCGAACCGGATTATGGCGGGAGCTCTTACGGTAGGCGGCCTGTCAGTGTTGCTTGCCTATGCCAATCAGTATATGAAGCCTTTCAATGATATAAGCAGTGTTATTACGGAGCTGCAAAATGCTCTGGCCTGTGCCTCAAGAGTGTTTGCCTTGATAGAGGAGAAACCTGAAAAAAAGGATTCGCCACAGATTATGGATATGGCAAAGGGATATGTTAAGATTGATGACGTATCCTTCTCTTATACAGAAAAACAGAAACTAATTGAACACTTTTCATTGGATGTGGAGCCGGGGACAAGGGTTGCCATTGTTGGTCCTACGGGATGCGGTAAGACAACATTTATTAATCTGCTTATGAGATTCTATGATGTGAATAGTGGAAAAATCATGGTTGATGACTGGGGCATCAAGGATGTGGAGCGTCATTCGCTTCGGAGAAATTACGGAATGGTATTACAGGAGACCTGGCTTAAGAACGGAACGATTCGCGAGAATATTGCATTTGGTAATCCCGATGCCACGGATGAGGAGATAATCAAAGCGGCGAAAGAAGCGCACAGTTGGGAGTTCATACGCCGTATGCCGAAAAAACTGGATACTGTGATAGGTGACAACAGTCTAAGTCAGGGACAGAAACAGTTGTTGTGCATTACTCGTGTTATGCTGTTACTTCCACCGATGCTTATTCTTGATGAGGCGACTTCAAGCATTGATACAAGAACCGAGGTACAGATTCAGGAAGCATTTAATAAAATGATGAAAGGACGTACCAGTTTCATTGTGGCGCACCGCCTGTCAACAATCAGGAATGCGGATGTGATTCTTGTGATGAAAGACGGTAAGATAATAGAGCAGGGCAACCATGAGACGTTGCTTGCAAAGAAGGGATTTTATTCAAAGCTATATAAT
Organism: Lachnospiraceae bacterium; assembly: GCA_017469275.1. Classification (GTDB taxonomy): domain Bacteria; phylum Bacillota; class Clostridia; order Lachnospirales; family Lachnospiraceae; genus CAG-590. The sequence goes on from JAFUGT010000154.1 coordinate 54,569, forward strand.
TCACAGTTTGAACGAACAGCGTGAACGTGGTTATATAATGATACTCACTGCCACCGGGTAGGAAATGCGATACATTTTATGATATGTATATAGGCATTTGTTCATATATCGTTAGGTCTTAGAAGATATATGTGCAGATGCCTTTTGTTTTTTCTTAAAGTATAATTGTAAAGGCGGATTATGGAAAGAAATATAAAGATTTCCGAGGGTGTGTAGGTGAGCTGTATATAATAGTAGGAGGGAATTTGGGAATTATGAATATTATACAATCAATTAAGAATCTGAACAAATATGAATTATTATTATGGATGTGCTCTGTTCTTTTGCTCACCATAACATTTATTATCAATCCCAACAAGGATTTGCTTAACTTTATTGCAACCATAGTTGGAGTAACATCTCTTATTCTCAACGCAAAAGGGGATGCATTAGGTCAGGTGCTGATGGTGATTTTTTCTATACTATACGGAATCATTTCTTTCAAATTCAGATATTATGGAGAAATGATAACATATGTGGGAATGACGGGTCCGATTGCGGCACTTTCTGTTGTCACCTGGCTTAGAAATCCATACAGTGAGCGAGAGGTGAAAGTCAGTCACATGAACTTGAAAAAGTGGGTATTACTTACACTTAGCACGATTGCTGTCACCTGGTTGTTTTATTACATACTTAGGTATTTTGATACACCGAATCTGTTTTTTTCCACAATATCTATAACTACAAGTTTCGCAGCCGCGACGCTTACAATGCTTCGCAGCCCGTATTATGCTGTTTTTTACAGTTTGAATGATATTATACTTATTATCCTGTGGGTGTTGGCTACACTTGAAACACCATCTTATTATACGATGATACTTTGCTTTGTGGTATTTTTGATAAATGATATATATGGCTATTATAGTTGGAGAAAAATGAGAAAACGTCAGGAAGGGTGGTAAACATTACCGGTATTATTTAGAAATATGTTGTGTTATGATTTTTTCGTAACATAATTAACATATGCGTAACACAACAGAGAATTATTGGACTGTAAGAAAGGTGTGAGATTATATTATTAAAGGGATGTTGTGTATCGTGTAGAACTTTAACGGTATCTATGTAGTTGTATGGATGCTGTACTTTTACAGGAGGTAAGGTGTTATGAGAAATCGTAAAATAGTGGCAGCGATGATGACGTTTGTCATGACTGTCAGTATATACTCGCCTGTACAGGCGGCAGGATATTGTTTAAATGGAAATGGAAGCTGTCCGCAGAGCATGGCGGGCGATAGCTACTCGGATAATAATGCTTTAAATGTCATATTAAGTAACAATAGCTGTAACAACGGTGATTGTGCTCAGGGAGCATCTTATAACGACAGCTGTAACAATGGTAATTGTGTCAAAAGAGTATTTGGTGGCGGCGACTGCTATGATAATAGTAATAAAGCTGAAAATAATTGTAATAACTCCGACAATAACTGTAGCGCGAAGAATGAAAACGAATATGGAAATAGTGGAAACACATGTAAGATCGTAATTGGTGGTAACGGTAATTCATGTAATAGTGCAACAGACATAATAAAGAAATATATCACAGGTAATGGTTCGAAGAAAACACAGTCAAAAGAACAAATAAAGGCGGCTGATGATACAGCATGCCGTCAATCCATGGTAGGAAGTAATGCCGGTCAGTCTGTGCCAAAGAACAATAGTGTATGTAAGCCGACAGTGCAGAATAATACAACAGAGCAGGCATCTGCACAAAGTACATCAGAGAAATCGGATAATCGGTACACTGCCGAGAGATCAACTGTGGAACGACTGATGAATCAGACGACTAAAGAACAGCGTGCTACACAGGGGACAACGGAGCAGATAGATGTTGAGAAGGAAAAAACTACAGAGGCTGCTACATCTTATGAAACAGATAAAGAGGAGCTGGTAGTAAGTGCAATGAGTGAAGAACAGGAGATAAACGCCGGACAGGTTTTAGATATAGTCAACCGTAATCGCTCATCTGCCGGACTTCATTCGCTAAAACTGGATGCAGATTTATGCGCTGCGGCTCAGATAAGGGCAAATGAGATTGTGAGTTCATTTTCTCACACAAGACCTGACGGCAGAAAATTTAGCACTGTACTTTCTGATAATGGAATAAGATTTACTGCGGCAGGAGAGAACATTGCCTGGGGCCAGACTTCTCCGGAACAGGTGATGAACGCATGGATGAACAGTGACGGACATAGGGCCAATATAATGAATGTTACATATACAAAATTGGGAGTCGGTCATGTTACAGTTGCAGGAAGACAATACTGGGTACAGTTGTTTTCGTACTAAATAGCCAAAAGAAATAAATGTATAGGTTCAAGATTTCGAGAATCTATACGTGACTAAAGGAGGACTTGTCGGTCCTCCTTTTGGTTATAAATAGAATCTATACAACTGATTTTTGTTTTAATGCCACTTGTAATACATTTGAAAAATTAATGTTTGCATCTTTGGTGTGGCAGTTTATAAGAATCTATGTTACAATAGATATTATTTTGAAAGAGAATGGGGGGTGCAACTTATGTATGATTGTCCTGCATGTGGGGGTAATCTGAAGTTCGATATCGAATCGCAGCAGCTTGCTTGCGGATATTGCAATGCCAAGTATGATCCTTATAAGATTACAAAGGATAAAGATGGTGAAGAACAGAAGGATTTTGAGGTTACGATTTTTACCTGTCCTCAATGTGGTGGAGAGATATTGAGTACTGATAATACTGCAGCCGGGTTCTGCAGCTTTTGTGGTGCCTCAACGATACTTTCAAGTCGTATAACAAGGGAGAAAAAACCGAATTATATAATTCCGTTTCAAAAGACAAAAGAAGATTGTAAGCGTGAATATCAGAAGCTAATGAGAATGTTCATATATGCACCTTCTCATCTTAAGAATCCGGATAAGGTTAATGGTTTTCGCGGAATATATATGCCATACTGGGTGTATTTCTATTCCCAAAAAACTCATCTCTTACTAAATGGCAGCAAGAGCCATAGAAGTGGAGATTATATAATTACAAAACATTATGATTTGTCGGGAGAGCTTGATGCATATTATAAGGGAATATCCTATGACGGCTCATCCTCTTTTGCAGATCGTATAAGTGAGAGTATAGCTCCATATGATGTTAAGAATATGAAGGAATTTACACCTTCCATACTGAGTGGCTTTTATGCTGATACCAATGATTTGGATAAAAAATTATACAGTGCTGATGCTAAGGCGATAGCCAATGATGAGACGTCTAAATTTGTTAAGAAGAATAAGGAATTTTCAAAGTATTCTGTTTCGATTCCGAAGGATCCAAGTAACAGTTTTAATACGACATTGGAATCATGTGATCTTGCGATGTTTCCGGTATGGTTCATGTCGTATAAGAATGGTGATCGCGTTTCCTATGCTACGGTCAACGGACAGACGGGTAAGATTTTTGCGGATCTTCCGGTATCAATACCCAAATTTCTTATTGGAGCATTGGTAATAGCAATTCCGATTTTCTTCCTGCTGAATGCTTTTCTTACAATAATTCCGACTATATTAGTATCATTCGTTGCAGTGCTTGCGATGATAGTAGGAATCATTTATACGGTGGAGCTTAAGAAGATTGCAACCAAAGAAAATGGTGAGGATGATAAAGGTAAGCAGGAAGCGGACAGACTTGCAAGGATTCGAAAAGAAAAGAAAGAAAGAGAAGCTGCAAAGGCAGCGGGAATTGAACCGCCGGGAAAATCTGCTAAAACAAAGAATAAGAATCCGGAAAAAAAGAAAACCAAGAAAAAGGATGATACCCTTAAGACTATTTTGATAATGTTTGCTATACTTGTTTTTGCGGGTCCGGCATTTACGATAATTATTGGTATTATTGCCTTCTTTGGGAAAGTGGCTGCATGTATGGTGTCGCTGGTGACCGTCATTATCTGTCTTATCTCGAATTTTGGACAAATAAAGCGTATTGATGCTAAGAAGGGGTTGCCGGCTACATTGTATGTACTTATAGCTGATTCCATAGCTCTGACAGTGGGAGCTGCAAATCCTGTACATGATGCCTACTACTATTCTGTAGTAATTCTAATGCTTGTTGCTATTGCGGTTGCTCTTATAGATCTCATTGGATGTTATAACATTTATGCAACAAGAAAATTACCTCAGTTCGATTATCAGGGAGGTGATGACAATGCATAATGGTATGAGAGCATATTTATCTTATGGAACTAAAAAGATAACAAGAAAAAGTATAATCGGCTTGATATGTATTTGTCTTATGGCGACATTATTATTGCCATATGGTGTGTTGGCTTCAGATACAGCAGATGACATTGCTGATACAACCGGGGCAGAGGTCGGCGAAGATACGGAGTCGGTTGGCGATACTGATGAAGTGGATGAAACAAATGCTTCGAAATTATACGAATATGTCAACTCTGATAATGGATACAGAGCATTTATCGATGATCAGGCGAATCTGTTAAATGAATCAGAGAAAAATGATCTTCTCTCAGAAATGGAAAAGATTACTGCCTATGGCAATGCAGCATTTAATTCTATAGACGCCAATTCGAGCAGTGTTGAAAGTTATGCCAGCGGTTATTACCATAACAAATTCGATGCTGACAGTGGTGTGCTGTTTCTTATAGATATGGACAACAGAAAAATATATATCTTCAGTGATGGGGAAATCTATAAGATAATAACAAAGTCCTATGCCAATACTATAACGGACAATGTGTACACCTACGCATCTGATTCTGAGTATTATAAATGTGCTTCTGAAGCGTTCTCGCAGATATATACACTGTTAGACGGAAGAAGAATAGCACAGCCGATGAAGTACGTAAGTAATATACTTTTGGCACTTGTGTGCTCTTTGCTTGTTAATTATATCGTTGTCAGATTATATGCAAGAGCAAAAACACCGAGCAGAAATGAACTGCTTGACGGTATGTTTGTCAATAAAGAGATTAACAATGCTAAGGCGGTATTCACACACGAAACTAAGAAATATGACCCGATTGAAACAGGCAGCTCCGGAGGCGGCGGAGGTCACAGCGGAGGTGGCGGAGGAGGCGGAGGTCACAGTTCCGGTGGCGGAGGTGGTCACAGCTTCTGAAGCGTGCATAAGATTTGCCGGTTACGGGCATTCGTTCTGCACGGACCGAAGCGGAGCGTAGACCATTAATTCATACTGCTTATTATGTAAGCACAAAGCAGTTATGACTTTTGACACTTATATCATAATATTAGAAATACGGGCAGAATATATGGCTAAGCAGATGACAGAACTGGAAAAATATTATAACAAATTCAATGAGGATAAACGTTTACTATCCCGGCATGGACAGGTTGAATACATAACCTCAATGAAGTACATTCATGAAGTGTTAGCGGAATATGATGAACCTAAGATAATAGATATCGGTGCGGGTACGGGTAGGTACAGCGTTGCACTTGCCAAAGAGGGATATGATGTAACGGCGGTAGAATTGGTCAGATATAATCTGGGAATACTCAAGCAAAAAGGAAGTTCGGTTAAGGCTTATCAGGGAAATGCGATGAATCTCAAACGCTTTGATGACGAGAGCTTTGATGTGACATTACTTTTCGGACCGATGTATCATTTATTTTCCTTTGAAGATAAAGTTAAAGCATTGTCAGAGGCTAAACGTGTCACAAAGACCGGTGGAACTGTTATGGTCGCATACTGTATGAATGAGTATTGTGTACTCATGTATGCCTTTAAGGAGGGTAAACTTAAAGAGTGTATGGATGGCGGAAGATTAACAGAAGATTTTCATTCCGTTTCCTCAGAAAAGGATTTGTACGATTATGTACGGATTGAGGATATTGACAGTCTTAATGAAGCGGCAGGATTATCACGTATTAAGATAATCTCGCCTGATGGGCCGACTGATTATATGAGACCGATTATCAATGCCATGGATGAGGATACATTTAATGAGTATATAAGATATCATTTATCTGTCTGTGAAAGAAAAGATTTGATTGGTGCAGGTGCACATACACTGGATATACTTAGAAAGAATCGTATATAAAATAAACGGAAGGTAATATTAATGACGGATCAGAATACATTTACAGAGGTTTTAAGAGAAGTTGCGAAGATAATCAGAACTTCTGAATCACCTATGTCCGAAGAAGAGATTATGGCATATTTCGATGATATGGATTTGTCTTTTGGACAGAAGAAACTGGTACTCGAGTATCTAAATAATATGGATGACGAGTATGATAATGGCAGTACAGATAATAGTATGGAGGATGATAATGGAGAGACCGGGATTGATGAAGCTTCGAAGAACTCTAAGGTCCTTAAAGCGTACATGGAAGATTTATCGTTACTTCAAACATATTCGGAAAAAGAAATAATGGAACTATATAAACGCCTTTTTTCAGGTGAAAGCGAGGTCATAGAGACTTTATCTACCGTATGGCTGAGGAAGGTGTTAGGAATAGCTGAGAAGTATATGGATATCCATTCAAAAGTGGAGGATCTTATACAGGAAGGCAACATGGCGTTGTTAATGCGACTCAATCAACTGTGTGGGACACCTGACTGTTCTGATGCTGAAAGAGAGTTTTCTGAGATTGAAGCTGATTTATATAAAGTAATAGAAAAGGGTATAATGGATTATATTTCAGAATGGGATAGTGTAAAGCAGCAGGAAAATACACTTGTAGGAAAGCTTAGTCTTGTACATGAGGCAGAGACTTTTTTGACAGAGGAAAATGGCGAACCGCCTACGTTAAAGGAATTATCCGGCTTTACTAAAATGCCGGAGGATGAACTGTTGCTTCTCAAAGATTTTACAATGAAACTCCAAGAGTCCAAAGGACGATAGGCGAGCTTAGCATAGTCGTTTACAGAAAAAGCAGAGATGGTCAAAAAGAGGTATAACGATGGAAAATAGTATTAAGATTCTTGTTGCGGATGATGCAAAAGATATTCGGGATGTTGTCAGAATAATGTTGGAAAATGCGGGGTATGAGGTAATCTTTGCGATTAATGGGAAGGAAGCTGTTGAGAAGTATGATGAATCGATAAGTCTTGTTATTTTAGATGTGATGATGCCGAAGTTAAGCGGAATAGATGCCTGTGCAAAGATAAGAGAAATGGCTGATGTACCAATTCTTTTTCTGACTGCAAAATCTGCTGAGTCGGATATGGTGGAAGGCTTTGAGGCGGGGGGAGATGATTACCTGACAAAACCATTTTCTTCCACAGAATTATTGCTTAGAGTGAAAGCTCTTTTAAAGAGACCTCATATGAAAAATACCGGGGATAAAAATGATTCTCAGATAGTTATTCAGGATATAGTTCTAGATAAAGAACTTCAGCAGGTTCTAAGGGATGGAGAGACTATACCATTGACGGAGATAGAATACAGGATTTTGCTGCTTCTTGCCTCTAACAGAAATCGTATATTTACTGCAAAGGAGATTTATGAAAATGTTTGGAAAGAAGCATTTTTACCTAATTCTACAAATACAGTTATGGTTCATATTAGAAATATAAGAAAGAAATTGGGTGATACCGGACCTACTCCTAAGTATCTGCACAACAGTTGGGGAAGGGGATATAGGGTTGTCTAAAGTATTAGATGCAATTAAGACAAAATTATTATGGAAATTGCTGGGCTGTATCATGCTTTCAGGAGTAGTGGCGATAGTGATTACCTATTTTATCTCCGATTTGGGTAATTATTATATTGATCATACTTTTGACAGCCAGGAGATGAATCGAACTTTTCAATTAAAACATATGGAAGAATTGCAACGCTACGTCTATGATAATGAGATAACGACTTCTAATATTTCCTTGCTTGAAAAATGGGCGGATAACAATGCGTTAGTATATTTTTCTGTCTATTTGAAAAAGAAAATGATATTTAATTCGGATTATAGTTACAGTGATAATGTTGAGCCGGAGGATGTCTTGGAAGAGGAAGATAATAAGGCTTTGGACTTTGATTACTTTTATAAGTTGGAGTTATCTGACGGCACAATTGTCAGAGTAGACATGTTCTGTTATGATTTCTATAATTACGGATATTATGTACTGGCACTCTCTACTGTGTTGGGAATAATAGTTTTTGTTATCATTTTTACAAGATTGATCAACAGAAAACTGGTTTATATTAAGCAGTTGGAAAGAGAGCTTGGTATACTTGAAGGTGGTAATCTGGAGTATCCTATAACCATTAAGGGCAATGATGAAATAGGAAGTCTTGCAAGGGGAATTGACCAGATGAGGCTTTCAATTATGGAGAATAATATAAAGGAGCAGAAGGCTCTGCAGGCTAACAAAAATCTTGTTACAGCCATGTCGCATGATCTTAGGACACCGTTGACAACTCTTACCGGATATCTTGAGATATTATCTATGGATAAGAGCAATGATAAAGAAAAGAGAAAACATTATCTTGATTTGTCAATTCAAAAGACCGGAGAGATAAGGGAACTGTCTGATGAATTATTTGAGTATTTTCTTGTTTATGAGGAAGAACAACGTACGATAGATGTTGAACCTGTTCCGGCATTTGAACTGGTGGCAGATCTGATAGAAAACCAGTTCTTAGGTCTTGAGGAGGAAGGATACAGGATAAGCGGTGATAACAGAGTTGGCACTGAGGCCGGTAATTGTCTGATTAACTCTAAATATATGAGAAGAGTACTCAATAATATATTATCTAATATAAGCAAATATGCAGAGAATGAGAGTACAATTGAGATAGCTTGTTTTATAGAAAATCAGGAATTACATATTGAAATTTGCAATGTAATAGGTGACGATATAGATCCACATGAAAGTACAAAAATCGGATTGGTTACTTGCGAGCGAATCATGAAGCTTCATAACGGTAAGTTTGAAGCGTATGAAAAAGAGAACATATTTGTTAATAAATTAGTTATTCCTATGGAAAAGTAATAAAGAGTATATAAACAAAGGAAAGGATAAATAGTATGGAAAAAATAGCGAGTTTTACAGTTAATCATCTTAATCTGCTTCCCGGAGTATATGTTTCAAGAAAGGATCATGTAGGAAGTGAAGTGATAACAACCTTTGATCTTAGAATGACAAGACCAAACTATGAGCCGGTAATGAATACTGCCGAGGTACATACATTAGAACATTTGGGAGCCACTTTTTTGCGCAATCATCCTGTTTATAAGGATAAGACAATATATTTTGGACCTATGGGGTGCAGAACCGGCTTTTATATGGTTTTGGCCGGTGATTATGAATCAAAGGATGTAATAGATATTGTAAAAGAAATGTATGAATTTATGAAGGACTTTGAAGGAGATGTTCCGGGAGCCTGTGCAAGAGATTGTGGTAATTATCTTGACATGAATCTTCCTATGGCCCGTTATGTGGCGGCAAAATATTACGATGTGTTATCAGATATTGACGAAAGCCGAATGATATATCCGGAATAGTATATTCTTGTAACGAATTGTTACAAAACTGTTACAAAATATTAAAAAAGGGGTTGCATTATTCTTAAAATATGTTAAAATGAGCAAAGGTGTTGATTTTGTGCTTGCACAGAAAATCAACACTTTTGCGAAAACAACATGGAGTCGTAAGGCGACATGTTAAAATAATTATCGTGATCAAGAAAGATAAGGAAGGTTTATACATAATATGAAGCGCAAGTTATTATCATTACTGACACTTTTAATTGCGATTGGATTTGTTTTTTCATTTACGGACAGAATTAGTGCAGCTAAAGTCAAATATACACTCAACAAGACCAAACTTGTTATGGGGATGGATGACGAAGAACGTTTGGAGATATTGAATCGTACACCTGTTATAGAGGATGATGGACTGGTTACTGCTGATGATGATATAGAGATAGATACTACTATTAAGTGGAAGAGTTCTAATAAGAAGGTTGTTAAGGTCGATAGTGCCGGAGTTGTTACACCTGTATCGGTTGGGTCGGCTAAGATAACGGCTAAAGCGGATGGAAAGAAGTATACATGCAAAGTTGTAGTAGTAGATTTAGAGGGAATGTCTAAGGAACAGAAAGAAGTAGTCAGCTATGCTTTACAGTTCGTTGGTAATCCATACCGTTATGGTGGTACAAGCCTGACAAAAGGTGCAGATTGTTCGGGATTTACCCTTTCGGTTTATAAGAAATTTGGATATAAACTTTTCCATAACGCATATCAGCAGATGGTAGATACTAAACATGTTAAGATGAAGAATATTCAGCCTGGTGATTTGATTTTTTATGGAAGCAGTAAGAGAAGTTGTTCGCATGTAGCATTATATATAGGTAATGGTAAAGTTGTACATGCTTCTACAGAGTCTACAGGAATTGTGATTTCTAATTATAAGTACAGAAAATACTGTGGAGTTGGACGAGTTCTCAAGAAAGCAACATATCAGGATGATAATGATACAGTTGCACCGCAGACAAATGATTCTATAACAAGATATGCGGTATCACAATAATGAATAACCTAAGGACGGTGGTTTACATATAACCACCGTCTATTTTTATTATTTCTCCGGTCAAATATGCCGGACTATTGTAAATCAAATACACTGTATCTGCTATCTCTTTAGGAGTTGCAAGTCTTCCTATAGGTATATCATTGCATAGAACATTTAATTCCTCTTTCGAAAAACATGAATTCATCTCAGTGTCAACTGCACCGCAAGCGATAGCATTTACAGAAATGTTGCTTGGCGCAAGTTCTTTTGCCAATGCCTGTGTGAAGGCGTTGACCCCTCCTTTTGAAGCGCTGTATGCCACTTCACAGGATGCGCCATTTAGTCCCCACATAGAGGAAATATTAATGATATGTCCGGATTTTTCTTTTACCATATGAGGGACGGTTAAATTGCAACAGTTAAAAACAGATGTGAGATTTGTCTGAATTAATTTATTCCAGTCATCAATTGTCATATCAGTCAATAAACCAACATAAGATATGCCGGCATTGTTGATAAGAAGATTAATTCTTTTATATTCTTGAATGGTTTCGGAAATCATTGATTTTACGAAATCGTAATCGCCTATATCTCCTACAAAAGCCAAACAGTTCTTTCCCTTTTCTTCGATTTCTTTTTTTACATTATGAAGAGCATCCTTATTATGGCATGAATTAATAACAATATTATCAAAATGTTCAGCCATTTTTAGGGCACAAGCTTTTCCTATTCCGCGGGATGCTCCTGTAATTATTGCGGTAGTATGCATGATGATTCTCCTTTTCTATTTCGGTTCCTTTTTATTAAGTATATAACGAAAAGGTTGAAAAGAAAAGATAACAATGATATAATAACTAAGATTGTGTAGAATTGTAATTAACATAATTTATATTAGGAGGCAGAATAATGGATAAGAAGACAATGCTTAAGTTGTTTGGGGAAGAGTTTTTACGGTCTTTGGTAGTACTTATGGCAATATTGATCATAGGTTTTTGTGCTTTTTTTGTTATTAAAGTAAGAAGTGACAAGAAGGCTGTGGCAGAGAACACTACAGAACAGACATCTACATATAGCGATGAAGAACTTCAGGCAATGCTTGATGAAGAAAATGCAAAAGACGCTGAGGACAGCGATTCTTCGGAAGAGGCTACAACACAAGAGGTTACTACTGAAGAGATTACTACAGAGGAAGTAACTACTGAGGAACCTACAACTGAAGCTATGGATGTTCCTTCTACAGATAAAAAGATTTTAGTACTTAACAGTACCAAGACTAATGGTTTGGCATCAAGATGGATGAATAAGCTCTCAAGTGAAGGATTTACCAATGTTTCTAAAGGTAATTACAGTTTATCAAAGGATGCTCAGACAAAGATTTATGTTCCTGAAGAGGGAATGGGGAAGGATTTGTTACCATATTTTACAGATGCAGTTATTGAGGTGGGAACATTGGATTCGGGAATTGATGTTTCTACCAGTGGGGTTGAGATATTTATTGTTATTGGATCTAACGATGTTTCGGTACAATAATTTGGGGATGTTACAATGCAGGATAGAGTCCGTTTGTTAGGTATTGCGGTGGATATCGCATCTACAAATGCTGCAAGTGATGCGGCCATAGGGTTTATTGAAGAAGAGAGCTGTAGAGTGGCATATTTTGTCAACAGTGAAACGCTGATCATCCTTGAGAATAACGAGGAGAATGACAATGTTTTAGAAGATTGTGACATGATATTACCGGGTACTGCAAGTGTCAATTCAAGTATAGATCAGGTTTTGGGATATAAAAGAGATCCCTTTTTCCTTGAGTCCTTTTTTGACCGTATATTTGATTATTCGGTTGAAAACGGTTGTGAACTTCAATTGATAGCCGGAAGTGAAGCCCAATATACTTCTGTACAGGATAGTATCCATGAAAAATGGTCATATCTTACACTTTCGGGAACTTATCTTACTGAACAGGATTCATCTTATGAACACATTGTTAACGAGATTAACTCAATTGCACCTGATGTTCTTATTTTAGCGTTAAATGAGAATATGCAATTGGAACTGCTGAAAAATTATAAAAGTCAAATGAATGCCGGACTGATACTTTTTACCGGAAATGTTCTGTATAACAAGGTGGTTTCAGAAGCTAAGGTGCCGGAATCTATTGAAAAATTAAAGATTGGTAATATATATAAGTGGTTTCAGAAGGATAACAGTGGCAAAAATCTGTTTAATAACATCAAAATGAAACTTAGAATCAAAAGAGATAAATAATTTATAGAATTTAAGACTGTTTTTCGTTGGTGTTATTGCACAAAAGTTTTAGTGCAATAACACCAAATGATTTTTAGAAGTGTTTTATTTAATAAATAATTGTCATTATTTTGTTTCAAAATTATTACGAAAAATAAGTATATAGGTAGTTTTAGATAATAAAACGAAGAAAAAAATGTGCATTTTTATGATAAAGTTTTTCTTTTTGACAGAATGAACAAAGAATTTAAAATTTATTTGTTGAATAATAATATTTCATTTGAAAAGCAAATGATGTATCATAGCATTATGATTTTTAGTCAGAAAGAAATTATATAACCCAAGGAGGAAAATAAAATGGCTAGTTTATCACTCAAAAATATTTACAAGATTTATCCTAACGGATTTAATGCGGTTAAGGATTTCAATCTTGAGATTGAGGACAAGGAGTTCGTAATCTTCGTTGGACCATCAGGTTGTGGTAAGTCTACAACACTTCGTATGATTGCAGGTCTTGAGGATATCAGCTCAGGAGAATTGTGGATTGGAGATAAGTTGGTTAACGATGTCGAGCCTAAAGATAGAGATATCGCAATGGTATTCCAGAGTTATGCTTTGTATCCGCATATGACAGTATATGATAATATGGCATTCGGTCTTAAGTTGAGAAAGGTTACTAAGGAGAAGATTGATAAGCAGGTACATGAAGCTGCTAAGATTCTTGA